>NZ_PIPL01000001.1:305745-611490 GCF_003987145.1 Aliidiomarina minuta | reverse complement strand
CAGAACAGTAATCTTTGGAATCAAAATATACGTTTTGACTTGCTTGACCCTGAGCTTTTTCATTTTATTGACCCCGAAAACCCCACCGACTCTGATTATCGTATAGTACGTTCCTACCTGAATAATTATAATGGCAGCGGTGCTTCTCCGGCGCTGCAAAAATTAGGAACTGTCGTCAGTCATGTCTACGATACTGATTATCGTGAGCTGACTGGATTTGATCAGATTGATCCTGAAACTGGTGAGTACACTGATAGTGTTAACGTCCGGGCTCTGGATATCAATATTCATGGCTCCATTGTAGGGCAGGCAACTAAACCTTATGAGCGTCGTATGACGACGGATCGTGAGGGCGAGCAAGTAGAGTATTTTATCCGCGATAGTTTCCCTCAAGGATTTATAAAAATAAATGAGGAGATAACTTATCTGCAATCTGACGCGGATGTCTTTAATGGCGGAGTATCTTCTGCAACCAGCGTAAATTATAACCCTGAGCTAGAACTCACTCAGGTAGTTGGTTACGCGAGCGTTGCACATTCCTCTGGACTTGAAAATCGTATAACAACCTGCACTACTTTACCTGATGATTATGAAGAAGGTGACGCTCATGCCAGTAAAGAAGAGCTAACCGTTTGTGTCTGGAGAAGCTGGCTACAACGAGAGGTGGCAACCACTCTTGCTGGCTCAAATCGACAACCTATATTTATAGAACAAGCCTATATCTGGGAGTTTGATAACAGCGGGGCCATGGTAAACGCGCGCACGCTGGGGAGCCTGGAGGAAGTAGAAGATGGCGATAGCCACGAGTTGCGTAGCAGTGCTCTGGATATTAATGATGCCGGTATTGCTGTTGGACGTAGTGGCTTTAATTACGAAGCGCCAAACGGGGCAACTGTGGCTATCAATACAGCTGTAGTTTTTCGCGATGATCAGATAATTGATATTCTGAAAGTAGCTGACAATCCTGATGATCTGAGTGTCTACGGTACCGGTAGTAATGCAGCGACAGCGATTAGCAACTCTAATATGGTGGTGGGCTATTCTAACCGTAGAATAGGCTTTTCTACCCGTGAACGGCTTTTCTTTTATGACTTAAATGACCCTCAGGCTGAAGCCGTTTTTCCTTTGGGTTTTTATGCGAACTCCAGCTGGAGACCACGGGCTATCAATAACCACAATATGGTCGTTGGACGCACAGATACAACAGCTCAATCAAGTGGTTTAAGACCCACTGTTGGCTTCCTGTACGATATCAATACTGATGAGATAACTGATTTAAATACGTTATTACCTTGCGGCAGTGAATATCGCATAGTTGATGCGCTGGATATCAATGATGATGGCGAGATACTCGCGATGGGGACTACCGTTACCGAAATAGATATTGATGGCGAAGCTGTTGAGCAAAACGCATTGCGCGCACTACGTCTGCAACCTTCCTCCGCCGAGCCTTGTGGGGTTGATGAACGAGTAGAACGGCAGGGAGCTGCATTACATCCTTTACTGGCTGGAGTCATGGCGCTGATTGCTGTACTGCTTATAACAAGAAGAAGACTGTTACGTCGTAAATAACCCAAATAGTTCTAATAGAAAAAGCGGCCCGAATCAACACCTTAAAAGAAGGTTTGTGATTCGGGCTTTTTTATCATTGAACTTTAACCGGATTGTCATTACAAATTAACTATGACCTGCTGCGAAGCGCTCATCCTTCTTTAAATTTAAGCAATTGCTAGAAATGAGGAAGTTATGATGAAAAGACAAAAACGTGACCGCCTGGAAAGAGCTCATTCACAAGGCTTTAAAGCAGGAATAGGAGGGCGCTCTAAAGAGTTCTGCCCTTATCAGAACAATGATATTAAGTCCGAGTGGCTAGGTGGTTGGCGTGACGCCATGGAAGCACGCAACGACGGTCTTTTCCAACGTTAAAAGGCAAAAATAGAAAACAAAAAAGCCCCGAAAGGGGCTTTTTTATGCTGAAAATTCAACCCTGTTAAAACGTTGACGTGTCGGTGAATAGTCCGACACGTAAGTTTTTCGCGGTATAGATAGTACGGCCATCGACCCGAACTTCACCGTCACCAATGCCCATGTACAAAGAACGTTTGATGACGCGTTTCATATGAATATGGTATGAAACCTTTTTCGCCGTTGGCAATATCTGACCAGAGAATTTCACTTCGCCTACGCCTAAAGCACGTCCTCGACCCGGTCCGCCAGAGCAAGCCAGAAAAAAGCCTAGCAGTTGCCACATGGCGTCCAGCCCGAGACATCCAGGCATAACAGGGTCGCCGGGAAAGTGACAGTCAAAGAACCAGAGATCCGGAGAGATATCCAGCTCAGCTTCTACGTAACCTTTACCGTAATCACCGCCGTCTTCATTCATTTCAGTGACGCGATCCATCATCAGCATATTTGGAGCCGGTAATTGGCTATTACCTGGACCAAACATTTCGCCACGGCTGCAGGCTAACAACTCTTCTTTTGTATAACTAGATTGCTTCATTCAACACCAGTAGTTAATTAATTCGGGGGCTAGCTTAGCGAACACTTGTACGCTAAACAACTCTGAACAGTTATTTTACCCATAATTTCCGCCACCAGCGACTGGGTTCTTCCTGTTGATGAGCTGCACGTATACGTTTGTAGATGCGGCCAAACAGGGTATCCGGGTCATGATCGCTGACCTTCCCACATGGAGTCCGCATTAATAACTCAAAAGCCTGGCTGACATGATTGACCGCTACCACGCTGAATAAGCCGGACTCAACAGCGTTGCACACGTCTTTACTGAGGTGAAGGTTCATCAGGTTGGCCTGGGGAACAATAACGCCGTGCTCGCCGTTTAAGCCTCTTTGTTTACATAGCTTAAAGAAACCTTCAATCTTTTCATTAATGCCACCAATGGCCTGTACGTTACCAAATTGGTCTATGGCACCGGTAATCGCAATGCTTTGTTGAATGGGAGTGTTGCTTAAAGCTGAAACCAGGCAGCAGAGTTCAGCCAGCGAGGCGCTGTCACCGTCGACTTCATGGTAAGACTGTTCAAAGACTAAAGTAGCTGACAGGGGCATAGGTTCGCGCCCGGCAAATAAATTGGCCAGGTAGGCCATCAGAATCATAACGCCTTTGGTGTGAATATTACCGCTTAACTCGGACTTGCGTTCGATATCGATAATGTCACCGTCGCCGTAATGCACAGTGGCAGTAATACGTGAGGGCTCGCCAAATTCGCTGCCGCCCATAGTGACCACAGTGAGGCCATTTATTTGCCCGATGAGTTCACCTTCGGTGTCAATTTTAACCTGATGTTCGAGAATGCTTTGCTGGCTGAGCTCAGCGAGATAAAGTTCGCGTTCATCAAGTGCTTTGATAGCGCTATCTATATGTATAGCTTTTAATTCGCTGCTTTTATCGTCATGGGCGATGGCATCAGCTTCCTCCAGCAATTGAATTAAACGCAGGCTGTCCAGGCTAAGTTCTTGCTGGTGTTCAGTAAAGCTTGAAGCGACGGTTAACAATTCCTGATAACCGTCCTGAGAGAGTGGTCGGTGTTGGGTTCTTTGTTGCAGGTAGGTCAGGTAATTAAAGTAGGGTGCCACACTTTGCTGTTGGCACGGGTAGTGGTCGGTAAAGTCAGCTAAATACGGAAAAAGGTTAGCAAAATCAGCGTCCAGTTCGCGTAACTGGCTAAGTAAACCACGACTTCCTGCAAGAATAACTTTTAATTTTACCGGTACCGGTTGAGGTTCGTAAAAAACGGCGGTTTGTTCGTTACCCGGCTGATTCCAGCTAAATTCACCGCTTTTTAAAATATGTTTTAGTCGATGCCAGAGTGCGGTTTCGCGTAACAAATGCTCTGCATCAATAACCAGAGTACCGCCATTAGCCTTAAGCAGGGCGCCAGACTGGATCAGGTGCAATTCGCTGCTGACAGTACCCGCAATAGTTTGTAACCGTATTTGGCCAAATAGCTCAGTTTCACTGGCCCGGGCACAATAATGCCAGGCTTTCGTCCGGTCCTGGCTGATAATAATGGTGGCCAGTTCGTTACCAGGAAGATCTTCAAAGGTTTTGTCTTTAATTTGCTGCAGGTAACGATTCAGAGGAGGCCAGTTAAACTGCTTTCGGATGCTAAGTAAAATATCTTCCCGCTCAACCAGCTCTGTATCCAGTAATGCCCAGATTCGCTCAATGGCGGCTTTGGCGGTGCCCGTGGGAAGATGTAAGCAGAGGGGCTTAGTCGAGTCCTCAGGATTTACCAAATACACCCAGTCATGTAAATCGTGCAATGGCCAATTCTGACTACTGGCTACTTGCTCAAATATAAGCTGTGGCTCCAGGCCGTCTGGCATGATTGCGTAGACATGCGAGTAGTTGCCGACAATGCTTTGAGCACGCTTAATAGCTGCCAGAGCACGTTGCTGGCCGATTAAAGGATCCGGGGTTGTAACTGATGGAGCCTGCGTAACCCATTGCTGACTAGGGGCGCGTAGTTGAGCTACCTGAAGCTGTAATGGCTGGCCTGAATTTTCCATGCTTAAATTAATAAAACCTGAGATTAGTATGATGCTGCTATGATACGGGAAGCTAGCATAACTGCATAGTTTATTGCCTTACATACTCTGACCATATGAACCTATGCTAGGCCATCTACGTATAGTCAGCTGTAATTATTATAGGATTAAGGAGCACAGTTTGAGAACAGGAAAGATTATTTCGGCCAGTTTTGTGGCAACGGCCTTGATGGTGGGCAGTAGTGCTCAGGCCCAATGGAGCCTGGGGGGCGCTGTAATCAGCACTGATGCCAGCTATAAGGGATTAGACTCAGATACTTTAGTGGTCCCCCTGGTTGGTTACGAAGGTGAACGTTTCTATTTCCGTGGCATTGAAGCCGGTTACCGCCTGAACGATTCACGGCGCAATCGATTGAGTGCCCATGTTACAGCATCGCCATTCCGTTTTCGGCCACGCGAAAATAAGGATCCTCAGTTATCTCAGCTAGACAGCAGAAACTTTAGCGCAGAGGCGGGTATGAGTTACCAAATGCTCACTCGTTACGGTGAAGTTGAGTTACGCGGAGGACTGGACATGCGGGGCAATGGACACCGGTTTTCTGCAAGTTATAGCTTTCCACTGAGCCGGGATCCACGCAAATGGCAATTTGGACCTCGTGTTGGCGCCACTTATATAAGCTCTGAGTACACAGATTATTATTATGGAGTCAGCGCTGCTGAAGCGGAGCGAACCGGATTAAACGAATACTCGAGTCAGGATGCGGTGAACCCATTTTATGGTCTGGGGGGATATTACAGATTCGGTGATCGGTTATCAGTACTTGGAAATTACCGTATAACGAAAATTTCCAGCAAAATTTCGAACAGCCCAATGGCAGAAGGTAGCCGTACGACGACTTTGTTTGTAGCCTTATCATACAGCTTTTAGAAGCTGTATCGGTAATAACATAACTTCGCATAATGTATATTATGTTAAATTGCATATTGGTAATGGTATACGTCATGAAGTCTTTGACTACAGTTTTTTTTCTCCTCATATCCACTTCAGCCTTTGCTAATAGTGAGCTAAGAGCCGCTGCCGAAAATCTGGACCGTCTGCATAACCTGGTCGTCATGAAGTCTGGTGACATTATTATTGAGGAATCGGTACGGGGCCCCAACGTTTATGAAGCTTCAAATATTAAGTCGTTATCAAAATCAGTGCAGGCGCTACTGGTGGGTATCGCGATAGATAAAGGTTATATCGAGAGCGTTGATCAAAAAGCGGTAGAACTATTAGGTTCTTATCTTCCTGACGACTACGACCCCGCCTTTGCTGAAGTCAGCATTGGGAATTTGCTTTCTATGCAATCCGGACTGGAACGCACATCCGGAGCTAATTATGGAATCTGGGTAAACAGTGCGAACTGGACTCAGTACGCGTTGACTCGTCCAATGATTGCAGAACCAGGTACTCGCATGCTCTACTCCACTGGCAACAGTCATATTCTAGCCGCAATTTTGACCGAGCAAACTGGCAAGTCCCTGTTGCAGATTACTCGTGAATGGGTAGGTCAGCCGCTGAATATTCGTATTCATCCCTGGCTACGTTCGCCAGAAGGCGTATATTTTGGCGGTAACGAAATGTATCTGTCGACAAGAGCCCTGGTTTATATAGGTGAAGTCTATCGTAATCAGGGCGTGGTAAATGATCAGCGTCTCGTCAGCTCATCCTGGGTCGAGCAGTCCTTTACCCCCCGTACCCGCTCGGTGTATACCGATGACCCCTATGGTTATGGCTGGTTTTTATATAGCTTTGATGGTGTTCAGGCATATTACGGACGAGGTTATGGCGGCCAGGTTCTTTATGTTATTCCCGAGCTGGAATTGAGTATTGCAATTACGTCCGATCCTACGCCACCATCCCGGGGAATTTACTTACAACAGCTGCATAAGTTTGTTTCAGACTATGTGCTGGATGCGGTAGCTGCCATCTAGAAAGGCTTTGCTGCCATCAGCATTAGTGACCATAAGCTTACTTTGTTCCACGTCTATATGTGAAACCACCTGATTAGGTAGTGAAAGCGGCCTTTTAAAAGCTATATTCATCATACGCACGGGTTTAACATGATATTTTTCCAAATCTGCCTGTGCCTGAGCCACTGAATACATGCCATGAATAATTGGCTGATTAAAGCCAAACCAGCGAGAAAGCCATGGATGCAAATGAATCGGATTATAATCACCAGATAAACGGGCATAACTGCGCCCTAACCCACTATCTAAATCCCATATATTGAGTTGCTGCCAGTTCTTCAGATCGAGTCCCTCGTTGCTGCGTTTGCGGGTTTCCTTAACTTTACCTGAAGTGCCTGCCTGGTAGGTACTCTCGCAGCGTACAACGCAAATATTATCCTGTACAAAATCAACAGTATAGACAGGACGAACCCGTTTGCGGGTCGCAGCACGAGGCGGAAATTCTATACGGACTTCCAGGGTAAAAGGCGATGAGATACTTATTGGTGCAAGCTGCTCCATTTTATTGGCAACATGCACCATACCTAAAATTGGCCAAGGAAATTCTTTGCTTAACATAACCGCTAAATGTGCCCGTTGAGCGATAAGGTAGAAATAGGTCAGAGGAAGTTCACTAACCAGCCCCGGGAACTGAGTATGATAGGCTTTCAATTCGGTTTTGGATAACGCAGGAATGTAGTACAACGCTCTAATTTCGCTTAAATCACCCCCAGCTTTACCACTGCGCACTACGGTAGGTATGGCGCGCACCAACATGCCAGGAAGTTGAGGAAGAAGGGCTGGATTGTTGGACATAGAATCCTCGGGTTGTTGCATCTTGCTGACTCCGTTCAGTATGAGCAGTAATTGCTGCCAGACCCCTATAGAATAGCAAAATTAATGGCTTTAAGGATATGAGTTTTACGTTGCCTTGACTTGGTTTGCTATCTTGCATGCCGGCGGATAAGCTGTTTATCTAATTGTAAACCCATAAAGGACAATTTAAACATGCGTAAACTTTTTTTCTCACTGGCTGCTTTATGTGTTGCATCATCCGTCAGCGCTTCACCAACTTCTGTTCCGCCACAAGATCAATTCTTCGACAAAATAGCCCAGTATTGTGGACAGGCATTTGAGGGGAAAGTAGTTGAGGATAATTTTACCGGCATTGAAACATTTTCGCAGAACCGCCTTGTCATGCATGTGCGTAATTGTACTGAGGATCGGCTGGAAATCCCTTTTCATGTTGGCGATAACCATTCGCGTACCTGGATACTGAAAAAAACCGGTGCGGGTATTTCTCTTAAACATGATCATCGTATGCCTGATGGTAGTCATGACGATGCCACTATGTATGGTGGACACACTCAGGACGCTGGCTGGGCGAACGCACAGTCTTTCCCGGCTGATCAGTTTTCTAAGGAAGATTTTATTCGCCGTCAGACTCCACAGTCTGTCGGTAATACCTGGCATATGTACATTTATCCAGAACAGTTTTTTGCTTATAGACTAACTCGTCCCGGCCGTGAAATGCGTGTCGACTTTGATTTAACGAACCCGGTTGATTTGCCTCCGGTTCCATGGGGATATGAAGATTAAAAACAGGTGAAAAAAGAGCCAGCAGAAAGCTGGCTCTTTTTGACTAGGCTAACTTATTCAGTAGGCATTATGACCGTATCAATACCATGAATTACGCCATTACTGGCTTCAATATCAGGGTAAGTTACAGTTGCATTATTGACTTGCACGTTGCCGTAGCTGGCAGTAATACGAACCTCACTGCCCTGCAGCGTTTCTTTGCGTACTTCATCACCGTTAATATCATCGCTCATGAGCTTTTCTTCGACAATATGATAACTCAGGATATCGCGCAGACGATCCTGATTGTCGCTTTCCAGCAATGACTCAAGGGTCCCTTCTGGTAAAGCATCAAAGGCATCATTGGTCGGTGCAAATAAAGTATAAGAACCGTCACTGTCTAATGCATCTTCCATGTCTGCCGCTTTCAGCGCTTCAGCAAAAGTAGAGAAACGATCATCTTCTTTGGCTATTTTAGCGATATCATAGTCACTTTTATCTTTATCACGATCTTCATGATCATGGGCCTGAGCTACAAAGAAAAAAGATGAAGCAACGAGTGCCGCGATGCTGGTTGTAGTTAATGTACGTAACATAATGTATTCCTCGTGTGGTTGATTCATTTAAGATTACGTTACGATTCAGCAAAGCGATTGTTGCTCAAGTCTGGTTTACCTTTTATTTACCTCCAGGCTATAAGTCCTTAATTGGCGATTTAGTGAACAAAGGCTGATCATTCATAAACGGCACTTCTTCTGCAATATGACACGCCAGACAAGCTTCACGGGCTACTTTAAAGCGATTTCTCACTTTGTTGTCTTCTGGTTCTTCCGTCTCTAATGCAGCCAGTAGCTCCTGCCAGGGATCACCCAGAAAGATTCGCTCAGCATTAGGCCTGCGATCCGGGCGCTTCATCGTACCGCGCTCGATAGCATCTTTGATTTTTTGCCAGTGATAAGCCGCTAGCTGATAATTCTCATCAATAATAGCCTGCTCAACATGAGCATAACGCTCGCCGGTTTCTTGCATCGCCGAGGAAAATCCACCCAGATAATATTCCAGGCGCTCATAGCGCTCTTCTTCACTGGCTTCTGTTAACCAGTTGCGGTTCTCTGTTTTATGAATCGCTAAGGCGCTGACTGAGATCAGTAAAGTGCTCAGTAGTAAAAAGACTACTCGTTTCATGCTTATTCTCCTCAATTTGCTCGCTGACGAGCATTTTCAAGCGTGTCGGTTAATGCTTTACCTAAGTGCTGTTCAAGGACTTCACGATAACGGTCGGTGTCACGATATCCTCCTTCGGCAGCAAAAAAAGCTGTTAACATGGTTTCCCAGTCGTTGCTGTGGGGCATGATAATGCCAAAAGTTTCACCAACCTCATCGGCGATTTCATGCCGTTGTATCGCACTACCCGCTTCCTTTGCCCGCCAGTAATTATAAGCATCTATGTAACTGTAGTGATCACCGGCCGCCACGCGGTCTATAATTTCCTGATTGCTTTCGGCTCTGGCGATATCCCGTTGCGGCTGATACTGATCCCTGAGCTGACGAATACGGACTTCGTGCAATGTCCCGGCGAAAGCTAAAGGCTCCAGGTCGGCAAAGACGTCAGGTAATCGATCGAGGTTTTCCAGTTGTGATCCCTGCTCTGGGCTAATAAGCACCGCCAGGTTATCCAGATAAGGCGGAGAAAAACTCAGTTCCTCACGTCTTTCCTCGGTAATAGTTACATTTCCGAGGCCAAACACACCGCCTTCGGCATCTACTACGCGCTGGTAAAAAACCCTCCAGTCTTCTTCAGGGACAAAATTAAGGCTGACCCGTATGCCATGGTATTGCTGAAACCAACCAATGAAATCATGCATGATGTCAACGCTGACCCCGGTTAATTCTCCAGAAGAATCCCGATAGGCAAAACCAGGAGCTGGTACATAAAGTACGGTAAGCTCAGCTTTCCCCTGCTCTTTTGCTTCTACAAATGAGGTGCCCTCATCGGCATTCAATGCTCCCTCCTCTCGGCCCTGACTACAGGCACTTATTATAAAGCTCATCATAATAATCAGAGGGAATTGCACGTATTTTCGCATCGGTTGTTCCTTATCAATAATTGAAATTGTTAACCAAGTAAGACTAAAAGATAGTTTCCTGTATGTTTACTAGTGGTAGTGTTAGCTAAAGTTTCCCCTCAAACAATACGATATAAAGTCAGGGTCTACAAAAGGAAGTATAAAAATGAATTTAATTCAACGCCTTACAATTAGTGTCCGCTTATTGGTATTACTGGCCATTGCAGCCGGAGGCACCGTGCTTATGGTGGCTTTCATGCTGTTTAACCTGCGCACTGTGATTATTGACGGTGAACAACAAAAACTGGATGCACTTAATGACGCGGCTATGACGCTGGTACGCGACTTCTATCAACAATACAGAGATGGCGACTTAACTCAGGAGGAAGCTCAACGAAGAGCAATTCAACAGCTGGATCTGATTCGTTATGAAGGTAATGAATATGTATTCACTTTACAGCGTGATGGCGTGCTGGTGCAGCATCCCTTTTCCGGGCAACGCGGCCGCAACGTGCGTAACTTTGAAGACCCTGAAGGTACTCCCTTATTCCGCCATATGCTTGAACGTACCCGTGATAACGAACGTGCCACTGTGCATTATATATGGGAGTTACCCAATAGCTCTGAGCTGGCCCCTAAGATAACCCGAGTACGGACTTTTGATGAATGGCAATGGGTTATAGGCAGTGGAGTCTATATTGATGATGTGGCGGGCCAGTTGTGGGTTCAGTTCTGGCGTTTGGCTGGCTTTGCTGTGCTGTTGTCAGTACCTTTGCTGGCAATATTCCTGCTTATTATTCGTAGCATTGTCAAACCATTGAAAGCTTCTATTGCGGCAATGGATGATATCGCAGAAGGCGAAGGTGATTTGACTCATCGCCTGGCTGAGAATGGTAACGATGAAATATCCCGTCTTGGGGCCAGCTTTAATAATTTTGTCAGTAAAATTCAAAATCTGGTAAAAGCTGTGCAGGAAAGTGCTGAACATGAGCAGGAAGCGGCGCAGCGGCTGTCTGCGTTGACGGGCTCAAGTTCAGAATTAAGTAGCAAGCTGGCAAACCAGACCAGCTCAGTGGCTACTGCTATTAATGAATTATCATCGTCTTCCAGTGAAGTTGCTAATCACGCAAGGGATGCCGCTGAATCGGCTAATCAGGCGGATCAGGAAGCCCAGCGCTCAGCTGAAATTGTGCATGCCTCAGTGGCTAATGTTGAAAGACTGGCGCTACAACTGGAGACAGCTACTGAGCAGGCTAAAACCCTGCAGCAAGGTTCTGATAAGATTGGTAATATCCTGAGCGTTATTGTTAACATTGCCGAGCAGACCAACCTGCTGGCTCTGAATGCTGCCATAGAAGCTGCGCGTGCAGGTGAAGCCGGTCGAGGCTTTGCCGTGGTAGCCGATGAAGTCAGAACCCTGGCTACCAGAACCCAGTCGTCAACCGATGAAATTAATAACCTTGTCAATACTATCCAAACATCTATCAGCGATGTTTCTACCGTTATTGAAGAAGTTCAGATTGCATCAAGAGCAACTACCACCGAAGCCGGAGAAGCAGAAACTGCTATCGCCCAGATTCGCCAAGCGGTTGAGAATATTTCAGCAATGAACATTCAGATTGCTAACGCCACTGATGAGCAAAGTCGGGTAACTATGGAAGTGAGTGAAAATGTCACCGACATCAGTGACCTTTCAGGAAGTAATGAGGATAATAATAAATCGTTAACTGCACTAAGTGAGTCTCTTAATAGCAATAGTGAGGAGTTGAGTAACCTGGTTCGTCGCTTTAAAACCGATTAATACTTAATTAATACTGAACCGATTGAAAAGGAAGTCGCTTGCTGTGACTTCCTTTTTTTATAATTAACTCCCAGACCATATCGGGATCCGTACAGGCACCGAGCATGACATCTGTTTGCCAGGTATTCATATCTGTCCGTTGCCAGATGACAGGTATGCGGCCCATGTACATACTGAGCCCCCGAATCTCACTTTGCTGTAGACTAAGCTCCTGCTCGCTGATCAACTTAAGCTGAACCGGTTTTTCAACAGGCATTTGAGGATGATCGCTGATGAGCCAGAATCGACTACCTCCGATTTCATATTGACAGCTTTCATTCAGGGGGCTCATACCAGAGCAAAAGGGAGACTCGCTAATCTCATGCGTTGTTGAGTCACCGCAGGCAAAGGCAACACTGGCTAATAAAACAACACCGGTGATGCGTAAAGTACTTGAGAATGTTAACATTGAGTTGAATCTTTTCCTCTGACAGTCGCGTATTGTGTATATAGTACTCAGTACATTGATGGAAATCATTAAATCCATCGCATTCGCTATATTTTCACTACCAAAACTCGTAAAATGCACTGGATTTTTAATAGTATCGGACGTACACGATGAGCCAAACTATTCCACAAGAAACTAACTATAATTTAAAAGTGGTCAAGCAGTTTACTGTCATGACTATTATCTGGGGGATTGTTGGTATGGCCGTAGGGGTGCTCATTGCAGCACAACTCGTATGGCCTGCCCTCAATTTTGACACACCTTGGTTAACCTATTCCCGGTTACGCCCATTGCATACCAATGCAGTTATATTTGCCTTTGGTACCAGTGCGCTTTTTGCGACTGCTTATTATGTAGTACAAAAAACCTGTCAGGTGCGGCTATTTTCCGACAAATTAGCAGCATTTACCTTTTGGGGCTGGCAAGCGGTCATTGTTTTAGCAGTGATTACCTTGCCATTAGGCATAACTACCAGTAAAGAATACGCTGAACTGGAGTGGCCAATATCGATCTTAATTGCAGTCGTCTGGATTGCCTTTATTATTGTGTTCTTTGGTACCCTGGCTATTCGCCGTACTTCTCACATTTATGTGGCTAACTGGTTCTACGGTGCTTTTATCATTGCCGTAGCTTTACTGCATATTGGTAACAATCTGGCCGTTCCGGTTTCCTTCACTAAGTCATATTCCATCTACTCAGGTGCAGTGGACGCTATGATGCAGTGGTGGTACGGGCATAACGCCGTAGGTTTCCTGCTAACCGCTGGTTTCCTGGGCATGATGTATTATTTTGTGCCTAAACAGGCTGAGCGTCCGGTTTATTCCTATCGTTTGTCGGTGGTTCACTTCTGGGCACTAATCTCGATTTATATCTGGGCGGGTCCTCACCATCTGCACTACACAGCGCTGCCTGACTGGGCACAATCTGTGGGCATGGTGATGTCCGTGGTACTTTTTGTACCTTCCTGGGGGGGCATGATCAACGGTATTATGACCTTGTCCGGAGCTTGGCATAAGCTGCGTACCGACCCTATTCTACGTTTCCTGATTGTTTCACTGTCGTTTTACGGTATGTCCACCTTTGAAGGTCCGATGATGGCGATTAAGTCCGTCAACGCGCTTTCTCACTACACAGACTGGACTATCGGCCATGTGCATTCAGGTGCCTTGGGCTGGGTCGCTATGATCAGTATCGGCGCTATTTATCATCTGATACCTGTATTATTTGAGCGCGAACGCATGTACAGCATCAAGCTGATCAATACCCACTTCTGGTTACATACTATTGGTGTAGTACTTTATATCGTAGCTATGTGGATATCAGGTGTAACTCAGGGGCTGATGTGGCGTGCAGTGAATTCTGACGGTACTTTGACCTACAGTTTCGTGGAGAGCCTGGAAGCATCTTATCCGTTCTATTTCGTGCGCTTTGTCGGTGGTGTCTTCGTCGTCGCTGGTATGCTTATCATGGCGTACAACGTTTATAGAACAATGCGCAGTGACCAGGTTCGTAAGAGCGAGCCATTACCAGCTGCACAATCGGTTTAAGGAGTCGCTGAGTCATGAAAAAGAACAGACATGAATTAGTAGAAAAACATGTTGGCTGGTTTGCCGTGTTATCTATTGTCGCTATCTCTATTGGTGGCCTGGTAGAAATCACTCCCCTGCTCTTTCAGGATCAGGTCAATGAACCGGTCAAAGATCTGCGCCCTTATACGGCGCTGGAGCTGGAAGGTCGTGACATCTATATCCGTGAAGGTTGTGTTGGCTGTCACAGTCAGATGATTCGTCCTTTCCGTGCCGAGACTGAGCGGTATGGACATTACTCGGTAGCGGGCGAATCGGTATGGGAGCACCCTTTCCTGTGGGGCTCCAAGCGTACCGGTCCTGATTTGGCCCGCGTTGGTGGTCGTTATAGTGACGAATGGCACTACGTTCACCTGATGGATCCACGAGCGGTGGTTCCTGAGTCCAATATGCCTGGTTATCCCTGGTTAGATGAACGTAAGCTGGATGGTCGTCTGACCGCTCGCAAGCTGGAGACTTTCCGTCGTTTCGGTGTGCCTTATACGGATGAAGACATTGCGTCCGCGAAAGAAGATGTGCAAGGCAGAACCGAGATGGAAGCTTTGATTGCTTATCTTCAGTCACTAGGCACTTCACTAAGGTAGCTATTATGGGTGGACCAACTTTTCACGCGTTTTATACACTGCTGGTCTTTGGCGTAATTATCATCGTCATTTGGTGGGCCTACAGTCGCAGAAATAAAGATAAATTTGATCATGATGCGAACTCTATCTTTGAGGAAGATAAAGCCAGAGTGAAGTCAGATCAGAATAAAAAACGGGAGTCAAATAGCGATGAGTAGCTTCTGGAGTGGATGGATTATTGTTCTGACATTAGGCCATTTGATTGCGCTAATCATTTTGCTGCGCTGGAACATGACAAACTATACGGATGTCGAAGAAGGCGAGAACATGGGCCACGAATTCGACGGGATCAGCGAGCTGAATAACCCGTTGCCCAAGTGGTGGACTTATTTGTTCTGGATTTGCATTGGTTGGGCGTTTTTATACCTCGCCCTCTACCCTGGCCTGGGTAACTTCCAGGGCTTGTTAGGCTGGTCCAGCTCCAACCAGGATATTCGTTCTTTGGAAGAATCTCGTCAGGCAACTGAGCAGGCAAGAGAAGAAGGACGGATCGTGCAGTATGACCGCGAACGAGCGCGAGCAGAAGAACAGTACGGTCCTATTTTTCAGCAGTATGCGCAAATGTCGATTGAGGATATTTCTCAGGACACTGACGCCCTGCGTCTCGGCCAGCGCCTGTTTCTGCAAAACTGTGCGCAGTGTCATGGTTCAGATGCCAGGGGCTCAATAGGCTTCCCTAACCTGACTGATGGTATATTTAGCTGGGGCGGTTCCCCTGCCGACATTAAGAAAACCTTAATGGAAGGTCGCGTCGCTGAAATGCCAGCTTTTGGTGATCAGCTTGGTGAACAGGGTATCCGTGAAATGACTGCCTATGTGTTAAGTCTGAGTGGCCGTAACGTCGACCGACAGCTGGCACGAGCTGGTGAGCAAGGGTTTGCTGCCTGTGCAGTATGTCATGGCCAGGATGGAACGGGGAATCCTGCAATGGGCGCACCTGACCTGACCAATAATGTCTGGTTATATGGCGGTTCACAACGTGCGGTTGAAGAAACACTGCGTTATGGCCGAAATGGTGTGATGCCGCGTTGGGACACCATTCTGGGCGAAGACAAAGTACAGATACTGTCAGGTTATGTGTTAAGTCTTTCTGACTAATAATATCTTGATTCAACAAGGACAGAGTGTGCAGGAAGCCCCGTTCGCGGGGCTTTTTTATAAATATATTGGCAGTTACATACAGAGGTAAAACAAAAAAATGCAAACCCAAGACCGTGATACTAAACCCTGGTATAAGCACTTCTGGCCCTGGTACATTATTGCTATGAAAGTAGCCGTTATTACCGCTTGCGGGGTAACTGCCTGGTTAATCTATAAAAACCCGGCATCCATGGTGGTCGATGATTATTACCGCGAAGGCAGAACCATTAACCTGCAACTGGAAAAAGTAGCCCGCGCTGAAGATTTAGGCATTGCCTTTCTGGTGGAGATTGATGACGATTATATTCAGCTTCGTTTTGATGGTGTTGAACCTGAAAACCGGAGCGCCCTGCAGGTCAATTTTTATCACCCGACACTGGATGATAAAGACTTCGAATTAAGGGTTCCCCACTCCGGCGATGGTATGTACCGCCAGGAACTGCCACGTTCAATATCCGGTCACTGGCGCATTATTGTAGAACCCTTTAACAACGAATGGCGTGTCAGTCAGAATGTGCAACTACCACAGGACAGTGCGTTTTCACTGGTTCCTGATAATTACGGTATTTAATTGGTTATGAGCAGTGCAGTGCGTTGTTTTCATTGTCATCAGCCGGTTCCCGCCGGACTGAACTTAAGCGTTGAAATAGACGGTGAAGACAAACCTATGTGCTGTTATGGCTGCCAGTCGGTGGCCGATACTATTGTCAGTCAGGGCCTGATTCATTTTTATAAGTTTCGTGAAATCGATGATGAAGGCGTACCTCAGGCACTGGTTCCTGAAGAGCTGGACTCGCTGCATGAGCAGGTCAAAGCCTATGACGATCCGGATATTCAGCGCGAGTTTGTGCGCAGCGGTGACGTCAATGAAGTGACCCTGGCTGTAGAAGGCATGACCTGCGCTGCCTGCGCCTGGCTTATTGAACGGCAGTTAAGAGGCCTGTCCGGCATCCAGCACGTGGTTGTGAATGCGACAACGGACAGGGTCAACGTCAAATGGTTGCCTGAAACCCTTAAACTAAGCGATATTCTGGCCAGTATCCACAAGGTTGGCTATCGTGCATTGCCTTTTCAGCAAGCCGATTTAGAACAGAGTTTTGAAAAAACCAGACGCAGCTATATCATGCGCCTGGGCGTCGCCGGGCTGGCTTCTATGCAGACCATGATGGTGGCTTTTGGTCTTTATTACGATGATATTGATGATATGCATCGTCTCTATTTTTGGTGGGTGTCTTTGCTGTTCACCGCCCCGGTTATTGTCTACAGTTGCCAGCCTTTTTTCGCTAACGCTATCCGTGCATTGCGGGCACGTACTGTGAACATGGATGTCCCCGTATCTCTGGCTATGATGCTGGCATTTGTCGCCAGCTTTTATGCCACTGTTTTTGATACCGGCGAAGTTTATTATGAATGTGTTTCTATGTTCGCCTTCCTGCTTCTGGCTGGCCGCTACCTGGAACTGCTGGCCAAACATCGAGCGGTCGCTAATGCTGCCAACCTGATGAAGCTGATCCCTGCTTTTGCCGAGCGCCGGCATGATGACGAATGGCAGCGTGTGATGGTCAAATACCTGCAGATGGACGATGAAATCCGGGTTAAGCCCGGTGAACCGATTCCTGTTGACGGTGAACTGATTTCCGAACAAGCCTGGTGTGATGAATCTCTGCTTACCGGTGAAAGCCGGCCAATAGCCAAGCAACAGTGCGACAGTCTTTATGCTGGCAGCGTAAATCAGCAGTCACCACTGATCATGAAAGTAAAAAGTACGCATCAGGATACCTTGTTGGCTGGCATTGTCTCACTTCAGGACACGGCTATGCAGCAGAAACCTAGGTTTGCCCGTCTCGCTGATATTGTCGGTCGTTATTTTGTAATAGGCACCCTGACTGTTTCCAGTTTAACCTTTTTAAGCTGGATGCTGTTATCCCCAGCGGACGCCTTCTGGGTCACCCTTGCGGTGCTCGTGGCCACCTGCCCTTGTGCCCTGGCTCTGGCAGCTCCGACCGCGATGAGCGGCGCTATTAATCGCCTGAACCGAAGTGGCGTACTGGTCAAAAATGCTGCAATCCTGGAAATATTACCCAAGGTCAATACGCTCTGCCTGGACAAAACCGGCACTCTGACACAAGGGCGTTTCAGCCTGGTGCAAAGCTGGTTCCGGGAAGTGGGTAATGAATCGCAGTACAGTGCTATCGCACGCTCCCTCGAACAGTATTCGGAACACCCGCTGGCCCGCCCTTTCCAGCAGATCGCGGTGCAGGAAGTCTCGCTGGACAACGTGGATAACCAACCCGGTCAGGGACTGAGTGGTTTGCATAAAGAGCAGGATTATCGAATAGGCAGTTTGAACTATATTCAGCAATGGCATCCAGATGCTCAGTCACCACTGCCTCAGGCCAATGTGTATTTATGTGATCGTTCAGGAATTCTGGCGGCCTGGCAGGTAGATGACGAGTTAAGGCCGGATGCACTGGATATGGTGAACTGGTTTAAGAAACGAGGTTTTAAGCTGATTATGCTGACCGGTGATCATCAGGACCGGGCTATGAGTATGGCCAAAATTCTGGGCATAGAAGATGTTCGGGCCGGGTTACAGCCGAAAGACAAAATGGAAAGTTTACGTGAACTGCAACAGCACGGCGCGGTAATGATGGTCGGGGATGGTATTAATGATGCGCCGGTGTTAGCACAGGCCGATGCCTCGGTGACCTTTGCTTCCGGCACTGAGCTGGCTCAAGCTGGTAGCGACGTGGTCATTTTAAATGGCCGCTTGCATGCCTTGCAGGGGTTATTACACACGGGGACTTTAACGCGCGCTATTATCCGCCAGAACTTTGCCTGGGCTCTGGGCTACAATGCCGTTATTCTGCCGCTTGCAGTAACCGGTCATGTGGGTCCATTATGGGCTATGCTGGGTATGTCAATCAGCTCACTCATAGTAGTTTCCAATTCATTACGTTTATTAAAAAAACCGCGCGGAGGCTAACCATGGAAATCATTCATATCGCAGTGCCTGCCGCTATTCTTCTGGTTATTCTGGTGATAGCACTGTTCTGGTGGGCGGTCCGTAACGATCAGTTTGATGATCTTGAACGTCAGGGCATGAATATCCTGCTGGACGAAGAAGAGCCGCAGAAAAAAAACAACAAAAAGGCAAACAAACAGGACGACGATGCAGCAAATTGATCTCGTTTCCGCCGTTCTGATGGGGCTGGCCGGTAGTGGACACTGTATTGCTATGTGTGGTGGTCTTGCGGGCGCTATGGGGCTGAATCAATCGCCATGGCGACTGTTGATTTATAATCTGGGGCGTATTTCCTCTTATATGCTAGCCGGGGCTATTCTGGGTAGCGCTATTTTTGCCATCACTCAAGTGAGCAATCAATCCTTAATTATAGTGCGTTTCGCAGCTGGACTGATGATGATATTACTTGCTTTGTATATCACCAGAGTCTGGATGGCATTGGCCTTTCTGGAGCGCGTTGGCGCTTATTTATGGCGTTTGATTAAACCCCTGCTAAGGTATTTCCCGGCGAATGCCGGTGCCGGTCGTTTGTATATTGCCGGTATGTTGTGGGGCTGGCTGCCCTGCGGTTTAGTCTACAGCGCACTAACCTGGGCCGCTTTGTCAGGTAGTCCCCAGGGCGGTGCTCTGACTATGCTGGCATTTGGTCTCGGAACTTTACCTTCCATGTTGATTTTCGGAGTGTTTAGTCGCAAACTGAGTACCTTGGTGACTTCTGCTGGTTTTCGCTGGGTCGCCGGTATCTTATTGTTGGTATACGGCATCATGACCTGTGCTGTTGCTGTGCAACAATGGAACTGATTTAAAGGAAGAAATAACATGTCAGAACGTTTTCGGGTAGTAAGCAATATCAATTGTCAGAACTGTAGTATCAGTCAGTTATGCCTACCTTACACGTTGGATGACTCATCGCTCAATCAGCTGGATAATATTATTGAGCGCAAACGCCCTTATCACAAAGGCGAACTGATCTTTCAGGCTGGCGAACCTTTACGATCCTTGTATGCGGTGCGCTCCGGCAGCTTCAAAAGCTACAGCGTTTCTAATGACGGCGATGCTCAAATCACGGCATTTCATCTGCCCGGTGATTTGATTGGTTTTGATTCAGTTCACAGCTCCACTTATTGTAGTTTCTCTGAAGCACTGGAAACATCCATGGTCTGTGAAATTCCTTATGCAAACCTGGAGACCCTGAGTGACCAGTTGCCCTTGTTGCGGCGCCAGGTTATGCGTTTAATGAGTAGTGAAATAAGTGCGGATAAACAACTGATGTCATTACTTAATAATAAAAGTGCTGAACAACGCCTGGCTACTTTTTTACTCGACTTCTCAGAACGTTTTCGTAGCCGCGGCCTTTCTTCCCGTGAATTTCGTTTAAGCATGACTCGTGCTGAGATTGGAAACTTCCTTGGCTTAACGGTAGAAACGGTGAGCCGGCTACTTAGTAAGTTGCACAGAGAATCCTGTATTACGGTAGACGGCAAGTTTATTTTCCTTAAAGACAGCCCGCGGTTGCAGGATATAGCGGGTTTACAGTTAAGAGCTTGCGCTACATCATAGCGAAGTGCCTTTGATCAGCTACACTCAGGTGGGAAGCAATCAGGAGACACCCTATGTATAAGAATATTTTAGTTGTACTCGATCCGTCTGCGGATTCACAAAAAGCTCTGAACAGAGGGTTAAAGCTAGCTCGGTTGCAGTCAGCTTCACTTACTCTCTTTCTCTCAATCTATGACTTTTCCTATGAAATGACCACCATGTTGTCCGGTGAAGAACGAGAATCAATGCGTTCGGGACTGGTAGAAGGCCATGAGCAGTGGGTAGAAGACTTATTGAAAGATTATGATACCCGAGGATTGGAGCTGGATATTAAAGTGGTTTGGCATCATCGGCCGTTTGAGTCCATTATTAAAACCTCTCTTGAGCAAAAACATGATCTTATCATCAAGGGCACTCACCGCCACGATAAACTGCAGAGTGTTATTTTTACGCCTACAGACTGGCATTTATTGCGTAAAGCCCCCTGCCCCGTACTTCTGGTTAAAGAGCATGAATGGCCTCCGCATGGCCAGGTTATAGCTGCGGTTAATGCCGGCGCCGATGATAAACCTCATCAGTCATTAAATGAACGTATTATTAAATCCGCTAAAGGCATGAGTGAACTGCTGGAGGCCCACTTACATCTGGTTAACTGTTACCCCACTGCACCGCTGAACATGGCTATTGAAATTCCAGAATTCGATACCAGCGATTATCAGGCTAATGTGCGTAATTATCATCAGGAATCATTAGGCAAATTAGCTGAAGAGCACAGGCTGCTGGAAGAAAACCTGCATGTACGCGAAGGTTTGCCTGAGGACCAGATACCTGCCCTGGCAGACGAGCTTGATGCCGAACTGGTGGTATTAGGTACTATAGGTCGTACCGGTATTACTGCCGCCTTGTTGGGGAATACCGCCGAACACGTGATTGAGCAGCTTAATTGTGATGTCCTGGCGATAAAACCCGAAGGCTTTAAATCACCACTGGCGGAATAGCATTTAAACCCTTGCTGTGGGCAGGTATACTAGCGCTTTTTAACGATGCAGCGCCGCCTGCCCACGCTTTACAGGGTTTATAATGTCTCAACAACAGAAACAGCAATATAGTTTAAATAAACTGGAAAAGCGCATTCGTCGCCAGGTTGGCCAGGCTATTAATGACTTTGCTATGATCGAGGAAGGCGACCGAATAATGGTTTGTCTGTCAGGCGGCAAAGACAGTTACACTATGCTTTCAGTCTTGCGTTATCTGCAGCAGGTTGCTCCGGTTTCTTTTAAAATTATTGCCGTTAATCTGGACCAGAAACAACCCGGTTTCCCAGAGCATATCCTTCCACAATACTTGCAAGAAGCTGGCGTAGATTACCGTATTATCGAAGAAGATACTTACGCTATTGTTAAAGAGAAAATTCCCGAAGGAAAAACCACTTGCTCCTTATGCTCGCGTTTACGTCGCGGTATTCTGTACCGTACCGCAAAAGAGCTGGGAGCTACCAAAATAGCACTGGGTCATCACCGTGATGACATGTTGGAAACGCTGTTTTTGAATATGTTTCATGGTGGAAGCCTGAAGTCCATGCCGCCTAAGTTGGTGAGTGATAATGGCGAGCATGTGGTGATTCGTCCACTTGCTTACGTTAAAGAAAAAGATATTCAAGTCTACGCAGATGCTCAGAAGTACCCCATTATTCCCTGTAACCTTTGTGGTTCGCAAAAAAACCTGCAGCGGCAGTCGATAAAAGACATGTTGCGTCAGTGGGACCAACAGTTTCCAGGGCGTATTGAGAGCATGTTTACTGCTATGCAGAATGTAGTGCCATCGCACCTGACAGATAATAAACTATTTGATTTCGCCGGGGTTAAACAAACGGGAACTCCCATGATTGACGGAGACACCGCTTTTGATCAGCAGGTTATAACTGGTAATGTCTTTCAGAAGGAAGATAACGACATTGATATGAGTATCAATGTCGTTAATATTGGCAAGTCTTAAGAGTCAATCTCTTCCTGAACTTCAAGAATGATAGGACGATTGATGCGTATCATTTGATTTAATTCTTCAATATACTCCTCGCCACGCTCAGAATAACTTAACAATCCCTGAGTTAAATATGTCGAGGAGATATCGTCATTGTTGGCGCGCAGCTCTGAACGTATCCCACGTAAATCAGAATAAGCAAAGTGCGTATTCAGGTTGCGAATATAACTACGTACAGAAGCTTCCATACTTTCAAAAGTACGAACCTCATAAACCTGTCCGTCTGGACGCGCTGCTGGAACTAAACCACAGCCCTGAGTCCAGCACCATTGGCCGAAGAAATTAAGTGCATCCGTAGCAAACCGCGAAGTCCCCCAACCAGACTCATTAGCGGCCTGAATTAAAATTAAAGTATCAGGTATAATATCGGCCCGATTCAATAAATCGGCGATTTGACCTTTTCGCTGAGTTTCTTCGACCCGATAAAAGTTGGCCATTTCATTCAGCCATTCTTTCTCTCGATTAGTTAATGTTTTTCCAAGTCTTTGCTTTTCCTGAATACGACGCAAATGCACTCGCTGCTCTTCAATACGCTGATTCTCTTCATGAATAGCGGGTAATAAATAAGCAAAAAATGTTTTTTTGCGCTCAGTGATATCGCGTATAGACGCAAAGTCAGGCAAGTCAGTAGTAGTCGTTGCCGGACTTACATAAACAGCAGGTAATCCGGTGGTGACAGTTGCCTCTCTGCTAGTATCTGCTTCCATCTTTTCAATCTGTTCATAAAACGGATAGATAACGGCGATTACAATAACCAGTGTTGCTATAATTCTAAAAAGCCAATTCATTCAGTACACCTCTTGAGAACGAAACCCAACTATACCTATTGTTTCTTTACAAATCACGCGGACCAGGTATTTGAGTTGTCACTGTCGTCATTATCTTCTGCTTTATGAGATGTTTTAGCCTCATTTTCATCTGTCGCAACACCAAAAATCTCGCGGTATAAAATACCCTTGACGTTGTAATACATAGGAGCCACCCAGATGAGGCCCAGTCCAAAAGGAATGGCTGCAACAATAAATAATCCCAGCATCGCGGCATACACTGTCGCAAAAGCGAAAAAACGTTTAATGACTACCAGAAAAGATGTTTTTACTGCCTGCAATGGAGAAAGCTGGTACTCGGCGACTAAAGGCAGCGCCATAGAGAGCGTAATGGAAAAAAAGGCGATAATAAGTAAAACTAAAATACTGCCTGCAGCAAACATTCCTGGCAGTTGTACGATAAGGGAAGTAATAATGGCGGTAATAATTAAAGGAAAAGGTCTTTTCAGAAACATAAAGACATCATTTACCCGGCTTTTTTTACCAATACTATGTTGGATCCCCATCATATGAACAGCGGCCATTAGTGGAGGCATAATAAGTAATTGTAAAAGGCCCAGAATTTGAGTGCTGTTGCCTTCTTCCAGATTTAATTCACCACCAAACATAAATTGAATAACCAGCATGATGGCGATAACAAGAATTGCTAAAGCGACTACCAGAGCACCTAACAGAGGAGAAAAGGTCGTTTTTGTAAGCTCCCAGCCTTCACTCAAAACAGCGACAGGCCTGAACTCAGATTCCTGCCGCAGCGCCTTATCCAGGCTACCCCCTACTCGCTTTTTGTTACTCATTATTACTCCAGTTAAAATTACCGAGGGCGCCATTATCGCTTACTGAAGGGAATAAAGACCAGCCCGAAACTGGATTTTCCTTTGATTAGCCTTCATGATCTTAAGCCCGTCTTCAATAAGGATTCAGAATATGGCGCGCAGACCCCGTCCCCGAGTCAGTAAATTACTTTTGTTTAACAAGCCATTTGCTGTATTAACTCAGTTTAGTGGCCAACAGGGTGACAGCACGCTGGCTGACTATATTAAGGTACCTGATGTGTATCCAGCCGGAAGGCTGGACAAAGACAGTGAAGGCCTGCTCCTGCTGACTAATGATGGCCGCTTACAAGCTCGAATCAGCGATCCGGACTTTAAACTGGAAAAAACCTATTATGTATTAGTTGAAGGTGAACCTTCCATATCTGCTCTGAATGCATTGCAGCAAGGTGTCGAACTAAAAGATGGCCTTACCCGCCCAGCTCAAGTGGTGCAAGTAGATGAACCAGACTGGTTATGGCCACGGAATCCACCGGTTCGGATTCGCAAAAGCATTAAGGACACCTGGTTAAAACTGACTATCCGCGAAGGTAAAAATCGCCAGGTGCGACGCATGACAGCACATATTGGGCACCCTACTCTGCGTTTGATCCGTTCACAGGTGGGTAACTGGACTATTCAGGATATTGCGGTCGGAGAATGGTATGAAGCGGCTCCTGAAGGGCTGGCAAACGTAGCGCAGCGACAGAGAAAGTGATAAAATCCGTCACCTATTGCAAGCCATCCAGGTTCAAAATGAGGTCCAGGCACAGGCATGATCCACTCTTCTGAAAAGCCCCCAGCAGAATGCAAAGTTATCGTCGGTATGTCCGGCGGTGTTGATTCTTCCGTTTCCGCCTACTTGTTACAGCAGCAGGGCTATCAGGTTGAAGGCCTGTTTATGAAAAACTGGGAAGAAGATGATACCGATGAATACTGTGCTGCTTCTGAAGATTTGGCAGATGCGGAAGCTGTATGCCAGAAATTAGGCATTGAGTTGCATACGATCAATTTTGCCGCCGAGTACTGGGACAACGTATTTGAATATTTCCTCCAGGAATATAAAGCTGGCCGCACTCCTAATCCAGATATCATGTGCAATAAAGAAATTAAGTTTAAAGCATTTCTCGAGTTTGCCGCCGACGCCCTGGAAGCCGATTATATTGCGACCGGACATTACTGCCAGCGCCGCTTTAATGGCACTAGCTGGGAGCTGTTGCGTGGTCTCGATGAGAATAAAGATCAGAGCTACTTTTTATATACTCTTTCTTCAGAACACATTGCGCAAACGTTGTTTCCTGTAGGCAGCATAGAAAAACCTGAGGTGCGGCGTATTGCCGAGGAACAGGGACTGGTAACTCATGATAAAAAAGATTCCACGGGTATCTGCTTTATTGGCGAGCGCAAATTTAAAGACTTCTTACAACAGTATTTACCCGCTAAACCCGGTCCTATGGTTACCGTAGATGGCGATGTCATCGGTGAACACCAGGGCCTGATGTATCATACCCTTGGTCAGCGTAAAGGTTTGCTGATTGGCGGTATGGCTAACGCTGGCGAAGACCCCTGGTATGTTGTCGATAAAGATGTTGCTAAAAATCACCTGATTGTGGCTCAGGGGCGCAACCACCCGCTTCTTTTCTCGGATGGGCTGATTGCCAAACAGTTACACTGGGTAAACAGAGAAAATATAAAGCACAGCATAGAGTGCACAGTGAAGACACGTTATCGTCAACAGGATATTGGTTGCCGTATTGAACCTCAGAATGATGAGACTCTGCATGTTTATTTTGACGAGCCGATATCATCGGTTACTCCGGGACAGTCCGCCGTATTTTATAAGGGAGATGTCTGCCTTGGCGGCGGCATTATTGAATCCCGTATCACGCAACACGAGGTCGCATTATGAGTCAGTTGGCAACGGATATCTGGCAACAACGTATGCTCGCATTTGCCGGTGTCTGCCTGGCTTCTGTGTGCGTGCAACAACTGGCTAAACGCGGTGAAGTCGTTCCTGCAGAAGCACCGGACACGTTAATAAACAGCCTGTTAGTCGTTGATCCAGAAAATACAGAGGCTGTTTATGGTGATCTTTACCAGTTGCGCCCTGGGTTACAGGTATTGCTACGGCAGCTCGATTCCCAGGGAGACAAGGACGTAGAACAAACCCGTTATGTAGTAGGTATGCTGCAGTTAGAGCGACGCCTGGTAAAAAGCGACGCTGCGTTGCAAAAAATGGGTGAAAGTATTAATCAGGTAGTTCGTCAACGTGAAGAATTTAACTTTGATGAGGCAACCGTGATCAATAATCTCGGTAGTCTGTACAGTGATGTTATAAGCCCTCTGGGCCCTCGTATTCAAATTAATGGTGACCCTCAACACCTTAAACAAACCCAGGTTCAGCAACGCATCAGAGCTTTGTTGCTGGCAGGGATTCGCAGCGCAGTATTATGGCGTCAGCTTGGCGGCAAACGTCGTCAGGTTATTTTTAATCGCAAGCAGATGGTCAATGCAACACGAGACCTGCTGGCTAAAATCAGTTAACTTTTTGGAGCTAAATAAGCATGCAGCTTTCCCCACTCAGTGCAATTTCCCCCGTAGACGGCCGTTATGGCAATAAAGTCGATGCCTTACGCCCCATATTTAGTGAATATGGCCTGATAAAATTCCGGGTTACTGTTGAAGTGCGCTGGCTGCAGAAGCTTGCCAGTATTCAACAAGTAGAGGAAGTCCCGGCTCTTTCTGCTGATGCCAATCAGTTATTAGACTCCATACTGGAAGACTTCAGTGAGGCTGACGCGGCCCGGGTTAAAACGATCGAAAGCACCACCAATCATGATGTAAAGGCGGTTGAGTACTTACTGAAAGAAAAAGTAGCCAGTAGTCCGGAATTATTAGCGGTAACCGAGTTCATTCACTTTGCCTGTACTTCAGAAGATATCAATAACCTGTCGCACGCTTTAATGCTGAAAACGGCGCGGGATGAAGTGGTATTGCCGCTACTCAACCAATTACTGGATAAAGTAGTTGAACTGGCCCAAGAACATAAAAGTGTCGCTATGATGGCGCGGACTCACGGTCAGCCAGCGACTCCCACCACTATGGGCAAAGAATTTGCTAACGTAGCTGTACGCCTTCATCGTCAGATTGAGCAAATTAAAGCAGTTCCGCTACTGGGCAAGTTTAACGGTGCTGTGGGCAATTATAACGCTCACCTGGCGGCCTACCCTAATGTCGACTGGCATAACCACTCACAGCAGTTTGTGGAATCCCTGGGACTGAACTGGAGTGCCTACACCACCCAGATCGAACCACATGATTATATTGCAGAGTGGTTTGATGCGTTGGCGCGTTTTAACACTATCTTGATTGATTTGAATCGTGATCTCTGGAGCTATATCGCGCTTAATCACTTCAAACAGAAGACAGTTGCCGGTGAAATAGGCTCTTCGACCATGCCACATAAAGTAAACCCAATAGACTTTGAGAATTCGGAAGGTAATCTGGGCATTGCGAATGCTATTATGGCCCACCTTGCACAAAAGCTTCCAATTTCACGCTGGCAGCGTGACTTAACGGACTCCACGGTGCTACGTAATCTCGGTGTTGGTGTTGCACACGCAGTAATTGCCTATCAGGCTAGTTTAAAAGGTCTGAACAAGCTTGAGGTTAACGAACAAAACCTGCTTAACGAACTGGATCAAAACTGGGAGTTACTGGCAGAACCTATTCAAACAGTTATGCGTCGTTACGGTATAGAAAAACCGTACGAAAAACTGAAAGAACTGACCCGTGGCAAACGTGTTAACCAATCTGCAATGGCTGAATTTATTGATAGTCTGGTTTTACCGGATGAGGTCAAAACTGAACTGAAGAGCTGGACACCCGCTACTTACATTGGTCGTGCAGAAGCTTTTGTAGACGAATTACCTGCCTACCTGAAGGGTTAATTCCTATGTTTAAATTAGACAGCGCGGTATTTGACGCCGCGCTTTTTTTACAGCAGGACTGGCAACAGCGACCTAAAGTATTCCGTCAGGCGTTTCCACAGTTTAAAGACCCTATGACCGCTGATGAATTAGCTGGCGTGGCTCTGGAGCCTGGTGTTGATTCTCGTCTCATTAGCCAGCAAGACGGCAAGTGGGACCTTAAGCACGGCCCTATTGAGGATTATAGTGACCTTGCAGACAGCCACTGGTCGTTGTTGGTTCAGGCTGTTAACGAGCACTTCCCGCCGGCTCAGAAGCTACTTGAAGCATTTCGCTTTTTGCCGGACTGGCGTATTGATGATCTTATGGTCAGTTACTCAACGATTGGCGGTGGTGTTGGTCCGCATCTTGATCAATATGATGTCTTTATTATTCAGGGCGAAGGTCAGCGGCGTTGGCAAATAGGCGAGCGCGGTGAATATACCAGTGTGGTGCCGCACCCGGATCTAAAACAGATTAACGGTTTTAAAGCAGATATAGATGTCATTCTTGAACCCGGCGACATGATTTATATTCCGGCGGGTTTCCCTCACTCTGGCGATAGCCTGAAACCTAGCATGAATTACTCAGTGGGCTTTCGTGCACCCACTCAGGCAGAGCTACTATCTGCCTTGGCTGATTATGCACTGGAACACGATGCTCTGACGGCTCGTTATCAGGATCAGGGGGAATGGCCGGATAAGTCCTGGCATATTAATGACGCGGCTTATACGCAGATGCGTCAGTTAATGCAAAACGCGTTAAACGATGAAGCCCTTTTGCGCCGGGTCTGCGCTAACCTTTTGTCGCAAAATCCAAGGCCCCCGTTAATGCAGTGGCCGCAGGATCCAATTACCGAAAGCGGTTTATTACGTTACTTACAGCAATATGCTTACTTACAGCGTGCCGTTGGTTTACGTATGATAACAACCCACTTGGATGGTCAGCTGCATGGCCTGGTGCAGGCTCAGGCGTATGAGCTGGATAGTAGTGCTGAACAACTGTTTGAATGTCTGTTAAACGTAAACTATGAAATAGAAACTCAGGCACTACTGCCTTTTCTGACTACGCCGTTGAGTCGTCAGTTATTGGTCCAGCTGATCAATGAAGGCTTCTGGTTTGCGGTCAATGAAGACTAGAAAAGTAAAGGTGTAGCCTTCGACCTGCTGGCTACACCTTTGTACCCTTAGTACTTAACTTTCGCCCCACAACCTGTCTTCCTGAGTCACTGCGTAAACTGATTCAGCACTTTGAATTAAATATTTGGCCATATCCGCCTGAGTTTTATCCCGTGCGCTGCTTTCATTCGCAAGGATGTTTTCAGCCTTCAACTGCCACTGCATATTAAAATGACGTGTTGCTTCGCGCGCCGTTTTTGCGACCTTAGTAGAAACATGGTCGGTAGGTACTTTACCGTTAATAACCCACACCCCCTGCCCTGATTGTAGTTTGAACTTCCAAACAGCGAGCGTAGGAATCAGGTAGCGTGATTCTTTGGTTACAATGGTATCGCTCAACATGCCTTTTTCAGCAAGATATTTGTTAGCACTTTGAAAGTGCTCGCGTACCCATGTTGCTTGTTCTTCTGATAATGGTGTTTCTTCTTGGCTCATAATTCACTTCTTACATTATTGATATATAGCAGCCCTAAATCCTACCAAGTTAGACTCCCGGGGGGAAGCTGTATCTGTGTAAACTCTAGTTGCTAAACAAGCGTTTAAATCAGCTTAATTTTAAACTGGACAGACTGGTCTTAGCGCCTGTTAAGTGGTAGTTTACGCGCATTTTTAAACGACAGAACATTGTCACCAGATAGCAACAAATGAGGCCAACAGAATTTATGTCAGTATTTGATCATAAAGAATTCGATAACCATGAAGAAGTAGTGTTTTGTTATGACCAGGCAAGCGGTCTGAAAGCCATCATTGCAGTGCATGACACTACTATGGGTCCTTCTCTGGGTGGCACCAGAATGTGGGATTATGCGTCTTCTGCCGAGGCGTTAACTGACGTATTACGTCTGTCACGGGGCATGACTTATAAAAGCGCTCTCGCCGGCCTGCCTTTAGGTGGAGGTAAAGCAGTTATTATTGGTAATGCAAAAACCGATAAATCCCCTGAGTTATTTAAAGCTTACGGTCGCTTCGTCGACTCTTTAGGTGGTAAATATATAACTGCTGAAGATGTTAATATTCGTACTGGTGATATCGAAATCGTAGGTACACAAACCCGTTACGTAGCGGGAACTGAAAGCAAAGCTGGTGATCCATCCCCGCACACCGCGTTGGGTAGTTATCTGGGTGTAAAGGCTGCTGCTAAGCACAAATTTGGTTCAGATGACGTTAAAGGGTTGCGTATAGCTATCCAGGGGCTCGGTGCTGTAGGTTACGAGTTTGCGCGTTTATTAGCTAATGATGGCGCAATTCTGACGGTTTGTGATGTCAACCAGGAAGTCGTAGATAAAGCGGTTAAACAGCTAGGCGCTACTGCGGTAGGCATTGATGAAATCTACGACGTGGAAATGGATGTCTATGCGCCTTGTGCGTTAGGTGCCACTATTAATAACGACACACTTAAACGAATTAAAGCACTCGTAATTGCAGGTAGCGCTAATAATCAACTGGCGACTAATGCGCACGATAAAATAGTTAAAGAAATGGGCATTCTGTATGCTCCGGATTATGTTATTAACGCCGGTGGGGTTATCCATATTAGCTCTGAAGCAGCTAATTTCAGTAGTGAGGAAACCGCAGGCCGGGTCCGCGGCATTTACAACACGCTGGACCTTATTTTCAGCCGGGCTACAGAAGAAGATCGCCCTACTGGTGAAATCGCCGATGAACTGGCACGGGAAATTCTGGCTGCAAAAGCCAGAGGCAATTAATAGCAGGTTGTTGCTATAAAAAAGGCTCCTTCGGGAGCTTTTTTAGTTCAGGCGTTGTAGTACTACCTGAAGTGGATGTTTTAGACTCTGTTTGGCAAAGCGCTGACTCTGGCAACGACAGGAAAATCCGGTTGCCAGTGCCTGCCCTGCTTTATTAAGCTCAGGCTTCCAGCTCATATTAAATAAGTTAAGACTGTTTTCAGCCTGCTCTGTCTCGTGCCCATAGGTGCCAGCCATACCACAACAGCCCACGGTTGGGGTTCTTATTTTTATACCCATAAGCGCGAAAATATCGCTCCATGTCTGGCTAGTCTGCGCATCTGCTGTCTGCTCCGTGCAATGAGGCAACAATGAAAATGCGGTGTCCGCAGAAGAGACCAGCAGCGTTTTATCTTTTAGCAGGGGAGCGAGCCACTCGTGTAACATCAGTACCTGAAAAGCCCCTCGACTATTGCCCAGAGCTTGCAGGTATTCATCGCGATAACACAACGCTGTTGAAGCATCCAGGCCAACCAGGGGGACCTTATAGCTGGCCACCTGGTTGAGTAACGCTGCCTGCTTCTTTGCCAGTTCATGAAACTCGGATAAGAAACCTTTTACATGGGCAGCTTTGCCATTGGGCTGAAAAGGTAAAATAATAACTTTCACCTGAAGTTTTTCACAGAGCAGCAGAAAGTCTTCGACCAGGTCGGCTTCGTAAAAGCTGGTGAAAGAATCTTCTACCAGGGCTACATATTGACTTGCTTCGTTATCATCCAGGGCCATTCCCTGTTGCTGTTTAATAAAATCATCCCAGGTTAAAGCCTTCTGGTATGCAGTTCGCTTGCACAATGCTGGTACAGAGAGGCGTGGCATATCCTGAAAACGCAGCAGCTTAGCTGTCAGGTATCTGCTTAATGGATTGTGCATCAATACATTGGCCAGCCTTGGCATGCGGGCTAAATAAGGTAAGGCATTTTCAACATTCTTGACGGCATGGTCACGCAGCGGACGTATATAACGGCTGTGATAATGGGCCAGGAAACGAGCCCGATGACTGGGTATGTCAACTTTTACCGGACACTGTGAGGAGCAGGCTTTGCATGCCAGGCAATGATCCATGCTTTTTTTGACCTCATGACTAAAGTCATCGGCGTTGCGACGTGACTGTTTCCAACGTTTAAACAGGTTATCCTTTTTAATCTGCGCATTGACATCGTAGCCAGCGCTGGCTGTTTGTCGCAGCCATTCACGAATCATGCTGGCCCGGCCTTTAGGTGAATAGCGACGATCCTGAGTAGCCCGAAACGAGGGACACATAGGAGTATTGACGTCAAAGTTAAAGCAGAGTCCATTGCCATTGCAGTCCATGGCACTCTGGTAGCTTTGTTGAGCGGCTAATGGTATTTGTTTGTCAAACCAGCCGCGTTTGGCACCATCTACGCTAACTAAAGACTCTGTGGAGGTCCGCGGTGTGCAAATTTTGCCGGGGTTAAGACGGTTATCCGGATCAAATACCCCTTTAATTTTACGCAGCTCGGCAAATAATTCAGCGCCAAAGAACTGCGGTCCGTATTCAGAGCGATAGCCTTTGCCATGTTCACCCCACATAAGGCCACCGTATTTGGCGGTCAGCGCCATGACCTGATCACTTAAGGTACGTACCAGCGTCTCATCTTTTTCGTCCTGCATATTCAAGGCTGGACGTACATGCAGTACACCCGCATCGACATGGCCAAACATACCGTAAGCTAGCTGATGACTATCCAGCAAAGCCCTGAACTCATTAATATAATCAGCCAGATGTTCCGGTGGTACGGCGGTATCCTCAACAAAGGCAACAGGTTTTGCTGTGCCTTTGGTTGCTCCGAGCAAACCCACCGCCTTTTTACGCATGGCATAAATACGGCCGATGCTAGGTAGGTCATGGCATATCTGATACCCGATCACACCATTTCCGGTTTCGCTCACTGCTCGGTCAAGCAGATTAACAAGGCGCGTCAGCTTGCGCTCAATACGTGTCTGATCGACCGCAGTGATTTCGACCATGTTAATGCCGTCCATGACCTGTCCTGGTTCGTCGGTGAGCAGGTCTTTGACACCGTGCCAGACAATATCTTCGCGGGCCAGATTGAGCACTTTGCTGTCGATGGTTTCAACAGAAGTGGCATTGGCTTTGACCAACTCGGGCGCGTGTTGCAAGGCAGCCTGAAAGTCACTGTATTTTACATTCACCAGAACTTTATGGCGTGGTATCGGTGTGATTCTAAGCTTAGCTTCGGTCACCACCGCCAGGGTACCTTCTGAACCAGCGATCAAGCGGCTTATATCCACCTGCTGTTGTTCAGCATCATAGGCGTGCAGTAAATCGTATCCGGTTAAAAAACGGTTGAGTTTGGGGAAACCGGCTTCGATGGCGTCGCGCTTATCCACGCAACTTGCGATAAGTTGCTGATAGATTTCGCTTTCAGCTAAATCCTGTTGGGCTTTTTGCCGCGCTTCGCTAAGTGCAACAGGTGCACTGTTGAGACGGTAACCATTGAGCAGGTAGCTGCCGAGCTCCAGTATATGGTCGCTGGTTTTACCATAGACCAGTGACCCTTGCCCTGAGGCATCAGTATTAATCATGCCGCCTATAGTGGCGCGGTTACTGGTTGAAGTATCCGGAGCGAAGAAATAACCGTGAGGCGCCAGCGCTTTATTCAAAGCGTCTTTAACCAGGCCACTTTCTACGCGCACCCAGCCTTCATCGATATTTATTTCCAGAATGCGATTCAGGTAACGGCTTAAGTCCAGTACCAGCCATTCGGTCAGCGACTGGCCATTGGTTCCGGTGCCCCCGCCCCGAGGTGAGAACTTTATGCTTTGATGTTCGTTGCTGGCCGCCAGTTGCATAATGCGACCTACATCTTCCTGCGTACGAGGGTATAACACCGCCTGCGGAAGTTGCTGATAGATACTGTTATCGGTGGCCGCGATTAAGCGGCCACCATATGAAGCATCAATGTCCCCTTGAAAACCACTGGCTGCAAGCGCTTTCAGATAATTCTGATAGTCGGCCTGCAGAGCGTCTGTACTGGACAGAGCGGGTAGTGACATTGATATACGCCTCCTGTTACTGGTTAGCCTGCAACTCTTTACCCAGATATAACCAAGTATCAATAACGGTATCCGGGTTAAGAGAAACGGAGTCTATGCCCTGTTCTACCAGCCATTTTGCGAAGTCTGGATGATCGGATGGTCCCTGACCACAAATGCCGACATATTTACCGCGTTTTTTCGCTGTTTGAATGGCCATAGATAACAAGGCTTTGACCGCTTCATCCCGCTCTTCGAACAGGTGAGCAATCAAGCCTGAATCCCGATCCAGTCCAAGGGTTAACTGAGTTAAATCATTAGAACCAATAGAGAAACCATCGAAGATATCGAGGAACTTATCGGCCAGCAATGCATTGGAGGGCAGTTCACACATCATAATAACACGTAAGCCATTTTCTCCCTGCACCAGGCCATGTTCAGCCAGAATTTCAATAACCTGGCGGCCTTCGTCCACTGTACGCACGAAAGGTATCATGATTTCTACATTAGTCAGTCCCATGCGGTTACGAACCCGCTTAAGCGCCTCGCACTCCAAGGCAAAACAGTCTCGGAAACTGCTTGAAATATAACGTGACGCACCACGGAAGCCTAACATTGGGTTTTCTTCTTCAGGTTCGTACTGACGCCCACCGACCAGGTTGGCATATTCGTTGGACTTAAAGTCCGACATGCGCACTATAACCCGCTCTGGAGAAAAAGAAGCTGCAATAGTAGAAACGCCTTCGACCAGACGCTGGATATAAAACTCAACCGGGTCACTGTAGCCCGCCATCATTTTAGTGATTTCAGCCTGCAGCTCCGGAGTTTGCACATCAAAATTAAGCAAAGCCTTAGGATGCACGCCGATCATGCGATTAATAATAAATTCAAGGCGAGCCAGACCTACACCTGCATGCGGCAAGCAGGCAAAATCGAAAGCGCGATCCGGGTTGCCCACATTCATCATGATTTTCAACGGCAGCGACGGCATAGCGCCCACTTCCGATTGCACCACACTAAAATCAAGCTCACCTTCATAAATAAGACCGGTATCACCTTCAGCACAGGAAACGGTTACCTGGGTTCCATCCTGAATGAGTTGCGTAGCATCACCACAGCCGACCACGGCAGGAATGCCCAGCTCACGGGCGATAATCGCCGCGTGACAGGTGCGCCCGCCGCGATTGGTAACAATCGCAGACGCCCTCTTCATGATAGGTTCCCAATCGGGGTCGGTCATATCAGTGACAAGCACATCACCTGGCTCGACCTGATCCATTTGATCGATAGAGGTCAGCAGACGGGCTTTACCAGCACCAATCTTTTGGCCGATGGCCCGCCCTGAAGCTAGCACACCTGATTTTTGGTTCAGGGTAAAGCGTTCAACCGACTGTCCGTTTTCGTTGGAACGCACGGTTTCAGGACGTGCCTGAACAATATAAAGCTTGCCATCGTGCCCATCTTTAGCCCACTCAATATCCATGGCGCGACCATAATGTTTTTCAATAATGACGGCTTGTTTGGCAAGTTCTGCAATTTCATCGTCAGTTAGTGAAAACTGCTGGCTACGCTGGGTTTCAACATCCTGAATTTTTACCTGTTTGCCATGGCTGGTATCTTCTGAATAGACCATCTCTATCAGTTTACTGCCCATGGTACGGCGGATAACCGCAGGACGACCGCCCGCCAAAGTTGGTTTATGGACAAAAAACTCGTCAGGATTAACTGCGCCCTGCACAACCATCTCGCCCAGACCGTAGGAAGAGGTGATGAAAACCACTTGATCAAAACCAGACTCGGTATCTATGGAGAACATGACACCAGAAGAAGCCAGGTCACTGCGCACCATGCGCTGAATGCCCGCTGATAGAGCGACACCGCGATGGTCGTAACCCTGATGCACCCGATATGAAATAGCGCGGTCGTTAAACAAAGAGGCGAATACATGTTTGATCGCTTCTTTGACGGCATCTATACCTTTGACGTTTAAAAAGGTTTCCTGTTGCCCGGCAAAAGAGGCATCGGGCATATCTTCTGCGGTCGCTGAGCTACGCACGGCAAAGCTGGCATCGGCATTATCACCGCTAAGTTTTGCATAGGATTCTTCAATGGCTGTATCTAACTTAGGCAGAAAAGGCGTATCAATAATCCACTGGCGAATTTTCTTACCGGCTACGGCCAGTGCTTTCACATCATCAACATCCAATGCATCCAGCTCTGCATATATTTTATTGTTAATGCCGCTTTGCTCGAGAAACTCGTTGAAAGCAAGTGATGTGGTCGCGAAGCCACCAGGTACGGTAACACCAGCTCCTGCCAGGTTACTGATCATTTCACCCAGTGAAGCGTTCTTGCCGCCTACCCGGTTGACGTCGTTCATACCCAGTTCTTGATACCAAAGCACGTAATCTTGCACAGTAAGATCCTTGTTGAGTTTAATGTAATGCAGTGAAGAGTGGTGCTTATTTTACACGGAGTTCAACAACAAGTTAATATCTGTGTCGGTTTCATTCAGGATTAAATACTTATGCGCACTGCCTTTTATGTTTCAGACGGCACGGCTTTAACATCAGAAGCCTTTGGTCACGCCATGCTGTCGCTGTTTCCGCTTAAATTTAAGCACCGTACCTTGCCCTTTATCGATAATCAGGACAAAGCACAGCGCTGCCGTCATATTATCAATCAGGCTTATCAGGAAGATGGTATTAAACCTCTTATCTTTCATACCTTTGTGAATACAGAGATTAAAAACATAGTAACCAGCAGTGAGGGTATCAGTTACGACTTTCTGGATCATTTTGTGGAGCCCATGGAAGCCGAGCTGGGCACAGCAGCGCAGCCTAAAACCAACCGTACCCACGGCATTCACCAGGATTATAATTTCCGTATTGATGCGGTGAATTATACCTTAGCCAACGACGACGGTATCAGTACCAAGGATTATCACGAAGCCGACATTATCCTGATAGGCGCTTCCAGGACGGGCAAAACGCCTACCTGTCTGTATCTGGCGCTACAATACGGTATTAAGGCCGCTAACTACCCTATTACTGAAGATGATATGGCAAATCTGGACCTTACTTACGATTTAAAAATGCATCGCCATAAACTCTTTGGTTTAACCATAGATGTTGAGCGTTTGCAGTCGATACGTCAGGAGCGGCGCGCCAACAGTACCTATGCGTCACTGGAACAGTGTCAGAAAGAGATTAGCAAAATTGAAAACCTGTATCGCCAGGAAGCCATACCTTTTTTGAATTCAACCCATGCGTCGGTAGAAGAGCTGGCAGCAAAAATTATGGATGAAGCCTGCTTAGAGCGGCATCGTTATTGAGGAAGCTAAGGTATGAACCTAAGGGATGCAGCCCGGCCGCATCCCTTAGCTCTTTACTTATTCACCTTTGGCGTTGGTACTTTCAAATATTTTATCAGCAGAGGCTGCTACAAAACCTGTGTACATCTTTCCATCTGGCAGTTCATAACGCTTAGCAAATTCATAAAAACAGCTTGGGATCAGCGCTGTTTCATCCGAAAAAGCCACCTCAATACGATCCGCCATGGTTGAAGACTGCTCCAGATAAACCTCTGGGGAACCTTTGATTTCGCCCCCAGAGGTATTCAGCTTAAAGCCTTCCTGTTTCAGCTTGTCATTGACATCCTGTAGCTGCTCATAACCCGGTAAGCGGTTCACGCTGACGGTGAAGTGATTGGCGCAAAAACCAAAAGCACTCATCCAGGCCGCATATTCGCTTTCTTCGAGCAGCATTTCATAGACTTCATGGCTGACCTGCCAGTGAGTACCTGAATACAGAAACTCAGTTTTTTCCACTTCTCTGGGATCAATAGAAGCCACCATGTCTGCTATAGCACGCTGCGCCTGTTCGGAGAACTCTTCTACCAGCAATTCACTAATAAAAATCTTTGGGTAATCCGGATTTAAATGCTCGTAATGCTTAGCTCGCAGCTTCTTTGCTTCAAAGTGATAATCGCCGTTGGCGAAATAGCCCATATTTTCAAAAATTTCGGCCAGTTTCTCCAGGCGCACAGGCGCAATATTAAAGGTTCTGAAAGCAACGTGATCATTGATGATCTCCGCACCCTGCCCCAGTACCTGATGCACTTTGGGGGCTGATGGCGTTTTACTGATGTAATCCTGCCACAGGTTAGTAAAAAAATGTTCGACCTGTTCTGAAAGATGTTCTTGAGACATAAAAATAAGTTCCTGTTCGTTTAGCCGCGGCCATTACGCGCTTCGCTTAAAGTTTCAGACACCAGAAATGCCAGTTCCAGTACCTGATCAGCGTTTAAGCGCGGGTCACACTGAGTATGGTAACGTTTAGCCAGATCTGCTTCGCTAATCCGGTAAGCACCACCGGTACATTCAGTCACATCCTGACCAGTCATTTCCAGATGTATACCACCGGCATAACTGTTTTCAGCTTGATGCACCGCAAAGAATTGTTTTAACTCCCGAATAATAGCATCAAAATTACGTGTTTTAAGCCCGCTCTCCGCTTTTACTGTGTTGCCATGCATAGGATCGCTCGACCAAACCACCTGCCGGCCCTCTCGCTGCACACGACGAATTAAAGCAGGCAGTTTCTCGGCCAGAGCGTCGGAACCCATACGAGTTATCAGCGTTAGACGGCCCGCGACATTGCCTGGATTTAACACATCCAGTAACTTCATCAGTTCATCCGGGGTCATACCCGGCCCAATTTTAACCCCAATCGGATTATGAATGCCGCGGAAAAATTCAATATGGGCATGATCCAGCTGTCGTGTTCGCTCACCGATCCAAAGCATATGAGCCGAACAGTCATAAGGCAGTCCAGTTAGCGTATCCACACGTGTCAAAGCTTCTTCATATGGCAATAGCAAGGCTTCGTGGGAGGTGAATAATTCAGTTTCGTGAATGGTTGGGTGACTCTGCGCATTAATACCCAACACCTCCATAAAGCGCAGCGATTCCTGAATCTGCTCAGCTACCTTCATGTATTTGTCTTTTAACGGATTGGTAGAAACAAAATTCATATTCCACTTGTGAACCTTATGAAGGTCGGCCAGGCCGCCCTGGGCGAAGGCTCGTAGCAGGTTTAACGTCGCTGCAGAATGATGATAAGCGGTCAGCATCCGCGCCGGATCCGGAACCCGGGCCTCAGCATTAAAATCCAGTCCATTGATAATATCACCACGATACGTGGGCAAGCTTACGCCGTTAACCACTTCTTCATTACTGGAACGGGGTTTCGCGTACTGGCCTGCCATACGGGCGACTTTGGTAACCGGGCAATTGCCCGCGAAAGTAAGTACCACAGCCATTTGCAGCATAACTTTAAAGGTATCTCTGATTTTAGGCGCATTGAAGTCCTGGAAAGACTCTGCACAGTCACCGCCTTGCAGAAGAAACCCTTTACCTTGGCAAACTGCTGCAAGATGCTGTTGTAAGCGACGGCTTTCCTCGGCAAAAACCAAAGGTGGATAACTCTTTAACTGTTGCTCTGTCTGCTTCAATACATCCACCGAAGGGTATTCAGGCTGTTGCTGAATGGGTTTGTCGCGCCAGCTTCTTGAGCTCCATGAAGTCATACTACTGCACCTGTGGTCAGGACCCGTTTTTCAAAATAGGTCGAACAATGAAAGAAAAGTTATAACTAACACATTATTAAGACCACCAATGTATAAAGTTATGTGACTAAAAGCAATCTCGAAAAGCTGTATTAACGCGGTCTGGGTACGTTTATAACCTCACCCAGGCGGCCGTATTGAATACCGCCTAAACGTGCCAGTGGATCTACAGCTTTAGGATCAACCTGTAAACGCTCGCTAGATTCGCCTTTGCTTTTCTCAATCCGTTTTATGCTGGCGCAGTCGTCAGCAATGAAAATCTTTTCTACATGCCCAAATACCAGGCTTTGCGGAGCGCCTTTGACCGCTTGAATATCATGCAGGCGACAGCCAAAAGCTACGGCACAATCCCTTAATCGGGGCAACGCGAAACCGTCAAAGTCGGTGGTAGCCATTTTTATATGTTCAAGTTCAGAGTCTTCTGCCGGTATGGTTCGTGAAGATTCAGTGACGGCATGAGCATGACGGAAAGATGGAATATGGACCACAAAATAAGGGCTCTGTGCGATATTGACCTTAGTGTCCTTGCCCTCACCCGTGTTTTTGTCCCCCACGGAGAACATCAACAAAGGCGGTTCACTGGAAACCGCGGTAAAATAAGAGAATGGAGCCAGATTGTAATGCCCTTTAGCATGCTCTGACAGAACCCAGGCAATCGGCCTGGGCAATAGAGTCTGTACCGTTGCATGGTATATTTGCTGGGCGTTCATGTCGCTGGTCTGTAGAATCATTTAATACCTCGTTGCAACGCCTGAATACGCTTTTCTATGGGTGGATGACTGAGGAACAGTTCGCTTCTTGCTTTCTTCCCTTTAATCCCAAAAGCCGCCATGTTGCTATCCAGTTGAGACTCCCGGCCCTGCCCTAAACGACGCAAAGCGGAAATCATCTTATCGGCCCCTACCAGCTTAGCAGCGCCAGCGTCGGCTCGATATTCGCGGTAGCGGGAAAAATACATCACGATGATACTGGCCAGTATGCCAAAAACGATTTCCAGCACAATAACAATGCCATAATAGGCAAAACCACCGCCGCCCGCTCGTCCGCCGCCTTGATTACCGCGCAGTGCATTGTTGATAAAACCGGCAACGACCCGGGCCAGGAAAATTACAAAGGTATTCACCACCCCCTGAATCAAAGTCAGGGTGACCATGTCACCATTGGCTACGTGGCTGACCTCATGAGCCAGCACGGCTTCAACCTCATCTTTATTCATGCTTTGTAAAAGCCCGGTAGACACCGCGACTAAAGAATTGTTTTTGCTCGGTCCGGTAGCAAAAGCATTGGGTTCCGGAGACTGATAAATAGCCACTTCAGGCATTTTAACACCGGCCTTACGAGCCTGATTTTTGACCGTTTCTACTAACCAGCGCTCAGTTTCATTACGCGGCTTTTCGATAACCTGGGCGCCCGTTGTACGTTTGGCCATCCATTTTGAAATCAGCAGCGAGATAAAAGAACCACCGAAACCGAAGATAGCAGCAAATACAAGCAAGCCACTGTAGGTATCAAAACTCACGCCCAGCACAGACATGACGATATTCATGACCACACTCAAAACCAGAATGACGGCCAGGTTGGTACCTAAAAATAAAAGAATGCGTTTCATCTTTTGTGTCCTCGGTTAATGCTGTTGCTATAGCCTTGATATAGGGGCACCTCAGATCCTTCTCAAGCTTTGAGTTTCAATGAGAGGCCCGTTAAGCTATAGGCAATTCGGAATTTAAGGGAACATAGCAGCATGCAGCAACAGTTATTATTAATCAGTAGCTCAAAGGCCGGGCACAGCGATTATCTGGAACACGCTAGCCATTGGTTAACCGAGCACTTTAAGCAGCGCGAAGTACTTTTCATCCCTTATGCTGGGGTTACCCAAAGCCATGCGGCTTACAGCAAACGGGTTGCTGAAGCCCTGGCGCCAGCCGGGGTTAAACTGCGCGGTATAGAAGAGTATGCAGACCCGAAAGCGGCTGTCGAACAGGCCGAAGCTATCGCGATCGGCGGCGGCAATACCTTCGTGCTGCTTAATTTACTGTATAAATATGGTCTTTTAGATCCCATTCGCCGCAGAGTGGCAGAAGGCATGCCTTACGCGGGCTGGAGTGCGGGCTCTAATATTGCCGGCATGAGCATTCGTACCACTAATGATATGCCCATAGTGCAGCCTCCTTCATTTACAGCGCTTAACCTGTTGCCTTGCCAGCTCAACCCCCACTACATCGATGTGAACCCGCCAGGGCATCATGGCGAAACCCGCGACCAGCGTCTGGCTGAGTTTATGGTGCAGGATTCACATAGCGCTGTATTAGCGATTCGTGAAGGCACTGCGCTTAAAGTGAGCGGTAAACGCATGCAGTTGCTGGGCAAAAAAGACGGTTTTGTTTTTCGCAGTGGTCAAAAGTTCACTCTTAAAGCAGGTCAGAACTGTTCGCAATGGCTGTAAAAAGCCTTTCGCGCAAAGAAGCTTCCAGTCGTGCGGCTGGATAGTCCCTGATATACCCCAGGCTGCCGAGATAAGGGCAGCCTGAATTTTGTCGCAAATATTCAAGATTCTGTTGCCAATACGGCATAGGCTGTTCGGTTAACTGATTCGCAATCCAACCAATAACCGGAATTCCTTGTGCCCGCATAGCCTGAAGACTAAGTAACGCATGATTCAGACAGCCAAGTTTCATACCCACTACGAGAATGACAGGCATCTGCGCCTGTTGCACAAACTCAGGCATCTGGAAACTTTCACTTAAAGGTAACTGCCAGCCTCCTGCACCCTCGGTCAGAATAAAATCAGCGTGGTAACCCTGCAACTTTCTCCACTGTTGCCATAGTCCATCTTTGGTAACTTCCACACCCGCTTCAGCGGCAGCTATGTGAGGCGCTATAGCAGGTTCAAAAGCAAAAGGATTGACCTCTGCATACGGCTGTTTAACGGAGCATTCCGCCATCAGTTGAAGCGCATCGGCATTGTAAGGAGCACAGCCAGAAGCGACAGGTTTAAAAGCGATTGTTTTTTGCCCAGTCAACGAAAACTCCCTTAGAATAAGGGCTGCAGCCATGCTTTTACCACTGTCGGTATCAGTTCCTGTGACAAAAACACACTTTGTCATGATTTTTTATCATCCATGCGCAATTCAATAAGTCCTATCTGGTAATGCAAAGGCAGGCCATCCTCAGTGCTGTGCTTTTGATAAAGGTGAGCAAGTTTTCGCAAGGTTTCACGACGAAAAGGCTTGCTGTTAGTGTTCGCCCGATAACTGGCCCCTACTCCTTTTATGCCCTGCAGTACTTGAGCAATATCCGGGCTGAATACAGAGAACTTCTGCTGGCGTAAACTCAACGTCTGAAAGTGCGATTGCTGATTAAGCAATAGACGCCACTCCTCCAGAGTCAGTTGTGGATTTTGTCTGGGCACGCCATCAATCTGTTGCAGGCAATCCATTAAGGGTTGCATGCTGTCAGCCAGGATAGTACTGATTAGAATCTGACCGCCTGGTTTAACCACCCGCTGCAGCTCACTCAGTAAGGTCGGTAGTGAATTGCACCATTGCACAGCCAGGCTGGAAAAAACGGTATCAATACTGTTGTTTGCTAAGGGGAGCTGTTCAGCATCGCCTTGCAGATAAAGTCCAGGTACCTCATTTAACTTAGCCTGCGCAAGCATTTGCGTACTGATGTCCAGGCCAACATAGTGCTCACATTGCTGTGCAATGCGCTGACTGTTACTACCAGGGCCGCAGCCCAGATCGAGAATACAAGGAGCTGTTGTTAACTGGCGCAGCAAGCTTTCAGCCACCTGGCTTTGCAGGCTGTTAAAGCGTTGATAATGAGCCGCTGCACGGCTAAAGTGGCGGGCTACCCGTCGTTTATCATATTCAAGCGTCATTTTGCAGAAACTCCGGGTGCTGCTCATGAATGCGATCAAGCTGGGTAAATAAATATTCTATATCGGACTCCGAATGAGCCGCGCTAAGAGTAAAGCGTAAGCGGGATTGCTTAGGGGGCACTGTAGGTGGCCGTATTGCACTGCAGTAAACACCTTGTTTCTTAAGGGCTTCACTGTAAGCGACCGCTTTTTGGCTGCTACCTATCAACAGTGGTTGAATCGCAGTGTGTGAAGGCAACAAGCTCAATTCACGCTGGCTGGCCAACTCCCTGAATAGCTTAATATTGAACTCGAGTTTCTGTTGCAATTCGTCGTCTTGCTGAATAATGGATAACGCCTGCAAAATAGCGCAGGCCTGGGCGGCACTGAAGGCTGTGCTGTAAATATAATGCCGTGAACACTGTATGAAATAATCCTCCAGCTCTGAGGAGCAAGCCACGTAGGCGCCTGAAAGCCCAAAGGCTTTACCAAAGGTACCACTGACAATAGCGATGTCCTGCTGTGAGGCCATGCCAGCGATGCCCGCCCGGCGTGCACCGGTAACACCTACTCCATGGGCGTCATCGATCCATAACCAGCTCTCGCGGTCACTCTGACGACGGTGTTCTTTCAGAGTGTGCAGGCATTCAGGCAAAGCTATCTGATCCCCATCCATGCTGAACACCCCTTCGCTCACCACTAAGGCATCCTGTTCAGGTGTCAGTTGAGTAAGCTGCTTTGCCAGCATATTCATATCGTTATGACGAAACCTTAATAAAGTGCTCGCAGAGCTTTGAGCGCCGTCGTACAACGAGGCATGGTTGAGCTTATCAAAAAGCAAAGTGCTGGATGTTGAGCTCAATGCCTGTAAAACCCCGCTATTGGCGGCGTAACCACTGTTAAATAACAACACCCGGTCACGTTGCATCCAGTCTGCCAGACGTTCGCTCAGTTCCTCGTGTACTGAGGTATGCCCACAAATCAACGGGCTGCCACCTGAGCCACAGCCGTACTCAGATAAACCACGCTGAAAAGCGGCTATCACATCAGGGTGCTGGCTTAATCCCAGATAATCATTACTGCAAAAATGCAGCCCTGACCGGTCACCGTAGCCATATTCGGTGCGGAGCTCGCGGAGCAGGCCCTGTTCGCGCCGACTGGCGGTATACTGGGAAAAACCACTGAGCGACATGCTGCTTAGCGTTCCATAGCATCATAAAACAAAGGCGTTCTCTCAGGCTCACGGGCTTTTTCTATCGCTTCGTGGGCAACCTGACTGTGCACTTCATCAGAATAATCTTCTCTTTGTTCAGGGGTAATACCTAAACGTTTAAAGAGCTGCTGATCTTTATCTGCATCCGGGTTACTGGTGGTTAGCAGCTTTTCACCATAGAAAATCGAGTTGGCTCCAGCCATAAAACACATCGCCTGCATTTGCTCGTTCATATCTTCACGGCCTGCCGATAAACGGACATGAGACTTAGGCATCAGAATGCGAGCGACCGCAATGCAACGCACAAATTCAAAAGGATCCAGATCTTCAACGTTTTCCATAGGCGTACCTGCTACTTTCACCAGCATATTTATAGGTACGCTTTCTGGTGGTGTTGGTAAATTCGCCAATTGCATTAACAATCCGGTGCGATCTGAGGCTTCTTCACCCATACCAACAATCCCGCCTGAGCAGACTTTCATGCCAGCTTCACGCACATTATGCAGAGTATCCAGGCGATCACCGTGGGTGCGGGTGGTTATGATCTGATCGTAATACTCCGCTGAAGTGTCCAGATTATGATTGTAATAATCCAGACCCGCTTCCTGCAAAGCGGCAGCCTGGGTTGGGCTTAACATACCCAGCGTCATACAGGTTTCTAAACCAAGCTCTCTGACGCCCTGAATCATTCTAATGATATAGGGCATATCCCGATCTTTCGGGTTTCGCCAGGCTGCCCCCATGCAAAAACGACTGGAGCCTATGTCTTTGGCTCGTTGTGCTGCCTCCAGCACCTTTTCCACTTCCATCAGGCGTTCTTTTTCTAGGCCTGTGTCATAACGTGCGCTTTGCGGACAGTATTTACAGTCCTCTGGACAGGCACCGGTTTTAATGGAAAGCAAAGTGCTTACCTGTACTTCATTTGGATTGAAATGCTCACGATGCACCTGCTGTGCTTTAAACATCAGGTCATTAAAAGGCAAAGCGAATAAGTCATCGATCGCCTGGCGTGTCCATCGGGGCGCGGTCGCGGTCTGCTGAGTCATGCTGGATCCTGTACTTTTAGTGTGGTTTTCTCGACTAGCTTAAACGCAGCAGTTAAACTGTCAACCAATTAGAAGCAATAAAGTTAACCTATGTATAAAAACTGCACAGAAAGCGACCTTGAATTTGATCAACACCATATCTGGCACCCTTATACTTCGCTGCTTAACCCATTGCCCTGCTACAGCGTTAAAGAAGCGGCTGGTGTTCATCTGACTCTGGAAAGTGGCGAACAGCTGATCGATGGCATGTCGTCCTGGTGGGCTGCTGTACATGGCTACAACCATCCGCAGCTTAATAACGCGCTACGTGAACAAAGCGAGCGGATGAGCCATGTGATGTTTGGCGGTTTAACTCATAAACCGGCCATAGAGCTTTGCAAACGCCTTGTGGCTATGACACCAGAGCCTCTGGATGCGGTCTTTCTTGCCGATTCAGGTTCGGTCAGTGTCGAAGTGGCAATAAAAATGGCGCTGCAATATCAGGTCAGCCGCGGTACCAGTCACAAAAATAAATTGCTGACTATTCGCAGTGGTTATCATGGCGATACCTTCGCCGCTATGTCGGTATGCGATCCAGTTAACGGTATGCATGGTCTGTTTAAGGGCGTATTGCCCGAACACATTTTTGCCGACGCTCCCCTGCTGAGCCCCAGTGATGAATGGGACGAGAGCGATATACAAAGCTTTAAGCAACACCTGGAAGAGCAGCATGCGAGCATTGCCGCGGTTATTCTGGAACCTGTAGTTCAGGGCGCGGGTGGCATGCGTTTTTATCATCCTATGTATCTTAAGCGGGTGCGTGAGCTTTGTACTGAATTTGATGTGCTGTTGATAGCTGATGAGATTGCCACAGGGTTTGGCCGTACCGGAAAACTCTTTGCCTGTGAACACGCAGAAGTGACTCCTGACATTATGTGCGTGGGTAAAGCCCTGAGTGGCGGTTATATGACGCTGGCAGCAACTATCGCCAGTCGTGACATCGCAGAAGTCATTGGTCGTGGACCCGGAGGCGGCGCGTTAATGCATGGGCCTACTTTTATGGGCAATCCGCTGGCTTGTGCTGTAGCCTCTGCAAGCCTGGATATTATCGCGACTGGTCAATGGAAGCTGCAGGTCAGTGCTATAGCTGAGCAATTAGCACGTGAGCTTGCGCCCTGCGAAGCGCTTGATAGTGTACATCAGGTACGTTGTTTTGGTGCCATTGGCGTGGTTGAAATGAAAGAGGCGCTGGATGTTGCTAAGACCCAGAAATTGCTGGTGAAAGCCGGCGTCTGGATACGGCCCTTTGGTCGGCTACTGTATGTAATGCCACCTTATATCATCAGTAGTGCTGAGTTAAGTCAGCTGACAGCGGCTATGTTTGACGTATGCTGTCATGCTGAGAACTTAAGCTGACAGGTGAAAGGTCATTAGCGAATGCTTAACAGAAAATACAGACCCGTTCCGAGAGACGCCAGAATCAGGATCATTAAATTAATCCAAACGTGAGTCCGGCGCTCACTATACAGATAAATATTAAGCGCCAGAGCAATCAACGATAACAGTAACCCGATACTGAGCAGCGCAAAAAACAGACCGCCCAGTGTTGGGTTCCATTCGGTTTGCACAGAGAGCCCAAAAATGCTGTCGTAAATATTATCAGGGTCGGGCCGCGCGAAATGAAATACAGAAAGTGCCGCAATATAAAACACCCAACCAATAATACTAAGCGTTCCCAGAACCTTATTAAGGGTCCGCAAGGACGCTGACTTTGTAGTAGTCATGTTTTTTCCTTGTTTTCGCAGCTTTTATGCCGCCTGCTACTTGAGTCTAGCGCAAAGCGCGGTAACATAGCAGCCCCATTATTAAAACATTTAAAAACCTACACCGGAGTAGAACATTCATGCAATACGCTGCTGTAAAGGAAGTACTGGCGGGACGCTATGCTATTGGCGATACCGTGACGGTACGCGGCTGGGTCAGAACACGTCGCGACTCAAAAGCGGGAATTTCATTTGTTAACGTGCACGACGGTTCCTGCTTTGACGCTGTACAGGCAGTTGCTGCCAATGACCTGGCGAATTACAGTAGTGAAATTCAAAAACTGACTACCGGCTGTTCAGTTGCGGTAACCGGTCAGGTTGCTGAATCTGCAGGTCAGGGTCAGGACTTTGAATTGCAGGCGACAGCAATAGAGGTGTTGGGCTGGGTTGAAGACCCTGATACCTACCCTATGGCGCCGAAACGCCACAGCATGGAATATTTACGCGAGTATGCGCACCTGCGTCCGCGTACCAACGTAGCCGGTGCGGTAACCCGTGTGCGTCATTCTCTGGCACAGGCCGTGCACCGCTTTTTCCACGAAAAAGGTTATTTCTGGATTAGTACACCTATCATTACTACCAGTGATGCCGAAGGTGCTGGTGAACTATTCCGTGTTTCCACTCTGGATATGATGAACCTGCCCCGTACCGATAAGGGTGATATTGATTACACTCAGGATTTCTTTGGCAAAGAAGCTTTCCTCACAGTTTCCGGTCAGCTTAACGTCGAGGCTTTTGCTTCATCGCTGTCGAAAGTATATACCTTTGGACCTACCTTCCGGGCTGAAAACTCCAACACCAGTCGTCACCTGGCTGAATTCTGGATGATTGAGCCTGAACTGGCTTTTGCTGATCTGGAAGACATTGCCAGCCTGGCTGAAGATATGCTCAAGTACGTCTTTAAAGCGGTACTGGAAGAGCGTCCGGACGACATGGCTTTCTTCGCTCAGCGCATTGACAAAGAAGCCATCACCCGTCTGCAGCACGTTGTGGATAACGATTTTGTGCATATGGATTACACCGATGCGGTAGAAATCCTGCAAAATTGCGGTAAAACGTTTAACTACCCAGTGTCCTGGGGCGTTGATTTGCAGTCAGAGCATGAACGTTATCTGGCAGAAGAACATGTAGGTGCTCCTGTTATTCTGAAAAACTATCCACGAGACATTAAAGCCTTCTACATGCGCCAGAACGAAGATGGCAAGACAGTAGCGGCGATGGACGTTCTGGCCCCTGGTATTGGCGAGATCATTGGTGGTAGCGCCCGTGAAGAGCGCCTTGATGTACTGGACGATCGTTTAGCGGAAATGAACCTACCTGCAGAAGAATACACCTGGTATCGCGACTTAAGACGTTACGGCACTGTACCTCATGCTGGTTTTGGTCTGGGTTTTGAGCGTCTGGTGGCTTATGTGACCGGTATGCAGAATATCCGTGACGTTATCCCCTATCCGCGTTCTCCTAAAAATGCCGATTTCTGATACCAATTGGTAATAAAAAATGGCCTGCTGTGCAGGCCATTTTTTTGTCTTTATTTTACAACCAGAACTCGAGGCCGGTTTCGTCGCAGTTATAGCGGCGCGGACAGAGTTCACAATCTTTCATAACTTTTTCCGGCCATTTGTTTTTATCGGTTTCTTTAAACCCTAAACGACGGAAGAAATCAGCAGCACGGGTCAATACTATAACCCGTTTAAAGTGCAGCTCCCGGGCTTTACCCATTAAGAAATGCACCACCGCAGCACCCAGACCTTTGCCTTCAGTACCTGGTTTTAAACCCAACGAGCGAATCTCGGCCAGTCCGGTACCGTAAACATACAGAGCAGCGCAACCGACTACTTTATGATCCTGCTCGACTACAGCAAAGGTATGAATTGCCTGCATAATATCGGCTTTCGGTCGAGGCAGATGTTCGCCCTTTCCCGTCCAATAGGTAATCAGCTCATAAATGTCATCAACGTCAGATAAACGCGCCTGCCGTACTTGCTTAAGCTCCGCCTTTTCTGCGTTGAACTGCACTGAAGCGCGGGTCAGCGCTTGTTTAACCTGGGTTCGGGAAGTACCCCCTAAAGCATTTCTGGCAGCCAGCCCGGATTCCGTTGACAGCAGTTCATAGACCGAATCTGTGATATCTGGATTGATCTTATGAAAATCCTTTAACGAAAGTTCCTGCAAAGCCACTTCTTTATCAATGGCCAGCAGCACTAAACGACCGCTTTGTTGGTGTGCGTCGCGAAAAGGTACGCCCAGACTCACCAGATAATCAGCAAGATCCGTGGCATTGCTATAACCTAACTCCGCCGCTTGCAAGCAGGCTTTTTCGTCCACTTCTATATGTGGCAGACTATAACTTATAATATCTAATGACTGCTGCCATTGCACACAGGCATCAAAAAGACCTTCTTTGTCTTCCTGCAGATCCTTATTGTAAGCCAGCGGCAAACCTTTCAGCGTCATTAACATAGCATTCAGATGCCCGCTAACGCGTCCGGTTTTACCCCGCACCAATTCAAACACATCCGGGTTTTTCTTTTGCGGCATCAACGACGAGCCGCTACTGATAGCGTCGCCTAACTTGAAAAAACCGGCTTCGCCGGAGCTGAAAAAAACCACATCTTCTGCCAAGCGCGACAAATGCACCATACTGAGGCTGGCTACGCTTAAAAACTCCACCACAAAGTCACGATCAGACACGGCGTCCAGGCTATTAGCACAGGCTGATTCAAATTCCATTTCCCGGGCCAGTAATTCACGATCAATATTAAGTCCTGTGCCCGCCAGCGCGCCGCAACCTAAGGGAGATTCGTTCATGTGGTGCAGAGCACTCTGTAAACGTTTATGGTCGCGCTGCAACATTTCTACATAGGCCAATGCCCAGTGCGCAACCAGTACGGGCTGGGCGCGTTGTAAATGGGTGTAGCCCGGCATACAGGCGTCTTCCCAGCAGTTGGCAAAGTTTAATAAAGCGCTGATAGTTCCCAGCAATGACTGCTGAATGCTTTTGCTTTGTGCTTTTAACCATAAGCGCAAGTCGGTCGCGACCAGGTCATTACGGCTACGTCCAGTATGTAACTTACGTCCCACCGCCCCTAACTTCTCCTGCAGTTGTTGCTCTACCCAGCTATGAATATCTTCAGCGCCATCGCGAACCGGCCGATCCGGTTGCTCCTCAAGCTCAACCGCTAGTTCATCCAGGCCGCGATTAAGAGCGCCCGCTTCATCAGAGGTAATAATGCCAGCATGGGTCAATGCCGTTACCCAGGCTTTAGAGGCCACTATTTCATAGGGTGCCAGCACATAATCAAATGGCAGTGAATCATTAAAGTGACGGAATAGCTCCGCTGTGGGCGCTTCAAAGCGCCCGCCCCACATGCTCATCAATGACCTCCTTTATGCAATGCCCGGATACGACTGGGCAAGCTGTGCAGCCGGATAAAGCCAGCGGCGTCTTTTTGATTGTAGACCTCATCGTCTTCGAAGGTAGCGAAGGCTTCCGAATAAAGGCTATGAACAGAGCTGCGTTGAATGACACTGGCCTGGCCTTTGTAGAGCTTGAGTACCACTTCGCCACTAAGCACTGCGGCCAACTCTTTAGCCGCGGCTGTAAGCGCAGAACGCACCGGAGTGAACCAGTTACCATCGTACAATACCAGTGCCAGCTGTTGGCCCAGATAATGGCGTAGCTGAGTGCTGGGACGATCAAATACCAGTTGTTCCAGGCCTTGCAGAGCACGCCACCATAAGGTTCCACCCGGAGTTTCGTAACAACCTCTGGACTTCATGCCTACCAGGCGGTTTTCCACAATATCAATGCGGCCCACGCCATGTTTGGCTCCCAGGTCATTAAGTTGTGTCAATAACTGGGTCAGACTGCCTGATTCTCCATTAACGGCGGTCAATACGCCCTGCTCGAAACTCAGGCTGACCTGTTCAGGCTGTTCCGGAGCCTGTTCGGCACTAGCCGTCCAGGTCCAGACCTTATCGGTAGGCTGCTGCCAGGGATCTTCAAGCTCACCACCTTCATGGGAAATGTGCCAAAGGTTGGCATCCCGGCTGTACATTTTTTCTTTAGAGGCAGCACAAGGGATCTTGCGTTCCTCAAGGAAATCCAGCAAATCCTGACGTGAGCGATACGGCCATTCACGCCATGGGGCTATGACTTTAAGCTGCGGCGCTAAAGCCGCATAGGTACCTTCAAAACGCACCTGATCGTTGCCTTTACCCGTGCACCCGTGTGCCACGGCATCAGCGCCGGTTTTAAGTGCAATTTCAACCTGAGCGCGGGCAATAACCGGTCGTGCCAGCGCAGTTCCCAGCAGATAGTCACCTTCATAGATGGCGCCTGCCTGCATACTGGGCACTATCACCTGTTGCAGCATTTCTTCCTGTAAGTCGACGACATAACAGGCGCTGGCGCCGGAGCTCTTAGCTTTCTCTTCAATATTTTCCAGTTCACTGGCACCCTGGCCTACATCGGCAACAAAAGCGATGACTTCACAATCGTAGGTTTCTTTTAACCAGGGCACTATAGCCGAAGTATCCAAACCACCCGAATAGGCTAAAACTACTTTTTTTATGCTCATAACAAATTCCCGTTAAACAAAACCATTGAATAAATAATGTAATAGCGCTTTTTGCGCATGCATGCGGTTTTCGGCCTGTCGCAAAATCACCGAGTGTTCACCGTCCATCAACTCATCGGTGATTTCATCTCCGCGATGAGCGGGCAAGCAATGCATGACGGCGGTTGCTCCGCTTGCTTCAAGCAATTGCTGATTGAGCTGAAATGGCTGTAAGTATTGTTTCTTCTCAGCACTATCCTGCTCTCCCATAGAAATCCAGGTGTCCGTGTAAAGCGCATCAACCGGACCTAGCTGAGCAGGATCATTCAGCAGAGTCACCTGGTGGTTTTTAAATGTCTCATCCAGTGTTTGCATGATCTGCTTGCTCGGGCCATAGGTTTTTGGTGTCACCACCTGTAGAGGCATGTTCAAAGCAGCGGCTCCGAGCATCAGTGACTGACAAACGTTATTGCCATCCCCCAGGTAAGCCACTTTCAGCACACTGAGATCCTCACCAAAAACTTCCTGTAAGGTCAGCAAATCGGCAAGCGTCTGGCACGGGTGATGAATATCGCATAAAGCATTCACCACACTGATCCCGGCTGTGCTCAGTTGTTGCAGGGTGTCATGCTGAAAAACCCGCGCTACTATGGCGTGAGTCCAGCACGCCAGGTTGGCAGCAATATCCTGTACGCTTTCACGTTGGCCTGGACCCACCATATTGGCGTCCAGGTAAACAGCATGACCACCTAACTGATGAATCCCCACTTCAAAACTAACCCGGGTACGTAAACTGGGCTTTTCAAAAAGCAAGGCAATGCTTTTGCCTTCAAGCGAATGCACATACGCTTCAGGGTTCGCTTTTATCTGCTGCGCCAGTTGCAGGCATTGCTGAATAGTACTGGCATCAAGATCAAGCAAAGATAAGCAGTGCTTAGGCTTGGTCATAATAAATATCCTGTATAAAAAATTGATTGCTATGAGACTAGAATTCGGGTCCCGTAACTCAGACCCTGAAGTACGGCGGCTAACTGCTCGGGTTGATCCCAACCAGCTACCGCGGTGGTTCGTCGGGAAAGACGCGCAGCTTGCAGCGCAGCTTCTAATTTGACTCGCATACCACCGTGAACGGTATTATCAGCAATCAGCTGGGCAGCCAGTTCACTATTGATAGTATGCAAAGATTCGCCGTCAGCGGTCATAATGGCGGGCACATCGGTAAGCAATAACAAATCCGCTTTGAGCACCGCAGCGACAGTCGCCGCCGCTAAATCAGCGTTTACATTCAATAGTTGTCCTTGATCCCCCTGCCCTATGGAAGAAATAACCGGCGTCAGGCCATTGTTTAGCAGCAGTTGCAGATAGTCAGGGTTTGAATTTTCAGGCACAGGAATACCCACAGCACCACGAGTGTGGTCCTGTGTTAACGCGCACCAGTTAGCGTCCAGTAAGGAGCTCCCCACAGCACGCAGACCGGCCTGATTTGCTGCCGCCGCCAGCTGACTGTTAATAGCTCCGGACAGCGCACCGGCAATTAACGGCATATCCTCATCCAGCGTAATGCGCATACCATGTTCTTTCAGCACGGGTCTGGACCAGGTGGTCAGCCAATTGTCTATCAGACTGCCTCCGCCATGCACCAGCACACAAGACCGTTCTTTCTTAATGGCTTTCACAGCCAGTAACAGGCGCTCCAATAACGCGCTGTCATTTAAACCTGCGCCGCCTATTTTGATCACTACCGGCGCAATACTCATAGCATAACTCCACTGGGCTGAGGCCAGCCGAATTTATGATTAGCCGCCTGCAGCGCCTGGCTGGCTGCCCCTTTGAGCAGATTGTCTATCGCCGCACTGATCACGATATTGGAACCTTGTACAGCCCAGTAGATGTCGCAAAAAGGAGTGTTTTCTACCTGAGCGATTTTTGGCGGCGTTGCGACTAGGCGAATAAAAGTCTGATTCTGATAATACTGCTGAAAAGCCTGTTCTACCTGAGCCGGGGTTACCCCTTTGCCAAGACGTGCAGAACAGGTGGCGAGTATGCCTCTTTTAAAAGCGCCCAACTGTGGGGTGAAGATAACTTCACGACCGAGGTTCTGAGCAATTTCAGGTTGGTGACGGTGACTGAGCACAGCATACGCGCCCAGACTAACTGAGCAGAAGCTATTGTTGAGGGTTGCCTGACGACCTGCCCCGGATACGCCGCTCGTTGCTGTGATCACCGGAACCTGCTGCTCGCACAGTAAATTCTCTCTAATTAAAGGAGCCAGCGCTAGCGTGGAAACTGTTGGATAACAACCGGGGACGCTGATTAAGTTATTCAATTCAGCGTCTCCAATCAATTCCATTAAACTGTAACTGGCATCTTGCAAATATTCCGGACTGGGATGCTTAAAGTTGTAAAATTCTGGGTATTTATTCAGTTCCTTCAGCCGAAAAGCCCCGGATAAGTCAACCACTACGACTCCAGCCTGCAGAAAGTAAGGAGCGAGTTTAGCACTGGCTTCATGAGGTAAAGCGAGAAACACCAGCTCAGGCAATGGGTCCTGATCAATATTCTGGTCCCGCCATACTTCGAGATCAATATTTACCACTGTAGCTAGTTCAGGGTATAGCTCAGCTAATGGTTTTGCATTAGCAACTGAGGAAGCAAACGCCCGGGATAACTGAAGGTAAGGATGACGGTTAATTAAGCGGCAGAGCTCAGCGCCGCTAAAGCCACTGGCGCCTATCACCCAGGCACTGGTCTTCTGGTTTACTGTCATGGCCATACCTACTCCTTAAATCAGGAGTGACAGCATAACCAATAGGAAAAAGAACGTAAAGAATTTTTATGCTATTTTATTAGATTTTTATTCACACTAAATATCCACCTTCCCACGACTGAATATTGATTTTGTTTTCTCTGGTTTTATCGGTGTCGGCACCGCTGGCGTTCCAACATATAGGAAAGCCATGATCTCATCTTCATCCCGCACTCCGAGTGCTTTTTTTACCAACGCGGACTGTGCATAATGGCCGCTGCGCCATATGGCACCATAACCCAGCGCAAAACATGCTTGTTGCATGGCAAAAGCAGCGCAGGCAGCGCTTGCGGCCTGTTCAATAAATGGCACCATCTGATGCTCCTGAAAACAGGTGCTGACCACAACAATAAGCGGAGCCCGCAACGGCAACTGCGCAGCGCGTTCTTTATCGCGGTCGGTAAATGCTTCCTCCCTCGCTGCCGCAGTGGCAAAAGCACGCCCTAAATCTGCGCGGTCATCACCACTAAACAACTGGCATCGATACGGAGTCAGGTTCATATGATCGGGCACCCGCAATGCAGCTTTCTTAATAATAGCCAGCGCTTCAGGATCGGGACCCGGCGCAATCAGTCGAGGCATCGACGAGCGTTGTGTAAGTAGCTCCAGAGCATCCATATACTATGGCCTGAGGTGAACAAAGTTGCCGCTAACCATAGCAAAAGTAGTACCAGCACAGCAAATTCAAATGTTGCTAATTGTTACAAAGTTTCACGTGTTTGCACTGTTTAACTCAGATACACTATGTGTCTGTCATTAAAATTACAGCTGTGGTTGTAAAAACGGGATAACCATCATGAAGTTTTTAAGAAAAATTCTGAGCGCCATTTGGCGCGTTATAAATGCTTTTCGTAAAGTCGTTTTAAATATTGTCTTCTTCCTTATTCTTTTCATGGTTCTGGCTGTTCTCATGAGCAGTGAGGATATTGTTGAAGTGCCTCAGGATGGTCTGTTGGTATTAAATCCCTCAGGGATTCTGGTTGAACAGGAAACCTACATTTCTCCTGCGGATCTTTTTTTCCAGCAGGCATTTAACTCGCAACCTGAAATACCTGAAGTCAATATATACGAACTGATAGGCAGCATAGACAGTGCCGCTGAAGACGAACGTATTGGTGGTCTGGTATTAGATCTGCGTAATCTGCGCGGGGGCGGGTTAAGTAAACTAAAGCTGGTAGGTGAACATCTGGATGCTTTTCGTCAAAGCGGTAAACCCGTCATCGCGGTTGGTGATTATTACAGTCAGAATCAATATTACCTGGCCAGTCATGCAGACACCATCTATATGAACCCTTTGGGAGCGGTAAGCTTAGACGGCTTTCATTACAACCAGATGTACTTCAAATCTATGCTCGAAAAGCTCAAAGTGAATCAGCATATATTTCGGGTGGGTAGTTATAAATCAGCGGTTGAACCTTTCATGCTCGACTCTATGTCGGAAGAAGCCCGCGAAGCTAACGAAGCCTGGTTGAATGAACTCTGGACGCAGTATTTAAATGGTGTTCAGAACAATCGCGACCTGGCTCCCGAAGTTACCTCAGGCTTGATTGAGGACTATCTGGCACTTTACCAACGTGCCGGCAATAACCAGGCGGAAATGGCGAAACAGGCAGGCCTGGTCGATGAATTAAAAGTACGTAACGAGATGCGCAATGAACTGATTAATCTTGCGGGTTATGACAACGATAAAGAAACCTATCGGCACATTACTTACCAGGACTATTTACGGACTCTGGATTCTGAAAAACAGATGTCACCGAAAACTAAGTCGCATGATAACCAGATCGCTATCATAGTAGGCCGTGGACCTATTCTCGACGGTCATCGCCGGGCCGGAGAAATTGGCGGGGATAGTATGGCTGAAGAGCTGCGTAAAGCGCGCCTGAATGATGATGTGAAAGCGGTTGTCGTGCGTATTGACAGCCCTGGTGGTAGCGCCTTTGCCTCAGAAATCATTCGCCAGGAAATACTCCATTTGCGGGAGGCTGGCAAACCAGTTATAGCGTCCATGAGTTCCACAGCTGCCTCTGGTGGTTACTGGATAGCGGCGGGTGCTGATGAAATTATTGCATCACCAAGCACTATTACGGGCTCTATAGGCGTGTTTGGACTGTTTGTAACGCTTGAAGACAGCCTGGCTGAACTGGGCATTTATTCTGACGGTGTTTCCACTACCGAGCTTCCCAGTCTGGACTTAACCCAGCAACTGGACCCGGCAGCAGAATATTTACTGCAAAGTTCAGTTGAAGACATTTATCAAAAGTTTCTGCAACTGGTCGGTGATGCCCGCAATATGAGCGTTGAAGACGTCCATGAAATTGCTCAGGGGCGCGTCTGGACGGGTCAGGCAGCACTAGATAATGGTCTGGTTGATGCTTTAGGTGAAGTGAATTTAGCAATTCAGGCCGCGGCCACTATGGCGGAATTAGAAGAAGGTTCGTTTAGCGTGCACTGGCCAAAACAGTCGTTGTCTCCGGGCGAACAATTTATGAAAGAGCTGTTTGGTACAGCTTCAGCCTGGTTACCGTCACGGGAAGTGCATACACCTTCTGGTCTGGCTGAGCAGGCATTATTACAGTTATGGCAGGATGTGCAGATACTCAACCAGTTCAACGACCCTGACGGCACTTATATTCGTTGTCTGGAATGTCGGGTAGATTAATGGGAATGCCTCGTAAACGTATATATATCGCTTATACTGGCGGCACCATTGGCATGAAGAAATCGGCGCAGGGATATATTCCTGCGCCCGGTTTTCTGACTGAGACAGTGCGCGGGTTACCCGAGTTTCACCGTCAGGAAATGCCCGAGTTTGTAATTCATGAATACGATCCTCTTATGGATTCTTCAGATATGGAGCCGGCAGACTGGCAACTTATCGCCGAAGATATTCAGAGCAACTATGCAGATTACGATGCTTTTGTCGTTTTGCATGGAACAGACACCATGGCGTATACAGCCTCTGCTCTGTCTTTTATGTTTGAGGATTTAGATAAGCCCGTAATTATTACGGGTTCACAAATTCCCCTGGCGACGCTACGCTCAGATGGTCAGGTGAATCTGCTGAATGCATTATATATCGCTGCTTATTACCCCATTCATGAAGTTACCTTATACTTTAATAATCGTCTCTTTCGCGGCTCCAGAGCTACAAAAGCCGATGCAGATGGCTTTGATGCTTTTGCTTCGCCTAACTTCCCAGCGCTACTGAAAGCTGGCATTCAGATTGAGTTAATAGCCGGTAGCCTGAGTAAGAACACTAGTCACAAGCTGAACGTACAGTCTGTGACTCCGCAGGATATCGGGGTTGTCACCCTTTATCCTGGAATGAACTCAGCGCTTATTGACAGTCTGGTTCAGCAACCAATCAAAGCATTGATATTACTTAGTTATGGTGTCGGTAACGCACCGCAGAACAGTGCTTTAATTGATAGCCTGAAAAAGGCAATAAAACAGGGAGTGGTAGTTATTAACTGTACTCAGTGCTTCAAAGGCACAGTTAATATGGAAGGTTATGCAACCGGCAATGCGTTGGCTGATATTGGTGTTATAAGTGGTCATGATATGACCATCGAAGCCGCCCTGACTAAACTCCACTACCTGCTAAGTAAAGAGTCGGATAGTAGTGCTATCCGACTCCAGTTGACCGAAAATCTGCGGGGTGAGTTATCCAGATCTGGTCGCGTTAGCAACCGCAGCCTGGTTAGTCCGTCTCAGTAAAAACCTGATTACGGCCTGCGTGTTTTGCTGCGTAGGCCGCTTTATCAGCACGTCGAAGCATGTCCATAGCTGATTGATCATCGCCACGTAAATTAACCATACCCACACTTGCCGTTACCTGAGGAAGATGTCTTTCTGCTGAAATACCGGCAATATGATTGACTAACTCGTTAGCAATTCGCTCGCCCTGTTCCACCGGGCAGCCGGGTAAAACAAGAATAAACTCATCACCCCCCAGGCGACCAACCCAGTCACTATCACGGGTAAACTGGCGCATCACCAAAGCGACTTTTTGTAACACCCAGTCACCTGCTTCATGCCCTTCGTAATCATTAACTGCTTTAAAGTTATCCAAATCTAAAACCAGCAAAATCAGATCGGAACGTTCCTGACGAGCATCCTGAAATGCCTTAACCATAGCTTGTTCAATGCCGCGGCGATTGAGTAAACCTGTCAGTTTATCTTCATTCGCGGCACTACGCAGTTCTGCTACCTTCTGCTGATGTTTGGTAACGTCATTAATAGTACCGACATGACCAATGCAGATATGATCCGCAAATACCGGTTCAGTATGCACCTGCAACCAAATGACTTCCCCGTCTAAACGGCGCAGCTGCAGGTCCACGGACATGGGCACATTGTATTTTAGTGCTTCTTTCCAACGTTCAATCAGACGTTCCCGGTGCTCTTCAGCAATATTATTTAAAATGCTTGAGCTTTTTAGCTCTTCAGGTGGAAAGCCCGTAATTTCAACTGTACGTTCATTGGTGTATTCAATTTTACCGGCTGTATCCGCCATAAATAAACCAGCCGCCGAAGTCGCCAGAATAATGTCGAGGTAAGCCTGACGTTGCTGCAGGGTTTGTTGGTTGGCTTCATTCTGGGCCAGTAAGTCGTTAAAGCGGGAAACTACCTGCCGCAACTCCTCAATACCGGGTTCTGTTAGCTGGTGAGCTCGCCCTTGCTGAATATCAATAACCTCGCCCTGCAATACATTTAAGGGCCGCAAGTAGGCACGCAAAATCCAGCTCAGCAGAGACAGACTAATCAGCAAGGAAATAAGACCTACAATGACTTGCACACGGCGCAACTCATAGGCAGGCTGCATGGCTTCTTCCAGGCTCAACACCGCTCCCAGGATCCAGCCGCTGTTACCGAGCTGGCGCATAGTTTGCAGCGTTGTTTTGCCGGTACTATCCGTAGTCTCTCCAACACCTTGCCAGCCCTCATGTATGGCACTATCCAGCAGCGAATTTTCGCCGGGAGGAAGACGCTCAAGAATCAAACGACGATCCGGGTGCGCTATAATGGTTCCATCATTAGTAGAGATAGCGACGTAGCCATGATCCCCTACCCGAGTGGAAGCAATCCTGTTGAGTACCGTGTTGTCATATAGTGAGAACATGCCAATAACAGCACCCATAAAGTCACCCTCTGAATCAAACATAGGAACTACAGCGTTAACAATAGGTTCCTGTGTGTAATAAGAGCTTTCTGGCTGGCCAATAAAATAGCCTCCAGTCTCGGAAGCACGTCGAAACAGTTCACGACTGGCAATATTTAAACGTTCCTGCACGGCACCTAAACGAGGCCATTCATCGACTACATCGCCGTTGCGATTGACCACCCAGACATGATCAAAGAGCTGACGTAACGCAGAGTCGTCAGCCAGACTCGGGTGGTCATTGGTTTCCCAGCGCTGCAGGTTCTTAGCCAGGTTAGTCAGGCTCTCCTGGCGGGTTTGCAAAACCAGTTCAAGAGAGGTTCTGAATACATCAGTAACCTGTAGCAAACGATCCTCGGCATGTTTATACAGGGCTTCTTCCTGTACTTTTATAGATACTGAAAGCAAAGCAAACAGGACCAGGCACATGCTTAACGCGAAAGTCAGGTATAGGCGGGTTGATAAACGTTTAAAAAATGCGTTCACTCATGGTACCGGTAGCTAATTAACAGAGTGCTACTTTAACTAAATTCTAAGCAACAAAAAAGCGCAGCTTAACTGCGCTTTTCACTTTATAAACAAATAATTATCAAACCACCAGTAAATCCATAAATTTATGGACTGGCATTTGCTCCAGTGCCCTGCTATCCCTGCAGAGATCAAACAAATGATTACTGCGACGAAGGGTGAAGCGAGTTTGCAGTGCTTTCCTGAATTTTGCTTCAAGCACAGGAATACCCTCGTCCCGGCGTTTACGATGACCTATTGGATATTCAACCACTACTTTTTCTGTGGAACTGCCATCTTTAAAGAATATCTGAATAGCATTCGCAATAGAGCGCTTAGCCGGGTCATGATAGTCAGCGCTATAACTGTGATCTTCTACGACTTCCATCTTTTCCCTTAACTGATCAATGGCGGGGTTCGCCTGATGAAAGTCATCTTCATAATGTTCAGCCTGCAAATCACCGAGTAACAAAGGTACAGCCGTCATATATTGCAAGCAATGATCGCGATCTGCAGGGTTAGCCAATTCCCCATGTTTGGAAATAATACGAATGGCTGACTCGTGAGTGGTTAAGACTATTTTATCAATTTCATGTATCCGTTCTTTCACCTCTGGGTGTAAAGTGACAGCGGCTTCGCAGGCTGTCTGGGCGTGAAATTCGGCGGGGAAAGAAAGTTTAAATAAAATATTACGCATTACATAATGACCATAATCGCGCTGTAAACTGAATTGACGCTGAGATTCGTCTTTTAGTTTCTGGTCTTTGCAGGTTTTACTGAACAATACATCATAGAAGCCCCATTGGGGTGCTGTAAGAGCTCCGGGAATGCCCATCTCACCACGCATAGCAATATCAGCAAGACGCACAGCACGAGCCGTTGCATCGCCGGCGGCCCATGATTTACGAGAGCCTGCATTGGGTGCATGTCGGTAGGTGCGTAGCGATTGCCCATCCACCCAGGCGTGGGAAACAGCAGAAAGCATCTGCTCACGATCCGCTCCCATCAACCAGGATACCACCGCAGTCGACGCCACTTTTACCAGAACCACATGATCTAAACCAACCCGATTAAAGCTATTATCCAGCGCTAAAACTCCCTGAATTTCGTGGGCTTTAATCATTGCCTCAAGCACCGTTTTTAAGGGTATGGGCTGTTCCCCTCGGCTCACTCTGCGTTGTGAAATAAAATCAGTGATGGCGAGAATACCACCCAGATTATCAGATGGATGTCCCCATTCTGCGGCCAGCCAGGTGTCATTAAAGTCCAGCCAGCGAATAATGCTGCCGATGTCCCAGGCTGCTTTCTCGGGATCCAGGCGGAACTGCGTTCCCGGAACCCTGGACCCGTTTGGTACTATAGTGCCTTCTACTAAGGGTCCTAGATGTTTGGTGCATTCTGGGAACCGCAATGCAAGCAAGCCGCAACCCAAAGTGTCCATCAGACAATGGCGAGCGGTGGTCCATGCTTCTTCATTATCTATCTGGAAATCGCGCACGTAATCGACAATATCCTGAATAACACTGTCGTAATCAGGCCGTTGATTTAAATCAAAAGTTGTCATAACAAGATACCTCCTTAAGTGTAGGAAGTCTGGTCAAAAGAAAGCGTCTTAGCCAGTAAGGAAGAAAAAAATTCGCAATTTAGAGTTGCTGTTCTAAACTGCAGTTAAGGTATAGTTTCTCTCTGTAGGGTTAATCATGTCAGTTTAACCCTAGCAGGAATAGTTAGCGCACGGCTCATACCCTATGAGCCATTTCCCCCGCTCGGATTCCTTTTTGAGTCCGAGCTTTTTTTTATCTTTTAACCTGGTCGAACAGGCGATAAAAGTTAGCCCGGGTTTCTGCAGCGACCTCTGCTTTACTAATGCCTTTCAATTCAGCAACACATTCCGCCACGTGGCTTACGTAGGCTGGTTCATTCTCTTTACCGCGATGCGGTACCGGGGCAAGCCAGGGGGAATCTGTTTCTATCAGCAAATGCTCAAGAGGAATATTTTTAACGACTTCACGCAATGCTTTTGCATTCGCAAAGGTGACGATACCGGAAATGGAAATATAAAAACCTAGCTCAAGAGCTTGGTCCGCCATTTCCTGACTTTCAGTAAAGCAGTGCAAAACACCGCCACAACGCTCTGCATGCCCTTCTCGTAACATGCTTATCGTATCTTCCCGTGCATCCCTGGTGTGAATAATAAGGGGTTTATTAACCTTATTCGCCAGCTCGATATGTTTGCCGAAACTTTCCTGCTGACGCTGATGATGTTCTTTATCATAAAAATAGTCGAGACCGGTTTCCCCTACTGCCACCACGTCTGGACGTGCACAAATTTCTGCCAGAGCGTCATAATCAGGAAGGTTCTTAGCAATATAAAGAGGGTGCAATCCGCAGGACATACTAACTTCTGAAAAAGGTGCTATCTGCTCTTCCATAGCGGCAAAGTCCTCCAGAGTGACGCCCACGCATAACATGTGCTCAACGCCTTCCTGCCGTGCTTTGTCGATTACGGACTGCATGCCGTCAGTAGATGCCCGTTTAATTTTATCAAGGTGACAATGGGAATCAACGTACATTGAAAACTCCTAATTTGGTTTGCATGTCAGTGATAATTTGTTGCAATAACAGCTGCTGATTAAGGCCAGCCTGGGCTGTCAATCTTTGTCTGGTTGTGCGGATAAGTGTGGACCATTGCTGACAATGCTCGTTGAGTAAACCAGCTTCTTGCAAGTTCAGCAACTCCAGCAATCGGTTATGGGAGCCTAATTGAGGATTCAGCATATATTGCTGAGCACCACCACTAACCAACCATTGTAGGTCCCTTACCAGGTGCTCCAGTTCATTTAGCTGGCTAAGTGCCTGGCTTTCAGTTTTTGTTTTTGCAGGCGTTTTCCCTTCTAATACCACACGCCATAAGGTATCACCCTGTTCTGTATCTGACGTTAACTTCTGCAATGCAGACAGTGGTCTGCTTAGCCAGCTTTGTAACCAGGTTTCGGCGGCTACTGGTTGCTCAGTATAGGTCTGCAACCAGTCTGCCAACTCCTCCAGCCCCGGTCGTTGCACAGGATAAAATTGCAGCCGGCTGCGCAGTGTCGGCAATAACTGTGAAAAACGTGCGCTGGCAACAATAATGTAAGTGTTGGAAGGAGGTTCTTCTAAGGTTTTTAACAAGGCGTTTGCCGCTTGTGTGGTTAATTTTTCGGCAAAGGTTATTAAAGCTACTTTATTGCCGCCCTGGTTTGCAGAACTGGCTAGTTGAGTCTGAAGTTTACGCACTACGTCGACTCCCAGGCTCTTGTCCTCTTCTTCACCAAGACGATAAAAGTCGGGATGACTACCTGATTGCCACAACAAGCAACTTTTACAGGTACCACAGGCTTTCTTCAATTCCGGGTTGCGCCCGGCTTCTGTACACAAAAGCCATTGCGCAATTTGATCCAGTAACTTATCAGTGGCCAGCTCCGGCAGCCAGGGAATACCTATAGCGTGAGGTAACCTGTTGTGCTGCCGACTTTGCAGCAATTGCATCCAGGTACCACGTAGCCAGGGGAACTTCATGCCAGCCTGCCTTTATCCTGGTTCTGTAAATAATATTGTAAGGCTTTCTCTATTTGTGCCTGCACCTGGTCTAAAGGCTGACCTGCATCAATAGTCACAACGCCAGGTTCAGAGGCGGCTAATTCCAGGTAACGTTGGCGAGTACGCTGAAAGAAATCCAGCGTTTCTTTTTCGATACGGTCCAGTTCTCCCCTGCCTTGGGCTCGCTCTAACCCCAGTGCCGGGTCAACATCCAGGTAAAGCGTCAGGTCGGGACGAAAATCACCTAGTGTAATTTGGCGTATTTGCGCCAGTAATTGCGACCCCAATTCTCGCCCCCCGCCCTGATAAGCCTGCGACGACAAGTCATGACGATCCCCTATTACCCAGAGGCCCTGTTCCAGGGCTGGTTTAATCAGGTTTTCAACCAATTGAACCCGCGCTGCATACATCACCATTAGCTCTGCCTGCGGCGTTACCCGCTCTGCCCAGGATTCTTTAATCAGCTCACGTAGCGCTTCAGCCAGCGGGGTTCCACCAGGCTCGCGTACTTCTTTAAAAGACAGGTTCTGGTTTGTCAGAAAGGCCTTTACTGTGGCAACCGCGGTGCTTTTCCCAGCGCCTTCAAGGCCTTCAATGACTATAAAGTGACCTTTCATCAGTTCCTCTGATATTTATAAACGGCACGGTTATGTTCTTCCAGTGTTCGTGAGAAAACATGCTGACCATCGTTGCTACTGACAAAATAGAAGTATTCCGATGGTATCGGATTAAGAGTTGCTTTTATTGATTCATAACCAGGCATAGCTATAGGCGTGGGCGGTAAACCATTAATACGGTAAGTATTGTAAGGGGTGTACTGGTGAATGTCAGAACGATAAATCACGCCCCGATAGTCATCGCCCAGACCGTAAATGATAGTAGGATCAGACTGCAACCGCATACCGGTTATCAGACGATTTACAAATACCGATGCCACCAGGCCTCTTTCATGCGCAGCTCCGGTTTCTTTTTCAATGATAGAGGCCAGAATGAGCGCCTGATAAGGCGAACTGACAGGCAGGTTACTCTTACGGTTTTCCCATAGTTCGTTGAGATTAAGCTGCATACGTTGATAAGCCTGACGTATTAGCTGCAAATCGGAGGTGCCAGCAGTAAACTTATAGGTGTCCGGAAATAAAAGACCTTCAGGGCGATCATAAGGGGCATCTGGTGCCAGGATCTGAGTGATTTCAGCATCCGACTTGTCTTCCGTTTGGGTGCTGATATAAGGATGTTCAGAAAGCTGTCGACGCCAGTCACTAAATTGACTGCCTTCGACAAAAGTAATTCGGAAGTAATGTTGTTGACCTTGCAGAACACGTTGCCAAACTCTCTGTGCGCTGTCGGCAGGCTGAATAGCATAAACTCCTGCGCGCAGACTTCCGGCATCAAGAAATAAGCGAGCAGCAAGATAATTCAACTGGCTGTTCTCTATATAACCCTGCTCTTCCAGTAACTCGGCAAACTTACGTCCATGAGTGCCACGGGGAACCTCAAACAAAGCAGGCGCTAAGGCATCCGCTTCAGCCATAACTACCTTAGGTTGGGTGAACCACCAGTATAAACTGCCAACGGCAATCGCCAGCAATAACATGCCTGTCATTGCCAGCAATACCAGAAACTTCAGTACTTTCATCATTCTGGTTTTAAACCTCTTCTAATAGGGTGCGCCATTGCAAAGGATATGGCTGTTGCAGGGGTAACTCATAATCAGCCAGATGAGTAACAGGTACCAGACCTAGCAAAGCATTGCAGATAAAAGCCCGCTCAGCCTGATATAAACTTTGTAACGGATAATCCCCGATTGTAACTTCATTGTTCTGCAATAACTCGGCTCTCACCACTCCAGCAACGCCGGACAGGCGCAGTGACGGCGTAAACCATTGCCCACCTTGTTGCCAAAAGATATTTGCTACCGTAGTTTCGCACACCTTTTGCTTGCTATCCAATACCAAAAGGTCATCCGCAGCGCGTTGTTGCTGTTCTTTTTTCAGCAACACCTGTTCCAAACGGTTAAGTGTTTTTAAACCAGCCAGCATAGGTTGCTGACCCAATTGTTGCTCTGCAATTTGCAGACGAATTCCCTGCTTTCTCCAGTCTGCATAATGTGCGGGGATTTTCGTTGCCCGCACAATCCGGTTACCGGCAGGAAGCTCGGGGGGTGTATAACCGAAACCGCCAACCCCGCGGGTAAATGTGATGCGTACTGCGCACTCAGCATGCCGCTGAGCGACCTGACTAATTTCATTCAACAACACTTCAGGTTCAGCGGTTTCCAGGCCCAGGCGTTGACTGCATTCTGTTATACGAGCCAGATGTTGGGACCATAATTCAGGCTTACCCTGGCTGACACGGATGGTAGTGAAAAAGCCATCCCCGTATTGTAACCCACGATCCAGACAACTAATGTCTGTACCGGGTTGACCATTAAGCAGCAGTTCCGTCAATCCTGAGTACCTTTAGTGTCAATGTACTAAGCCCGGGTAAATAGTAACGAACCGTTTGTCCCGCCGAACCCGAAAGAATTACATAAGCTGACATCAAATGCCAGATCCCTTGCTGTATGCGGTACATAATCTAAATCACAGTCAACATCCGGATTATCAAGATTAATAGTTGGTGGTACCTTCTGATAGAGAAGCGATTGCACTGAGATAATAGCTTCTACAGCGCCGGCTGCGCCCAATAAATGACCAGTCATGGATTTAGTAGAACTCACCGGAATCTGGTAAGCATAGTCAGCAAAGACGCTTTTTATTGCCGCGGTTTCGGCGAGATCGCCGGCACCTGTAGAAGTACCATGAGCGTTAATATAACCGACCTGCTCAGGGTTTAAACCAGCATCATCTAATGCATTTTGCATTGAGGCAGCTGCCCCCCGGCCGTCAGCCGGCGGTAGTGTCATATGGTAGGCATCGGAGCTCATTCCAAAACCGGCCAGCTCGGCATAAATAGTGGCGCCACGTTGTTTAGCATGTTCATATTCCTCAAGCACCATAACCCCGGCACCGTCACCCAATACAAAACCATCGCGATCTTTGTCCCAGGGACGACTGGCCGCCTGCGGGTCATCGTTGCGGGTAGAAAGTGCCCGTGCGGCGTTAAAGCCGGCCATTCCCAGTGGCGTGGATGCTTTCTCAGCGCCACCAGCCAGCATCGCATCAGCGTCACCGTAAGCTATCATACGGGCCGCCTGGCCTATATTGTGAACACCTGTAGTGCAGGCAGTCACTATAGCCAGACTGGGGCCTGTGAGCCCAAAATGCATGGAAAGCTGGCCGGAGAGCATATTGGTAATAGAAGCAGGGATGAAAAAAGGAGATATCCGACGTGGTCCGCTGGATAGCAGTTTAGCATGGCTCTCTTCGATGCCTTGTATGCCACCGATACCAGAGCTGACCATAACCCCAAACCTGTGCCTGTTCTGATCAGTGATTTCTAGGCCAGAATCCTGCATGGCCTGTTGACCCGCTGCAAAACCGTACTGGATAAAAACATCCATTTTTTTTGTTTCTTTCACTGGCATATAGGCCGTGACATCAAAATCAGGCAGCATAGCGGCAAACTGAGTGTTATACGCGGAAGTATCAAAGTGGGTAATAGGTGCAGCTCCTGAGCGGCCATCTAATAAGCCAGACCAGGTGGTGGCCGCATCCAGACCTAAAGGCGTAACCATACCCATACCAGTTACCACTACGCGACGCTTTGCCATGATTCTTTCCTCAGCATTGAATTATAGACACAAAAAAAGGCGGAAATAGAATTCCGCCTTCCAGATCGCGACAGCTTAGTCTTCCGAATGAGCTGTTACATAATCGATAGCTGCCTGAACCGTGCGAATTTTTTCCGCTTCTTCATCAGGGATTTCGGTTTCGAACTCTTCTTCCAGTGCCATTACAAGCTCAACAGTGTCAAGTGAGTCAGCACCCAGGTCATTTTCAAAAGAAGCTTCTGGTTTCACTTCTTCTTCTTTAACGCCAAGTTGTTCGATGATGATTTTTTTTACGCGTTCTTCAAAATTGCTCATTGTAATCCCTCAATTAGGTATAGCTAGACTTGATTTGCGAGTAGTGTAGTAAATCGCAGCTCTATATAAAAGCAAAAATTTATCTTTCAGGACGAGGTCTTACCTCGTCCGTTTAGTATTTGGCCACTTTTTAGTGTTATACCATGCTCATGCCACCGTTTACATGAATGGTTTCACCAGTAATATAAGCCGCAGCTGGCGAAGCTAAAAACACAACGGCTGCCGCAATCTCTTCCGGTTTTCCTAAACGTGCTGCAGGTATACCGCTAAAAATGCTCTCTTTTTGCTCATCCGTCAAGGACTGGGTCATATCTGTATCAATAAAACCTGGTGCAACAGCGTTTACAGTAATGTTCCGCGCAGCAATTTCTTTAGCCAATGATTTGGTAAACCCAATCAGACCTGCTTTTGCTGCACAATAATTTGCCTGTCCAGGATTACCCGTAGTGCCAACTACAGAACCTATATTAATAATGCGACCGTTACGTTTCTTCATCATGCCACGCATTACAGCTTTACTGGTACGGAAAACTGAAGTCAGATTAGTATCCAGTACATCGTTCCATTCGTCATCTTTCATTCGCATCAACAGGTTATCTTTAGTGATACCGGCATTATTCACCAGAATATCAATGCCACCCTGCTCTTTTTGAATATCGGCTATGACTTCTGCCACTGAGTCAGCGTCAGTGACATTTAATACCATCCCACGGCCTTTATCACCCAGATAGCTGGCAATCGCCTGTGCGCCTTTCTCGCTGGTCGCTGTTCCGACTACGAAAGCGCCCTGGGCAACGAGTTGCTCAGCAACGGCACGGCCAATACCACGACTGGCACCTGTGACTAATGCTACCTGATCTGTTAATGAGAATGTCATTTAGTGCTCCTGCAAAAATTTCTGAACGGCAGCGGCGTCACCAATAGCCTCTGCCTGAATGGATTTATCAATGCGTTTGGTCAGACCGGTTAATACTTTACCTGGACCCAGTTCATATAAATGAGTAACGCCCTGCTTCGCTATGTACTCGATCGTCTGAGTCCATAATACCGGCGAATAAAGTTGTTGTACCAACGCTTTAGCAATACTGTCACCGGTTGCCTGAGTAACATCTACATTATGTAATACTGGTAGCAGCGGTTGCTTAATGCTTACCTGAGTAAGCTCTTTCTCCAGTTCAATTGCAGCAGGCTTCATTAAAGCACAGTGAGAAGGTACGCTCACAGGCAAAGGTAATACGCGTTTTGCACCGGCAGCTTTACAGGCCTCTGAAGCGCGTTCTACGGCAGCTTTCTGTCCCGCTATAACAACCTGGCCTGGAGAATTATAATTGACCGGCGCTACTATCTCGTCACCTGCCGCTTCAGCACAGGCTTTTTCAATAGCTTCATCCGCCAGGCCAATGACAGCAGCCATAGCGCCACTTCCTTCAGGCACTGCATTTTGCATCGCCTGCCCACGCTTTTGTACAAGTTGTAACGCCTGCGTAAAAGGTAAAGCACCGGCACATACCAGAGCGGAATATTCGCCCAGACTATGACCTGCCATGATGACAGGTTTAGTGACGCTATCCTGCAGGCAGCGATACACAGCGACACTTGCCGCCAATAATGCAGGCTGAGTATATTCTGTTTGATTTAATTTATTATCAGGGTTGTTCTGTACCAGATCCCAGAGATCGTAACCCAATGCTTCAGACGCTTCTGCAAAGGTCGCTTCAACCTGGCTGAATTGACTTGCCATATCAGCAAGCATTCCAGTGCTCTGTGAACCTTGTCCGGGAAAAATGAAGGCAAACTTTTCTGCCATGCAAACCTCTTTTATTCTTAGTTAATAAATGACCAGCGCGGAGCCCCAGGCAAACCCGCCGCCAAAGGCTTCTAATAATAACCGTTGACCACGTTGAATGCGACCATCGCGAACGGCAATATCTAAAGCAACAGGCACTGAAGCTGCCGAGGTATTGCCGGTATACTCAAGGGTCATGACGACCCGATCCATCGACATGTTCAGTTTTCTGGCCGTCGCTTCTATAATGCGCTGATTAGCCTGATGCGGCACCAACCAGTCGAGCTGGTCCTGTTGCAAGTCATTATGCTGTAAGGTTTCAGTAACCAATTGACTCAGTTTTTTGACAGCGACCTTGAAAACTTCACTGCCTTTCATATAAAGCCAGGCCTCCTGACTTACAGAAGGAACATGTCCGCTGCCCAATAGACTGGCAAACTCACCAGCACTATGCAGGTGAGTAGACTGGATTCCAGGCTCTTTATCCGCACTTAACACTATAGCCCCTGCCCCGTCCCCGAACAGCACTATAGTGTTACGGTCATCAGGATTACATAACCGGGCCAGGACATCAGAGCCAACCACCAGAATATGTTGCGCCTGATTATTACGAATATATTGGTCTGCAATGCTCATCGCAAACATAAAGCCGGCGCAGGCAGCGCCAACGTCAAAAGCAGGGATGTCAGTGACACCGAGTTGATGCTGCAATTCGCAAGCGGCACTGGGAAACGCATGTTCAGCGGATGTGGTGGCTACCACTATCATATCCAGGTCAGTGCTGGTTAAACCAGCGGCCTCCAGGGCCTGACGCGACGCATGTGTTGCCATGCTGACCACATTTTCATCCGGACCAGCAATACGCCGCTCTCTGATACCGGTGCGTTCGCGAATCCATGCATCAGAGGTATCAACTCGCTGTTCCAGTTCCAGATTGGTTAGACGTGCTTGGGGCAGGTAATGACCTGTGCCAGAAATTCGTGCGTACATAGCACCTCAAATCGGGTTTACTAAGATGGATTTACCGGAGTTCCAGTAAAGCCGCTTCAATCCGATCATGAATTTGCTCGGGCAAGCTGACCTCTGCCTCACGAATAGCATGCTGGATAGCACTGAAATAGGCGTTTGCAGAGGCGTTACCATGGCTTTTCATGACCACTCCCCGCAATCCTAACAGACTTGCCCCATTATACTGGTCGGGGTTCAGCCAATCCCAGGACTTTCGGTAGCGTTTGAAAAGTAGCTTGACCAGCCATTTGCTCATAGTGTGGCCGCTGAAGCTCTGTTTTAAATTGGCATATAAGAGTTCGGCAAGGCCTTCGCAGCTTTTCAGTGCGATATTACCAGTGAAACCATCGCATACAATCACATCGGCTTTACCGGAAAATAAATCACTACCCTCAACAAAACCTATATATTCAACGTGAGGTGAGGCTTTTAGCAACAATGCGGCATGGCGCACGATATCGTTGCCTTTCATTTCTTCTGTGCCCATGTTTAATAAGGCAACACGAGGTTTTTTCACGGCATTAATATGCTGTGCCATGACTGATCCCATAATACCAAACTGGCACAGAGTTTCTGCGTCGCAACTGGGGTTTGCCCCGAGATCCAGTAACAGGCCCTGGCTACCATTTTGTTGTGGTAACGAAGCAACTAGTGCTGGCCGCATAACGCCTGGTAAGGTTTTTAGTGTCAGGTATGCCATCGCCATTAACGCACCGGTGTTACCCGCACTGACACAGGCCTGAGCGCTGCCATTATGCACCAAATCCAATGCAACACGCATTGAGGAATCAGGTTTAGCGCGCACAACGGCACTAGGTTTGTCAGTCATAGCGACAACCTGAGTCGATTTTTGCAGACTTACCCTTGCTGATTTCTGAATCTGAGGATGTTGTTGTAGAAGCGTATTTAACTTTGCTTCATCACCAACCAAAATGAAATGGACACGAGGAAATGAAGACAGCGCCCTTGCGAGCGCTGTCACCACGATGTCAGGGCCTTGATCGCCCCCCATCGCATCTAACGCAATGGTTAGTTCAGTCATTCGCCACTTACTTAGCGATAACCTGTTTGCCTTTATAATAGCCATCAGCAGTCACATGGTGACGACGATGCGTTTCACCAGAGGTTGAATCCACCGACAGTGTAGGCCCGTTCAGCGCGTCATGCGAACGACGCATACCACGTCTTGAACGTGCTTTTTTGCTTTTTTGTACAGCCATTTACCCTATCTCCTAACTATTTACTTACGTTTTAAATCCTGCAACGCCGCGAATGGATTCGGTTTTTCTTCCGCTTCCGAAAGTTCACCAAAAACCATGGCGTCACGATCAACCTCACAATCTTCAGCAGCATGCTTAGCTACGATAGGCATAGCCAGAAGAAGTTCATCTTCGACCACCTCGTGCAACATTACCTCGCCTAATTCAGTCAGCTCGACCGGCTCGTAAGCCTCTGGAATGTTTTCTTCCTTTTGACGACGCGTTAACGGCGCATAATGGAATTCGCATTTCAGCTCAAGCTGCATAGGTTTGTTGCAACGCTGACAGATAACCTCTATCGCAGCTTCCGCATGACCCGCAAAGAAACTCGTATGTTGCTCGTCAACATCGAAGCGCAGGGATACCTGAATATCCTGCAGCTCGTTGACTATAACGTCCCCTAAGCGATGCAGCCCAGCACCAGGAACAACTCCCTCGTAACTCAACTGCTTATTGGCGCTCTTAACGGGGTCTACCGATACCGGTATTCTCACCTTTTGCATAGCGCCCGGATAATATAGCCTGAACGCCCGTTAGTCAAAGGAAATTGCTGTTTAAGCCATGCTTTTATGGCAGAATTTGCCTTCCTGACTAAAAATCAATGCATAAGTAAGGATTCTTAAGATGTCTGACAGCTACCCTTTGCCGCTGGTACTCGGCTCCAGCTCCCCTTATCGTAAGCAACTGCTGGAAAAACTTGGACTTTCTTTTACTGCGGTATCACCAGATATTGATGAAACCCACTCCCCGGGGGAAACTCCAAAGCAACTGGTGGCACGACTCGCCGCGGCTAAAGCCAGAAAAGTGGCTAAGGAACACAAACAGCATATTATAATTGGCTCTGATCAGATCGCTGTATTAGAAAATGAACAAATACTGGGTAAGCCCGGTAGTGTTGAGAAAGCGATTGAGCAGCTGACCGCCTGCAATGGCCAGGTCGTTACCTTTTTTACCGGACTTAGTGTACTTAACAGTGAAAACGGTAAAATAGAGACGCTGGTTGAGCCCTTCGAAGTTGGCTTTCGACAGCTCACTGCGGCGGAAATTAAAAGTTACGTAGAAAAGGAGCAACCTTTAAATTGTGCGGGTAGCTTCAAGAGCGAAGGTTTGGGCATTAGTTTATTTGCATTTATGCACGGTGACGATCCTAATAGCCTTATCGGACTTCCTTTGATCAGACTACTCGAACTACTCCGTCACCAGGGCATCAGTCCCCTGTAACCACAGGGGGAGTTCCGTAATCGCATTAATCAGGTGGCGCGGCGCCGCTGCCTGCAAGCGCTGTGCATCATGCACCCCATAGGTTACGCCAAGACTGTCAACGCCAGCATTGGCTGCCATATTCAAGTCATGAATAGAATCGCCAATCATAAGTGCGCGTTCTGCTTTTACCTGGGTTAACTCCAATATCTCCCGGAGCATCGCTGGATCAGGCTTAGAGGGCACCTCCTGAGCACATCTGGAAGCACTAAAATAATGCCCGGTATTCGTTGCTAACCAGGCTCGTTCTAAACCGGGCCTGGCTTTCCCTGTGGCTACTGCAAGTTGATAACCTTGCGCTTTGAGGCTTTGCAATACCGTCTCAGCACCTGCAAATAAAGGGCTGGGTGTGGTGTCTTTTTCCACATAAAAATCACGATACACCGCTATTATTTGTTGTTGCTCCTGCTCTTCGTGACAATCAAAAAGCATTTGTACAGCCACCGGCAGGCTCAAACCTACAATATCGTGAATCTCAGCCATGCTGGGGATCTTTAGCCGACAAGCCGCTGCTGTAGATTGTAATGAGGAAACAATACGGGGAATAGAATCCATAACAGTTCCATCCCAGTCGAAAATAATCAGATCATAACGCATATTATACCCTGGCTGACTTATACCTTGGTTAACTTCTGCAGAACCAACTGCAACGATTCTTCTAGTGGTGCTTCTACAGTCATCCACTGATCATTTTTAGGATGATAAAAGCTCAAGGTCTCAGCATGTAAAAACAGGCGCTGCAACCCTTGCTTTCGCATAGCATTGGAAAACTCCATATCACCGTATTTTTCGTCTTGGGCAATTGGGTGGCCTGCCGCTAAAGTATGCACTCGGATTTGGTGAGTACGCCCGGTAACCGGGCTGGCTTGCACTAAGGTGCCTTCAGCAAAACGCTGACGTATTTTAAAGCGCGTTTCTGAAGCTTTGCCCTCACTGTCTACCCGCACTATACGTTCACCACTTTGCAAAACCTGCTTTTTCAGCGGCGCTGTTACCGAACGATTAAGCTTTGACCACTCACCTTTTACCAGTGCCAGGTAGACCTTTTTCATTTGTTTTTCGCGCAACTGCGTATTCAAGTGGCGTAACACAGAGCGCTTTTTAGCCACCAGCAAACAGCCCGACGTTTCGCGGTCCAGTCTGTGTACCAGCTCCAGAGTTTCCTTTTCGCGCAGACTGCGTAACGCTTCAATTACACCGAAACTAATTCCAGAACCGCCATGAACGGCCATCCCAGCTGGTTTATTGACTACCAGTAAATCGTCATCTTCATACAGAATCATGGCGCTTAACTGATTGACCTGGCCCAGATTCGGGTTGGGTAGATCGCTTGGTGGTGCTACGCGAACTGGTGGCACTCTGACCAGGTCCCCGCCCTGCAGTTTGTAATCGGGTTTGATGCGTTTTTTATTTACGCGCACCTCTCCCTTACGCAAAATGCGATAAATCATGCTCTTAGGTACACCCTTTAACTGGGTGCGCAAGAAGTTGTCAATTCGCTGGCCGGCTGCATCATCACTGATATCTAGCCAACGTACGCCGTGCTGAGTATCTTTCATGGCGCGCATTCTAGTAAATCCTGCTTGTCAAAGCCAGCTAAAGAATGCGACAATACGACATTGGAATGAGGCGCCGGTGAGAACCTCGTCAGCATACGGCCTTTACAAAAGCCGAGATGTTGATGCGTCAGGTCCAGCACACAGCAATGAAGAGCGTACTTGTTCATCGCTGTAAAGCCACCAGGTGTCACTCCATTTTTATTTTTAGATTAGACCATGAGCAACAGCATCAACACGGCGTAACGCGTGTGTCGGCTTGGTAAAAAATTTTCACTACACGTTTAAAACGGGTAGTTACGTATAAAGCAGCGAATAAAATCGATTTAGAGCCTTATACGGGTAGTTGATTAAGCAAAAAGCAAGCAAGCTCGTTATGAAATAATACATCCCGAACCGCTGTGTTTTAACAGTCAGTTCGGTGTCGTTTGATGTTGTGGCTATTTTCTTTACTTTATAAAGAGTCACAATTTATGAAAAGAATGTTAATAAATGCAACGCAGCAGGAAGAACTCCGTGTTGCGTTAGTAGACGGCCAGAAATTATATGACCTGGACATCGAAAGTCCCGGTCACGAACAAAAAAAATCAAATATCTACAAAGGCAAAATCACCCGTGTTGAACCTAGTCTTGAAGCGGCTTTTGTTGACTACGGTGCTGACCGTCACGGTTTCTTACCTTTAAAAGAGATTGCCCGCACCTACTTCCCTTCTAACTATAAGTTTGATGGTCGACCTAACATCAAAGATGTGGTTAAAGAAGGCCAGCAAGTTATTGTCCAGGTAGATAAAGAAGAACGTGGACAAAAAGGCGCAGCCCTTACTACCTTTATTTCATTAGCGGGAAGTTACCTGGTACTGATGCCGAACAACCCTCGTGCAGGTGGTATTTCACGTCGTATTGAAGGCGAAGAGCGCTCCCAGTTAAAAGACGCTTTATCAACTCTGGAACTGCCAGATGGTATGGGTCTGATTGTACGTACGGCTGGTGTCGGTAAATCTGCGGAAGAACTTGGCTGGGATTTGAAAGTATTGCTACACCATTGGCAGGCTATTGAAGAAGCTGCCCAGGCGCGCCCTGCTCCTTTCCTGATTCATCAGGAAAGTAATGTTATTTTTCGTGCTATACGAGACTACCTGCGTCGTGATATCGGTGAGATCCTGATTGATGACGAGGCTATATTTGAGCGTGCAAAAGAGCATATCAATCTGGTTCGCCCTGATTTTTTACAGCGGGTTAAGCTATACCAGGGCGATATCCCACTGTTTAACCATTATCAGATAGAATCGCAAATTGAGTCCGCTTTCCAACGCGAAGTTCGTTTACCTTCTGGCGGTTCAGTGTCAATTGACCCTACTGAAGCTTTAACTTCAATCGATATTAACTCAGCGAAAGCGACTAAGGGTGGTGATATTGAGGAAACTGCACTCAATACTAACTTAGAAGCCGCTGATGAGATTGCGCGCCAGTTGCGCTTGCGTGATGTTGGTGGCCTTATTGTTATTGATTTTATTGATATGACTCCACCACGTCATCAGCGTGAAGTTGAAAATCGTATAAAAGAAGCTTTAAAACAGGATCGGGCGCGTATTCAAACCGCACGTATTTCTCGCTTCGGCCTGATGGAAATGTCACGCCAGCGTCTGCGCCCTTCTTTAGGCGAGTCATCCAATCATGTGTGCCCACGTTGTAACGGTCAGGGTACTATTCGCAGCAATGAGTCCCTGGCGTTATCTATTCTCCGTCTGATAGAAGAAGAAGCGCTGAAAGATAATACCGCTCAAATCAATGCACAGGTGCCAATTGAAGTTGCCACTTATCTGTTGAACGAAAAACGCAGTGCGGTACGCGAAGTTGAAGTTCGTCATAAAGTACGTGTTTTGGTAATTCCAAATCCAAACCTGGAAACTCCTCATTTTGACGTTGAGCGTTTGCGCGACGATGAAATGGAAGAGAATCAAAGCGTTACTCTTATTCAGCAGACAGAAGCCCGTGGCATTGTAATTAATCCACAAAAAGATCGAGTGATTGACGAGCCGGCACTGAAGACTTTAGTGGCGCCTGAAGCCCCTGCTCCAAAGGCAAAAGCGGCGGTAGCAACTAAATCAGATAGTGTCTCAGTGTGGAGTAAGTTTGCGCTGTGGCTGAAGTCTCTTTTTGCAGAAGATGCTGAAGACAAAGAGAAGCAACAAAAGTCAGCAGCATCTGAAAAACAAGCTCGAGAGGAACAGACGGCAAACCGCAATAATCAACGCCGTAGTAATCAGCGTCGAGGCGGTCAAAACCGGAATCGTAACGCTAATAAACCACGTCAATCTGCAGCCGAAGAGCCTCAAGAAGAGCAAAAACCTAAGGCTGATACCACAGAACGTAGTGAAGAACGCAGCAACGAAAACCGTAACCGTCGTAATCGTCGCCGTAAACCAGCAGACTCAGCTCAGGATAACAAAACAGCGGCACCACCTCAGGAGGCTCAGAAGGAGCAGACTGAGCAGCTGAAAGAACGCCGCAAGCGTCGCAATCTTGATAAATCAGTGCGTGCTGGCAGTAAGATAAAGCAGCCAGAAATCAAACCTGAAGAAGCAGAAAAAGCTGAACAGCAAACTCAGGCAACGGAAGCGGTCGCAGAAGATAATAAAGCGCCGCAACAGCGTGATCGTCGCTCCCCTCGCCACCAGCGAGCAGCCGGACAGCGCCGTAAACAGGAACAGGCACAATCAGAGAACGCTTCTGAAGAAAGTGCAGCAGCTCCGGCTGAAGCGCCTAAACCTGAAGCGCCTAAGCCTGAAGCACCTAAGCCTGAAGCACCTAAGGCTGAAGAACCTAAAGCTGAAGAGCCTAAAGCTGAAGAGCCTAAGGCTGAAGCACCTAAAGCTGAAGCACCTAAAGCTGAAGAACCTAAAGCTGAAGAACCTAAGGCTGAAGCACCTAAAGCTGAAGAGCCTAAGGCTGAAGAGCCTAAGTCTGAAGCACCTAAAGCTGAAGAGCCTAAAGCTGAAGAGCCTAAGTCTGAAGCACCTAAAGCTGAAGAACCTAAAGCTGAAAGCATAAGCCAGGCAGAAGTAAAGACTAGCGAAGCGCCAACAGTTATGGATAGCGAAAAAGCTAAAACAGCAGGACCCGCTAAAAAGAATAATGGCAGTGGCCGCGCAAAAGCTACAATGGCTAAGGCAAGTGCCAGTCCAGCTCAGGATTTGGGCTCAGCCTTAAAGCCGGCGGATCAAAGTAGCCGTGCTAAAGTCGAATCGTCAAAGCAGGCTGCGACTATGGCTCAGGCTAAGAACCGCAGTACAGCCCAGGCTCACCGTTGCAGTGTTGACAACGATGCCTCCTGAGCCAAACCGCTAGCATAAAAAAAGCCAGGCAATGCCTGGCTTTTTTGTGTCCTTTTATGACTTAGTCACAATACAATGCGATCCTGATTATTTTCTAATACACGAATACCCAGGCCCCGCACTTCCAGCAATTGCTCCATGTCAGTAAAGCGGCCAAGTTTTTCGCGTAACTCGATAATGGCTTTCGCTCTTGCCATACCCACCCCCTGCAATCCTTTCGCTAATTGCTCCGCACTAGCCTGATTAATGTTGACAGTGGCTGCCTGCTCGGCCTGGTTGCCTGTCTGAACGCTTTCAGCCATTAACGGAGTCGCAAAAACAAGGGGCGATAATAATGATGCGAACATCAGTGTTTTACGTAACATAAATTATCCTTAATTAAGTAAGCTGCCGTCCTGACAGCTTTTTTAGTATAGCTTCGCTTGCTATACCGGCATCTTAATTACGCAATTGCTGATTGATCTCACGGAGTAAAGAAACTGAATCCTGTGCCTCACGTATAGGGCGGCCCATAACCAGATAGTCGGCACCGGCGTGCATAGCTTCTATTGGTGTCATAACTCGCTTCTGGTCGTTGATAGCGCTACCTGGAGGGCGAATACCTGGGGTTACCAATAAAAATTCTTTACCCAGTGCCTCGCGTAGCAGAGCGGCTTCCTTAGCTGAGCAGACAACGCCGTCCAGGCCACTCTCTCTGGCCATACGAGCCAGTGTTAAAACCTGGGCAGGTAAAGGTTTATCGATGCCCAGTTTCTGCAGTTCCTGCTCTGACATACTGGTCAATACGGTAACCGCTATTAATAGTGGCGCTTTATCACCATAAGACTGTAGTGCTTCAACCGCTGCTTTTAACATTTCTTCGCCGCCACTGGCATGCACATTAACCATCCACACGCCCAAATCAGCAGCCGCTTTTACTGCTTTTGCCACTGTCGCAGGAATATCATGAAACTTAAGATCCAAAAACACTTCAAAGCCGCGCTTATGTAAGGCCCTGATTAGCTCAGGTCCTGCTTGAGTAAAGAGTTCTTTGCCAACCTTAACTCTACACTCGTCAGCATCCAGCTTATCGACAAATGCCAGTGCTTCATCAGCACTGGCGAAATCTAAAGCAACAATAATTTTTTTCATTTTTTATTCCCCGTCTAAGCCTTTGGTTGGCTTGATCGTTGCCCATGCTTTACAGGACGGACAGTGCCAGTATAAAGTTTGCCCTGAAAATCCGCAGTGCCTGCAATGGTAGTGGGCATTGCGCTTTAGCCGTTCTGCTACCATATTACGTAGCATAATTAAGCTGTCCCTTGCTTTCCCTTCATCCGCTGTTCTGATATGTAAGTCAATTAATTTATGGAAACCTTTAGTCGTCGGGTTCTCAGCCAGCGCACGAGTCATAAATCGCTCCGCTTCTTCGACGTCATTTTGCTCAGCGACCAGTTCCGCTAGCATGACCATGACACTGGCGCTTGGATATGACTGCATACACTCATGCAGGAAGCTGACCAGGCTGGTGCGCTCCTTCAGAGCAAGGTAGCTGTCACGGATAAGCGGCAACGCTTCCGGCAGAAAGTCGGCATCCTGATCTTTAATCTTCAATAAAAAATCCAGTGCCTGACGATAACTTCCCTGCCCCATCCACCAACGACTGAGAGCGAGACTGGCGCGTACACAGTTACGGTCATGTTTTAGCGCTTTCTGATAATATTTAAGGGCTGCTTCCGGATCTTCCTGCACATCAGCCAGCTCACAATAGAATTGCGCGATGGTTGCTTCCACCCGGCGATCCGAACGAGCTATTTTAAGCGCCATTTTAATAGCTTTATGCCACTCATGAGTGGACTCGTAAATAGTCAGTAAGTTATAGAGACTGTCGTTCTTGAATTTATTTTGCTGCTGCAAATCAAGAAACATTTTTTCCGCCCGGTCATATAGACCCGCTGACAAATAGTCTTCACCCAGTTCAAATAAGGCCAGGTGACGGTCATGTTCAGATAAAGATGGGCGTGAAATAAGATTCTGATGAATGCGTATAGCGCGTTCTACTTCACCACGGCGGCGAAATAATTTGCCCAGGGCCCAGTGGGTATCCAGAGTTTCGCTATCGACATCAAGGATGTCTACAAAGAGATCAACTGCTTTATCGCTTTGATCGGAAAGTAAAAGATTAATGCCAGTTACGTACTTTTGGGAGAATTGTTCCTGTTCACGACGCTGTTCAGCACGCACACTATTGCGGCCCATAAACCAGCCATATGCAGCAGCAACAGGTAAGAGCAGGAAGAGCAATTCTATCATCAGGACTGACCTTTAGCGTTTCAGCTTATTCAGCTCTTTACGTAGACGACGATTGCGTACCCGCAAACGCCAGTAACTGAGCGACAGACTAAGGGTACCAAAGAAAAATCCTATTCCCAGAAACAGAGCCAGCAGGCTGGCCACTGTCATTTCTTTCTGTGCCACAATAAAGTGAACAGGAACTGAACTCTTGTTATAGGCACCAAAGGCCATTGCCAGAATGAACAGAAATACAAGCGGCAACAGGATAAATAAGACTCGCCACATAGGCTTCCTTCGCTATGCATGTTAAAAAAAAGGCATGCCATTATAGCATGCCTTGTTTATAAACCTATATTCACGCGTTCTTGCCGACGTTTACACGGTCTCTTAGTGCTTTACCAGGTTTAAAGTGAGGAACGTATTTGCCTTCCAACTGAACTTTATCGCCAGTCTTCGGGTTACGTCCCAAACGGGCTTCCCGGTAATGCAGGGAAAAACTTCCAAAGCCCCTTACTTCAACGCGGTCCCCAGAGGCTAAAGAATGAATCAACGATTCAAGTATTTCTTTAACTCCGCTTTCCACCTGTTTCGGGCTTAAGTGTGGCTGCTTATCAGCAAGTTGTTCGATCAGCTCTGATTTGGTCATAACAGATCCTTAATGCCAAACATGGAATTGTCATGTTCAACCATGCCTGCAGCCACCCTTAGTGCTAAGAAGATTTTAATCTTCTTTAGCCGCCTTGAACGCTTCTGCCATCGCACTCGAGAATGCGTTGTCATCCTGCTGTTGATTGACGCTTTCTACCGCTGCTTTTTCGTCAGCTTCGTCTTTCGCCTTGATTGAAAGGCTCAGAACACGGTTTTTGCGGTCAATACCCATGAAGCGAGCTTCAACAGGTTCACCAGCTTTCAGAACTTCACTTGCGTCTTCGATACGGTCACGTGAGATGTCTGCTACACGGATGTAACCTTCAACACCTTCAGCTAACTCTACGGTTGCACCCTTAGCGTCAACTTCAGTGATGGTTCCGTTAACAATAGCACCCTTCTTGGTAGCTGTCAGATAGTTGTTAACCGGATCTTCAGAAATTTGCTTAACGCCCAGTGAGATACGCTCACGTTCTGCGTCAACCTGAAGAACCACTGCTTCAACTTCTTCACCTTTCTTGTATTCACGCACAGCTTCTTCGCCAGCGTTATTCCAGGAAATGTCAGACAGATGAACCAAACCGTCAATGCCGCCGTCCAGACCGATAAAGATACCAAAGTCAGTAATTGACTTGATCTTACCGCTAACTTTGTCACCTTTCTGGAATGACTTAGCAAACTCTTCCCAAGGGTTAGGTTTACATTGTTTCAGACCAAGCGAGATACGACGACGTTCTTCATCAATTTCCAGAACCATAACTTCAACGCTATCATCCAGGTTTACAACCTTAGACGGGTGTACGTTTTTGTTAGTCCAGTCCATTTCTGAAACGTGTACCAGACCTTCAACGCCTTCTTCGATTTCAACGAAGCAACCATAGTCAGTCAGATTAGTTACACGACCGGTCAGGCGAGCGCCTTCTGGGTAACGTGTAGCGATGTCGCTCCACGGATCTTCACCCAGCTGCTTCAGACCTAAGGATACGCGTGTACGCTCACGATCGAACTTCAATACTTTACAGTTTATCTCATCACCAACATTTACAATTTCACTTGGATGCTTAACACGCTTCCAGGCCATGTCAGTAATGTGCAGAAGACCGTCAACACCACCTAAATCTACGAATGCACCGTAGTCAGTCAGGTTTTTAACGATACCAGCAACTTCCTGGCCTTCCTGCAGGTTTTCAAGCAGCTCTTCACGCTCTGCACTGTTCTCTTTTTCGATAACAGCACGGCGAGAAACCACAACGTTATTACGTTTCTGGTCCAGCTTGATAACTTTAAATTCTAAATCTTTGCCTTCCAGGTGCGCAGTATCGCGAACTGGACGAACATCTACCAGAGAGCCTGGTAAGAAAGCACGAACACCGTTTAATTCAACAGTGAAACCGCCTTTCACTTTACCGTTAATAACACCAATAACGGTTTCTTCTTTCTCGTAAGCTTCTTCAAGCTGCAGCCAGGCTTCATAACGCTTAGCTTTTTCACGAGAAAGGATAGTTTCGCCGAAACCATCTTCAACTGCGTCCAGTGCTACATCGACAATGTCACCGACTTCAACTTCAAGGTTACCATTCGCGTCCATAAACTGATCGGCGGGAATAGCACTTTCAGATTTAAGTCCTGCGTCAACTAAAACCAGATCTTTCTGGATGCCAACGATGGTTCCTTTAACGATTGAACCTGGACGGGTTTCGACTTCCTGTAAACTCTCTTCAAAGAGTTGGGCAAAATTTTCAGTCATAGATTTGATTACTTAAGTTAAGTTACATCCATTGACATACCTGTCGAATGGGGTTGTGAATGATTATCAGCACACTCCGTCGCACCGACCGTGAAAACTGCCGTAACAGCAATTTCAGAATACATACCGGGTTAACCCGCGTTACGATGAAAGCCTGTCATGGGCGTATTGCAGCACCTTATCAAGCACCTGTTCAACAGACATTGAACTGGAATCCAGCATAAGCGAATCCTCCGCTGCCTTTAAAGGGGCCGCAGAGCGATTCATATCCCGCTCGTCACGCTCACGAATTTCTGTGACGAGTTGCTCCATATTAGCATCCATGCCTTTCTCTTGCAATTGCTGAAAACGGCGCCGGGCACGTTCTTCAGCACTTGCCGTCAGGAATATCTTGGCTTCAGCATTAGGAAAGACCACTGTACCCATGTCACGACCATCTGCAACCAGCCCGGGAAGATCCCGAAAAGCTCGCTGGCGACGCAGTAAGGCTTCGCGAACACGAGGCAGTGCTGCAATTTTAGAGGCTTGATTACCCACCTGTTCAGTGCGAATAGCCATGGTCACATCCTCACCTTCAAGTATTACATGGGTCAGCCCCGTGTCCTCGTTAGCGACAAATTTCACATCCAGATCAGTAGCCAACGCCACCAGGCTTTCTTCATCTTCGGGACTGAATTCGTGATGCAATGAAGCGACTGCAAGTACGCGATAGATAGCGCCACTATCCAACAGGTGCCAACTTAACTTTTCCGCCAGTAAACGGCTGATTGTACCTTTCCCTGAACCGCTCGGACCGTCGATAGTAATTACGGGTACGTTAGCAGACATAAAATCCTCATTTATTTCGGAATACAGAAAAGGGCTTTAGAAAAGCCCTTTTCTTAAAATTCGATTGAAAGCGCCGTAATTATACGGCCTTTGTTAGAAAATGCCATTTTACTGCTTAGTTATGGCAAATAGCTGAGAAGTCCTGAAAGAATTCAGGGTAAGTTTTATCACAGCACTGAGCGTCTTCTATTTCCACACCAGCTGGAGCGAAAGTGAGCAAAGAAAAGCACATCGCCATGCGGTGATCGTTATAGGTGGCTACCCGGGCACGTTGAATAACCGCTGGAGGTACAATACGCAGGCCGTCGTCATACTCAGTAACTTCTGCTCCGGTCTTGCGCAGTTCAGTGGCCATAGCGTGTAAGCGGTCAGTTTCTTTTAGTCGCCAGTTGTAGACATTGCGGATTTCTGTTGGCCCCTTAGCGAACAAAGCCGTAGTAGCAATAGTCATAGCAGCATCGGGGATCGCATTAAGGTCGAAGTGGCCACCTTGTAGTTCGCCGCGGCTGACACTGATATGGTTTTGCCCCCACGCTACCTGAGCGCCCATTTGCTCAAGTATTTCAGCAAAGGCTTTATCGCCCTGCAGACTCGCTAAACCTGTGCCTTTTACGGTAACAGTGCCGCCAGCAATGGCGCCTGCGGCTAAAAAATAGGATGCCGAAGATGCATCCCCTTCCACCACAAATTCACCCGGACTTTGATAACTGCTTTTCCCCGGTACGATAAAATGGCGAGTGTCGACTTGCTGAACCTGAATACCGAACCGGGACATTAAATCCAGAGTCAATTGAATATAAGGTAAAGAAACCAAGTCACCGGTTAGTTCTACCACGGTATCCTCATTCGCAAGTGGCAGAGCCATCAGCAAAGCGCTGACAAACTGGCTGGAAAGGCTGCCATCAATACTTACGCGTCCGCCCTGCAGACTGGCTCCATGAATGAGTAAAGGCGGATAGCCAGCTTCCTGCAGGTAATTTATATCAGCACCTAACAACCGTAAAGCATCGACCAGAGGCCCTATCGGGCGCTCGTACATGCGCTCTTCACCAGTCAACCGGAATATTCCCTGACTGGCAGCAAGCGCAGCTGTCAGTGGCCGCATAGCGGTTCCTGCATTGCCCAGGAATAACTCAGCGCTGTCAGCGATGGAGAAGCCCCCTGCCCGGCCCTGTATGCGAACTTCAAGACCCTGCGCATTATGTTGCTCAGTGTAATTGACACCCAGCTTACGCAAAGCATTGCGCATATGCCGGGTATCGTCACTGTCCAGCACCGATTGCAGAATAGTTTCTCCCTGCGCCATGGCAGCCAGCAGCAACGCACGATTGGCAATGCTTTTGGAGCCGGGCAGATTGACAGAGCCCTCTGCCCGGGACTGATATTCCAAAGCCAGTATTGCGCTCACGCCAGAATTTTCTCCATCGCATGACAGAAGGCATCGTTTTCATCAGCCAGACCAATACTAACGCGCAAATGATTGGGTAATTCATAACCAGCTACCGGACGCACAATAACGCCCATCTCGAGCAGTTTTTGATAAATAGCGCCGGCTTCAGGTCCAACTTCAATGGTCAGAAAGTTGCCATGTGAAGGTATATAAGTTAATCCGTGACGATCGCAAAAATCGATAAGCTGACGCATGCCTGCACTATTAACTTCTATCGACTCCGCCAGAAATTTTTCATCTTCCAGAGCAGTCAACGCGGCTGTCAGTGCCAGATGATTCATATTAAAAGGCTGCCGGATACGGTTCATCAGGTCTGCAACCTGCGGATGAGAAACAGCAAAACCTGCACGTAAACCGGCTAAACCATAAGCTTTGGAAAAGGTACGGCTGACCACCAGGTTAGGGAATCGTGTTATCCATTGCATAGAAGGAGCACGCTCGGCGGCGGGTACGTACTCATAATAGGCTTCATCCAGAACCACCAGTACCTGGTTGGGAATTTTCTGTAGAAAAGCTTCGAGCTCAGCGCTGCTAAGAAAAGTTCCGGTTGGATTATTTGGGTTGGCGATGAAAATCATGCGGGTTTTATCGGTTACCGCAGCCGCCATGGCATCCAGATCATGACCGTAGTCACGTGCAGGTACAGCAACCGGGGTGGCTCCAATAGCTTTAGTTACCAGCGGATACACCACAAAAGCATGCTGCGAGAAGATAACTTCATGCTGTGGCTGCACATAAGTACGGGCCAGTAATTCAAGCACATCATTAGAACCATTACCCAAAGTAATTTGATCCGCATTGACGGCAAATTTCTCAGCTAATGACTGTTTCAGGTAGAAACCATTGGCATCCGGGTAACGGGCCAGTCCTTTCACCGCAACGTTCAATGCGGCCTGCACCAGGGGGCTCACACCGAGGGGGTTTTCATTGGAAGCCAGCTTCACGATGCCACTCAAACCAAGCTCCCGTTCCAGCTCTTCAATAGGCTTGCCAGCCTGATAAGGTTGTAGTTCACGAATACCTGGCAAGGCCAGTTCAGCGGCATTAAAAGTTGTTGTCATATTCAGATCCTGATTTATTTATGAGTACGGGCGAACTCGGTCATAAAGTCTACAAGCGCTCGAGTGCCTTCCAGTGGCATAGCGTTATACATGCTGGCGCGCATGCCGCCAACAAAACGGTGCCCTTTAAGCGCCATCAGACCGCGTTGCTCAGCCTGTTTAAGAAATTCGTTATCCAGTTCCGGTTTTAGTAACTGAAAAGGTACGTTCATGATAGAACGGTTTTGTGGGTGTATCTGATTTTTATAGAAAGGGTTATTATCTATGCATTCATACAGTAGTTTTGCTTTAGCGTGATTACGCGCCTGCATCACCTGCACACCACCTTCTGCTTTTATCCACTTAAATACTTCGCCGGCAAGGTACCAGGCAAAAGTATTCGGAGTGTTATACATGGATTTTTCAGTGTCCTGCACCTGATAGTTCATCACGGTGCAAACTGAGTTCTGCTGCGTAGCGAGCAAATCTCTGCGTACAATAACGACGGCAAAACCAGAGGGGCCAATGTTCTTCTGAGCACCGGCATAAATAACTCCAAACTTAGAAACATCCAGCGATTCTGCCAGAATAACTGAAGACATATCGGCAACCAGTGGTGCTGACACTTCTGGGATCTCGTGCAAGGCTATACCATCAACAGTCTCATTCGGGCAGTAATGCAGATAAGCCGCTCCGGGAGTTAAGTTCCATGACGCCTGTGGCGGTATCATTTTGCCCTGTTCGCTGTCAGTGACTGAAGCCACCCGATTCACCCGGGCGACATATTTAGCCGCTTCTTTCTCAGCGATTTGCGACCAGTTACCCGTGTCCAGATAATCGACAGTGGCGTCAGCCCCTGCGATATTCTGTGGTACCGCGGAAAACTGACTGCGTCCCCCGCCATGCATAAATAGCACCGCATAGTTATCCGGAATCGACATCAGATCCCGTAAATCCTGCTCGGCCTGTTCGGCCATGGCGATATAGGCTGGAGAGCGGTGGCTGATTTCCATCACAGAAACACCACGCCCCTGCCAGTCTAATAACTCTTTTTGTGCTTTCTTTAATACGGGGGCCGGCAACATAGCCGGCCCTGCAGAAAAGTTATGCGTCATCGTTCGGGGAATCCTCTTCAGAGGAGGTTGCCTCAGGGGCGCCCTCTTCGCCTTCTTCACCTTCAATAACGACCGCTTCATCGTCTATTTCAGCGATGCGCTGCAAACCGACCACAAATTCATCAGTGGCTGTGCGAATAAGGGTGACGCCCTGTGTATTACGACCCACCATAGAGACTTCATCTACCCTGGTGCGCACCAGGGTACTGCGGTTACTGATGATCATCATTTGTTCACCAGGCACCACTTCCAGAGCACCGACTACTGAACCATTACGCTCAGAAACTTTAATAGATACTACACCCATAGTAGCCCGGCTTTTCGCTGGGTACTCGCTGAGCATGGTACGTTTACCAAAGCCGTTTTCAGTCACGGTTAATATAGCGCCTTCGTTTTCGCTGCCTTCAGTAGTACGAGGCACTATCAAGGACACAACTTTCTGGTCTTCGTTCAGGCGGATACCACGAACACCAGTCGCGGTACGACCCATAGAACGTACTTTATCTTCGGTGAAGCGAACTACTTTACCTGCATCAGAAAACAGCAGTATGTCCTGTTTACCATCGGTGATATTAACGCCGATAAGCTCGTCATTATCTGCCAGATTAAGGGCAATGATGCCGCTTGCACGAGGGCGCGAGTAGTCAACCAAAGGTGTTTTCTTAACGGTACCGTTGCGAGTCGCCATGAAGACAAATTTATCATCTTCAAAATCAGCGATCGGCAGAATGGCAGTAATGCGCTCGTCATCTTCCAGTGGCAGCAGGTTTACAATAGGTTTGCCGCGGGCAGCGCGGCTAGCTAATGGCAACTGGTAGGTCTTCATCCAGTACACCCGGCCACGGGTTGAGAAACACAGTATGGTATCGTGAGTGTTGGCTACCAGCAGGCGTTCAATGAAGTCTTCGTCTTTCATCTTAGTCGCTGCTTTGCCTTTACCCCCGCGCTTCTGTGCTTCGTATTCATTCAATGGCTGGTACTTCACGTATCCCTGGTGCGACAGCGTTACTACGACATCTTCCTGTTCGATCAAGTCTTCCAGGCTGATATCATGCGCTATTGAGCTCAATTCAGTACGACGCTCGTCACCAAATTCAGCTTTGACCGCTACCAGTTCTTCTTCAATCACTTCCATCAGGCGTTCTGAGCTGGAAAGGATATGCAATAATTCTTCAATCTGTTCCAGCAAGGACTGGTATTCATTCAGAATCTTTTCGTGCTCAAGGCCTGTCAGTCTGTGTAAGCGTAACTCAAGAATTGCCTGAGCCTGGTTTTCAGTCAGATGATAAATACCATCACGCACACCAAAACCTTCCTCGACCCAGTCAGGACGGGCTGCATCAACACCGGCACGTTCCAGCATCGATGCGACATCACCCAGCTGCCAGCCACGGGCTATTAGCGAGGCTTTGGCTTCTGCAGGGGATGGAGAGGCTTTAATAAGTTCAATGATTTCTTCGATGTTGGCCAGCGATATGGCCAGGCCTTCAAGAATATGAGCCCGTTCACGTGCTTTGCGAAGCTCATATACCGTGCGGCGGGTAACCACTTCACGACGATGCAGAATGAAGCATTCAATCATTTCACGCAGCGTGAATAGTTTCGGCTGGCCTTTGTCCAGCGCCACCATGTTGATACCAAAAACGACCTGCATTTGCGTGTTGCGATACAAGTGATTAAGCATCACTTCACCGGACTCGCCTCGCTTCATTTCTATGACAACGCGCATGCCGTCTTTGTCTGACTCATCACGCAGCCCACTAATGCCTTCCAGCTTTTTCTCTTTAACCAGATCAGCAATTTTTTCAATTAGTCGGGCTTTATTTACCTGATACGGCAGTTCGTGCACGATAATGGTTTCACGACCATTGTCTTCGGTAATAACCTCAGCGCGTGAGCGGATATGAATCCGGCCGCGACCTGTGCGGTAAGCTTCAATAATGCCCTGATTACCAGAAATAATAGCGGCTGTTGGGAAGTCGGGTCCCGGAATGTACTCCATCAATTCTTCGAAAGTGATGTCCGGGTTTTTGATCATGGCCAGACAGCCATTGATCACTTCAGTCAGATTATGCGGCGGAATATTAGTCGCCATACCCACAGCAATACCGGATGAGCCGTTAGCGAGCAGGTTAGGAACCCGGGTTGGCAATACATCAGGAATCTGCTCGGTACTGTCGTAGTTAGGTACAAAGTCGACGGTCTCTTTGTCCAGGTCAGCCAGCAACTGGTGAGATATTTTGGACATACGTACTTCGGTATAACGCATCGCAGCGGCCGAATCGCCATCGACCGAACCGAAGTTACCCTGCCCGTCAGCCAGCATATAACGTAATGAAAAAGGCTGCGCCATACGAACAATAGTGTCGTAAGCCGCTGAGTCGCCATGCGGGTGATATTTACCAATTACATCACCGACCACACGAGCCGACTTTTTATAAGGTTTGTTGTAATCGTTACCCAATACACTCATTGCGAACAGCACGCGGCGATGCACTGGTTTCAAACCATCACGAACATCTGGCAAGGCCCGCCCGATGATTACGCTCATGGCATAATCAAGGTAAGAGTTTTTCAGTTCGTCTTCTATATTAACCGGAACCACTTCCTGGGCATGATCACTCATACAGAACTTCCCTACAATAAATTAGCGTTGTTTATGTCGTTATAATTAGTCAGTGAGTGGCGTCAAAAGCGCCCTGCTCAGCAGCGTTTGAGCATATCATAAGCCAGGTTCATTGACGAGTCACAAAACTGGCAACTGCTACTCAGGTTGAGTACACTAGCGGCGCCCTTATAAAGCGCATGACGCGGGGCTTACTGCTTGTTTTATAGTCACACAGGAATTAATGCCATGAATCAGAATGTGGACCCAGGTGAAATTAGTAAATTCAGTGCTGTAGCGTCGCGTTGGTGGGATCCGGATGGCGAGTTTAAGCCGCTGCATTTAATCAACCCTTTGCGCCTTAATTACATTGAACGTCACGCCGACGGGCTGTTTGGCAAGCAAGTTGCGGATGTTGGTTGCGGTGGAGGTTTACTGAGCGAAGCCATGGCGAAAATGGGCGCTCAAGTCAGTGGCCTTGATATGAGCGATGAAGCCCTTAAAGTAGCCCGGCTCCATGCTGCTCAGTCAGATCTCAGCATTGACTATCAGGAAACGACAGCAGAGCAGTTTGCGGCCTCTCATGAACAACAGTTTGACGTGGTAACCTGCCTGGAGATGCTGGAGCACGTGCCCAATCCTGAAGCGGTAGTTGCGGCTTGCGCCAGTATGGTAAAACCCGGCGGTCATGTCTTTTTCTCGACGTTGAACCGCAATCTGAAATCCCGCCTGCTAGGTATCGTAGCGGCCGAATATGTGTTGGGCTGGGTGCCCAAAGGCACGCACGATTATGCGAAATTCATCAAACCTTCAGAACTGGTTCAAATGGCTGAAAAACAGCCACTACGAGCGCAAAACATGACAGGGCTGCACTATAACCCCTTGAGCCAGGAATTCTTTTTAAGTGATCGTAATGTCGATGTGAACTACATTGTGCATTGCCGTAAACCGGAATGAGTTTTTTATGCCAATAAGCAAAAAGAGCGCTGTTTTATTTGACCTTGACGGTACTTTACTGGATACCGCGCCGAGCCTACATACCGCACTGAATAAAGTGCTGCGCCTTCATCAGCGACCCGAGCTCGAGTTGCATTTAACTCGTCCACTTGCCTCGCATGGCGCGACTGGCTTATTGCGGCTTGGTTTTGGTGAGAATTTTAACCCTACTACCCGTGACGAGCTACGCAAACAATTTCTGGATGCCTATGCAGAAGACGTCAGCAGCGAGACCAACTACTTTGACGGCGTCGTTGCTATGCTGAGTAGCTTACAACAGGCAGATATTCCCTACGCTATTGTGACCAATAAACCCACTCAGTTTACCCATGCACTATTGCCCGACTTTGCGGCCTTGCAACAGGCCGGAGCGGTAGTCTGCGGCGATACCCTGCATGTCGCTAAGCCAGATCCGGCCCCATTACTTTATGCAGCGGAGCAGCTGGGCATTACTGCACAGGACTGCTGGTACGTCGGCGACGCTGAACGTGATATTCAGGCAGGTAAAGGAGCTGGTATGCAAACAGTACTTGCGACCTATGGCTACCTTAGTGATGAAGATGATATTCAGGCCTGGCAAGCCCACTACCATATTGAGCATGCTAATGACCTGTTCGCCTTACTAGGCAAATAAGTCAATCTAATCAGATATGCAGATATAGTGTTAAGCCTGGCGATTTAACACTATATCTTGTAACCCTTTGTAAACCCTCGTGTATGCTCACATATCCAAAATGCCTCTACTAAAACCCCCATTTGTAATAGCTAAATATTATTAAAATTTTTGTAATCTTTACTCAGGCTGTAGCTACCGCTTTCACTGACTTATAGCCTTATCTTCGAAATAAATCATAAAAACAGGGCAGTTATGCACAGGTTATGCCCTTGAGAATAGCCTGTTTCAGGTCTAGTATATCGGTCAATTCCAAAACACAAGATATAGTGCAAAATTCAAACACTAAAGCCATAAAACACTACATCTTGTGGTACACCCATGCCAAATAATGGCAGCGCAACAGGTAAAGCATCATGAGTCAATCTATTGAAGTGACAAAACGCAACGGCATTCGCGAACCTCTGGATCTGGATAAAATCCATCGTGTTATCAGCTGGGCTGCTGAGGGTCTGAATAATGTATCAGTCTCGCAGGTAGAAATTAAGTCACATATTCAGTTTTATGATGGCATTAAGACTGAAGATATCCATGAAACTATCATAAAAGCCGCCGCTGATCTTATCTCGGAAGAATCTCCTGATTATCAGTATATGGCAGCCCGCCTTGCGGTTTTCCACCTGCGTAAGCGTGCCTATGGTCAATTTGAGCCGCCGCACTTATATAAGCAAGTCACCAGCATGGTAGAAAAAAACCGCTATGACCGCCATTTACTGGAGGATTACAGCGAAGAAGAATTTAATCAGATGAACGAGTTTATCGATCACTGGCGTGACCTGAACTTTTCTTATGCAGCGGTTAAACAACTGGAAGGCAAATACCTGGTGCAAAACCGGGTGACTGGCGAAGTTTACGAAAGCGCACAGTTTCTTTATATGTTGGTGGCCGCCTGCTTGTTTGCAAAGTATCCGCCAGAAAAGCGCATGGATTACATTCGCCGTTTCTATGATGCAACCTCGCAGTTTAAGATTTCACTACCAACACCTATTATGTCTGGTGTACGCACCCCTACCCGTCAATTCAGCTCCTGTGTTCTGATAGAGTGTGGCGATAGTCTTGATTCTATCAATGCAACCGCCAGTGCTATTGTGAAATACGTATCACAACGGGCTGGTATAGGTATCAACGCAGGACGCATTCGTGCCCTGGGCAGCCCAATTCGCAATGGTGAAGCTTTCCACACTGGCTGCATTCCTTTCTTTAAGTATTTCCAGACTGCGGTGAAAAGCTGCTCTCAGGGCGGTGTTCGTGGCGGCGCTGCCACCCTCTTCTATCCGCTCTGGCATTTAGAAGTAGAATCGCTGCTGGTACTGAAGAATAACCGCGGCGTCGAAGAGAACCGCGTACGCCACTTAGACTACGGTGTGCAGTTTAATAAACTTATGTACCAGCGACTGATTAAAGATCAGCACATCACCCTGTTCAGCCCTTCTGACGTTCCAGGTCTGTACGATGCGTTCTTCTGTGATCAGGACGAATTTGAGCGTTTGTATGTGCAGTACGAAGCGGATGACAGCATTCGTAAGAAACGCATTAAAGCCATTGAGCTTTTCGGTCTCTTTATGCAGGAGCGCGCCAGTACCGGCCGTATCTACCTGCAAAACGTAGATCACACCAATAACCACAGTCCTTTTGACGCTAAAGTAGCGCCTATTCGCCAGAGCAACCTGTGCCTTGAAATTGCCCTGCCGACTAAACCATTAAGCCATGTTAATGATGAAGAAGGTGAAATTGCACTCTGTACACTTTCCGCTTTCAACCTGGGTTCTATTGAGTCACTGGATGACTTTGCCGAACTGGCTGATCTTGGTGTGCGTGCGCTGGACAGTCTGCTGGATTATCAGGATTACCCGGTACCAGCTGCCTGGAATGCTACTCAGGGCCGTCGTACTTTAGGTATTGGTGTTATTAATATGGCCTATTACCTGGCCAAAAATGGTGTCCGTTACTCTGATGGCAGTGCCAATGGTTTGGTACATCGTACCTTCGAAGCCATGCAATATTACCTGCTAAAAGCCTCTAATGATCTGGCTAAAGAAAAAGGCGCCTGCCCTAAATTTAACGAGACCACCTATTCGCAGGGGATTATGCCGATCGACACCTATAAAAAGGATCTCGATACGGTCTGTAGCGAACCTTTGCATTACGACTGGGATGCTTTACGTGAATCTGTTAAAGAGCATGGTTTGCGTAACTCAACGCTGTCGGCACTGATGCCTTCAGAGACCTCCTCACAAATTTCTAATGCCACCAACGGCATAGAGCCACCACGCGGCCATATTAGTGTGAAGTCCTCTAAAGATGGCGTTATGAAACAGGTGGTTCCGGATTATGAAAATCTGAAAGACGCTTATGAACTGCTGTGGTCAATCCCTAATAACAAAGGTTATCTGGAACTGGTCGGTATTATGCAAAAGTTTGTCGACCAGACTATTTCAGCCAATACCAACTATGATCCGGGCAAATTTGAAAACAATAAAGTGCCCATGAAGCAATTACTGCAAGACCTGCTTTACGCGTACAAACTGGGCGTGAAAACTATGTATTACCACAATACCCGTGATGGCGCTTCCGATAGCCAGAATGACGTGGCTGGTCGCAAAGCAGTTCCGCAGGAAAAGGCAGCAGCAACGGCTGCAGTAGTCGCCACTGAATTTGATGATGACGATGATTGCGCTGGCGGCGCTTGTAAAATTTAATAGATTTCTAATGTGGGTACCTATAATACAATGAAATACTCGACGTTTAATCAAACTCATACCAATGCCTTGGGCGAGCCGATGTTTTTCGGTAACTCAGTGAATGTGGCGCGCTACGACCAGCAGCGCCACAGTATTTTTGAGAAACTCATCGAGAAGCAACTGAGCTTCTTCTGGCGACCTGAAGAAGTCGACGTCAGCCGCGACCGCGTTGATTTTCAGGCTATGAGTACCAGTGAAAAGCATATTTTCATTTCTAACCTGAAGTATCAGACCTTGCTTGATTCAGTACAGGGCCGCAGCCCTAATATTGCTTTCCTGCCAATAGTCTCATTACCGGAATTAGAGACCTGGATTGAAACCTGGTCGTTTTCAGAAACTATTCACTCACGTTCATACACGCACATTCTGCGTAACCTGTTCAGTGACCCTAGTGAGGTTTTTGATGACATAGTTGCCAACGACGAGATCAGAGAACGGGCTACTGATATATCCAAATATTATGACGACCTGATTTTTCACACTCAGCTGTGGCAGACTCAGGGCGAAGGTAAATGGACAATAGATGGCGAGACTTACACCGTCACTAAACGGGAATTAAAGAAAAAACTTTTCCTCTGCATGAACTCGGTTAATGCACTGGAAGCGATACGTTTCTATGTCAGCTTTGCCTGTACCTTTGCTTTCGCTGAGCGTGAAATGATGGAAGGCAATTCAAAGATCATTCGCCTGATTGCTCGTGATGAAAACCTGCATCTTACTTCTACTCAGCATGTATTAAACCTTTGGCAGCATGGCGAAGATGATCCTGAAATGCAGGAAATTGCCGAAGAGCTGAAAGACGAAGCTATGGAAATTTTCACCTCTGCGGTTGAACAGGAGAAGAAATGGGCCCATTACCTGTTTCAGAATGGCTCTATGATAGGTTTAAACGAAGACATGCTGTGTCAATACGTGGAATACATAGCTAACCTGCGTATGGCCGCCATAGGCCTTGAGCCTCAGTATGATCAAAAGAGCAATCCCCTGCCCTGGATGAACAAATATCTGTCGTCCGATAATGTGCAGGTGGCGCCGCAGGAGTCTGAAATAAGCTCTTACCTGGTCGGCCAGATCGACAGTGAAGTCAGCGCAACTGACTTTGGCGATTTTGATTTATAAGAATGAGCAAAGGTTATTGCGTTAAGGCCAAAGGAATGGCAGCTTTTAATGTACCTGAAAAAAGTGATAAAACACTCTTACAAAGTATGGAAGAACAAGGCATAGAAACCCACTTCCATTGTCGGGATGGTTTCTGCGGTGCCTGTCGTACGCAGCTGATTTCAGGTCAGGTAAGCTATATTAATGAACCTTTGGCGTACGTGCGTGAGGGCGATATTTTACCCTGCGTCTGCATTGCCAGTAGCGATATTGAAATCGAGCATTGAAAAAACTGATTATAAAAATCGTTTTAATCAGTTTTTACTTTTAATGAGTTATTGGCATAATAGCTCCAGTTAAACAGCTAATACGCTATATAAAATTTTGGGGAGAGTTATGTTAACAGTTATTTTTGGTCGCCCGGCATGTCCTTTTTGTGTTCGCGCCAAGCAGATTGCCGAGCAACTTAGCGAAGAGCGTGACGACTTTGAGTTTCGTTACGTCGACATTCATGCCGAAGGCATCAGCAAAGCCGATTTAGAAAAAACTATCGGTAAACCCGTATTAACGGTGCCGCAAATTTTTGTTGATGAAGATCATGTCGGTGGCTGCACTGAGTTTGAAGCCTACGCCCGTGAAAATCTGGGACTGTATCAAAACGGCTGATTGAGAACTCATACCTGTAAAAAAGGGGCTTAAGCCCCTTTTTTCATGGATAAACATCCTAATAGCTTTGCAATGCCTGATTCAAGCGTTGTTCAGACACCGGAAAAGCTGTACCAAGCTGCTGTGCAAACAAAGACACCCTGAATTCTTCGAGCATCCAACGAAACTGCAGCAGTTCAGAACTGGCTCTGTCTCCATTTGCAACCTGATTCAGCATACCCTGCCAACGCTCTTCCAGTTTAGCTACGCTCAGCATGTGTAAACGATCCCGGTTCGGATCAACCGGCAGTTTTTCCTGGCGTATTTTCAGCGCTTTCAGGTAACGTTCTATATCTGCTAAACGTTTTTCCCCGAACTGACTGACAAAACCTTTAAAAATAAGGCTTTCAAGATGTGCTTTGATATCATTGTAAGATTGCACCTGGTTAAGTGGTACTTTGCCTTTTAATTGTTTTTGAATCTGGTGGCTTAATAACAGGCAGCGTTCAACCTGCCCTGCGACACGCAAGGTCGCCTCATTTAACTGCCCCCGAACATCGTCCACAACCGCTGCAAAAGCTTGCTCATCAGTGACTTCACGACCGATAAGCAGGCTATCAATAGCAGCATGAATGCAATCATCGACTAAAGCATCTACTTTACCCCAGGGATTAAAGTACATGGCCAGTTTTGCTTTATTGGGCAATTTTTCTCGCAAATAGGACGCTGGTGAAGGCACTTTAAGCAATACCAGGCGGCGCAGTCCCTGTTGGTGGGCTTCCTGCGCCTGTTGCGCATTATCAAATAAGCGGATGGCCACGTCTTTGTGGTTATCCACCAAAGCCGGATAAGCTTTGATAGCAAAGCGGCCCTGCTTTTTTTGCAGATTTTTCGGTAAAGAACCAAAGGTCCAGTCAGTTAACCCTTCTTTCTCTATATCGTCGCCAGCCGTCTGCACTAGTGTTTGCTTAACCTTGCCCTGAAGTTTGTGTTGCAGGTCTTTCAGGTCACGTCCCTGCGCCAGTAAACTGCCTTCTGCATCCACCACTTTAAAGTTAATCTTTAAATGCGCAGGCAACGCCTGCAAATCCCAGTCTTCCTTTTCAACCTTAACGCCCGTCATGCGCAATAGCTGTTTAGACAAGGACTGCAACAGAGTGCCCTCAAAAACTTTCATTGACTGCAATGCAGCCTGGGCATAATTTGGAGCAGGCACAAAATTACGGCGCAGACTTTTGGGTAAACTCTTGATTAAAGCAATCACCAATTCTTCACGCAAAGCTGGAATTTGCCAGTCAAAACCGCTCTCCTGAACCTGATTGAGAATGGCCAACGGTATCTCAACGCTGACACCGTCGTCTTCTGCCTGGGGATCAAAAGCATAACTTAACGGCAGTTGGAACGACCCTTGCTGCCATTCATCAGGATACTGGTTTTCAGTTACATACTCGGCTTCCTGCAGCATTAGTTTCTGACGTGAAAAGTGCAGCAATTGCGGATTATTCTTACTTTGTTGCTTCCACCAGTTTGCCAGCTTGCGTTCATCGTAAATATGCTCAGGTAGCTCATGGGCGTAACACTGATACAGAGCTTCTTCATCAATCAGAATATCGCGACGACGGGATTTATCTTCCAGCTCACGAATATCTTCAATAGTTTTTAAGTTCGCTTGAATAAAAGGTAATGGCTGGCGTACTTCACCAGTGACCAAAGCCTCACGAATAAAGATCTCCCGCGCTATTACCGGGTCTAGCGGGCCAAACTGAACTTTTCGTTTGGGTACAATAATAAGACCATACAAACTCACCTGCTCATCAGCCACTACGCTGCCACGCTTTTTCTCAAAACGGGGCTCTGAGTAGCTTCGTTTTACCAGGTGGCCTGCTGCAGGTTCAATCCACTCGGGCTTAATACCACCGACACCTCGGGCAAATAACCGCGAAGTTTCCACCAGCTCGGCAGCCATCACCCACTTAGGTGGCTTCTTAAATAAACCGGATCCCGGAAAAATAAAGAACTTACGACCACGAGCGCCACTAAATTGATGTCCTTCATCCTTCATGCCTATCTGAGACAATAAACCGGCTAACAGCGCTTTGTGTATTTGTTCTTCCTGAGCAGGCTCGTCATTAATTGGCAGCCCCATTTCACGCACCGATTGGCGCATCTGCGTATATAAGTCCTGCCATTCGCGAACTCGAAGGTAATGAATAAATTCCTTTTTACACTGTTTACGAAACTGATTATTAGAAAGCTCCCGCTGCTGTTCCTGCAGGTAATTCCACAAGTTCAGATAGGCGATAAAATCTGAGTGTTTATCATGAAAACGGGCATGTTGCTGATCTGATTTTTGTTTGGCATCGGCTGGTCGTTCACGGGGATCCTGAATACTTAACGCTGCCGTGATCACCATCAGTTCGCGTACTGAAGCGAAATCACGAGCTGCCAGCACCATACGTGCCAGACGTGGATCTATAGGTAAACGGGCCAGTTGCCGACCGATGTCAGTCAGTATAAGTTGCTGTTCTTTTTTTCTATGAATAGCACCCAGTTCGTCAAGTAAACTCAGACCATCATTTATAAAGCGGTCATCCGGCTTTTGCAGGAATGGAAACTGACGAATATCACCAAGCCGCAATGCGGTCATTTGCAGAATAACCGAAGCCAGATTAGTTCTTAGTATTTCCGGGTCGGTAAACTCAGGCCGATTATTAAAGTCTTCTTCGCTGTATAAACGGATACAAATACCAGGGCCTGTGCGGCCGCATCGGCCCTGGCGCTGATTCGCACTAGCCTGGGATATAGGTTCAATAGGTAAACGCTGAACTTTGGTGCGATAACTGTAACGGCTGATACGTGCTGTGCCCGGATCAATCACATAGCGAATACCTGGTACCGTTAATGAAGTTTCTGCTACGTTGGTAGCCAGGACTATGCGCATACCGCTGTGGGACTGAAATACGCGGTTCTGCTCTGACGCAGATAAACGGGCATACAAAGGCACTATGTCTACCTTGCGGCGTTGATCAGCAAGTGCTTCACGAAGTGCTTCCGCGCTATCTCTGATTTCTCTTTCACCACTTAAAAAAACCAGAATATCGCCCGGCCCTTCGCGCATCAGCTCGATAGATGCATCAACAATACCCTGATACATATCCACGTCATTCTGTTGCTTATCGAGCAACGGCTGGTAGCGCGTTTCAACTGGGTAAGTGCGCCCGGAAACGGTAATAACAGGAGCTTTATTAAAATGCTCAGAAAAGCGTTCTGTTTCTATAGTGGCAGAAGTGATGATAACTTTAAGGTCTGGCCGCTTAGGCAGTAGCTGATGAAGCACTCCAAGCAGAAAATCTATATTCAGTGAACGCTCATGAGCCTCATCAATAATGATAGCTTCATAAGCAGCAAGAAAAGGGTCATTTTGCAGCTCCGCCAATAAAATACCATCGGTCATTAATTTTACTGACCCTTGGTCACTGGACTTGTCCTGGAAGCGAACCTTATAACCTACATGCTCTCCAATAGATTGACCTAGTTCTTCAGCTATTCGGCTGGCAACAGAACGCGCCGCCAGTCGTCTTGGTTGAGTGTGACCGATAAAGCCTGCAGCCCCATAACCCAACTGCATTAAAATCTTGGGTAATTGTGTCGTTTTACCTGAACCGGTTTCACCTGCAACAATAACCACCTGATTATCACGGATAGCATCGGATATTTCATCTTTGGCCGCCACAACCGGCAGATCTTCAGGATACTTAAGGGCCGGAAACGCGGTCAATCGTTGCTGAACTTTATACTGCGAACTTTCAATTTGCTGTTGCAGCTTATTCAGCGCGCCGCTGTCATTGGAATCGGTTCTCTGCAGCTTTCGCAAGCGCTGCCTGAACTCATGGCGATCGCGGACCATACAGGAATTGATAGAATGAAAAAGGGAGTTCATGGATAACCTGCAACTGCTCACTGGGCCGCCATTCTAACAAGCTAACGCCAGTGAGCAAAACAGTTAACTACTAATGATTCGCGTATGAATCCTGTAAGTGCAAATTAATAGCTTTTAAAACATGGGTACGTGAGATAACGCCGACCAGTTTGCCCTGGTAATCTACCACCGGATAAACTTTAGGCCGATTGGAACCAAACTGCTGAGCCAAATCGAGAATGGCAGTATCTGCATTCACAGTGACCACCTCCGCGCTCATGCAGTCCGCAACCGTCGCAGACTGTTCCTTGTGGTAGGTTCCTTCCAGCATCATTGCCAGACAATCCTGCTCAGATAAAAAGCCAACCACTTTTTTGTTGAGGTCTACCACCGGACCACCTGTAAGGTCAGCTTTTAATAACTTATCAACTGCTTCTTCTATCGGCATAGTCGCCGTTAATACTGCAGGATGGCGGCTCATATAATCGCCTACTTTCAATGAGCGTATGGTCATAGACTTATTCCTCGTCGTTATATATTCCAATGCGTAAAGGCTGATGACTGCTCTGGCTGGCCCGGTACATACCTTCAGTATTAAAAGGCATATGAATCTGTCCTTCAGCATCCAGAATTATCACCCCACCAGTACCGCCGGCGTCAACCAGAACCTCATGAATGACTGCATCGCCAGCGGCGAAAATATCGTCGCCTTTATATTTCACCCGTGAGCAGATATCAGCCGCCACATGGTGACGAATAAAGTACTCACCATGGCCCGTTGCAGAAACCGCGCAACTCTGGTTATCCGCCCAGGTTCCGGCACCAATAATCGGTGAGTCGCCAATACGTCCATATTGTTTAGCGGTCATACCACCGGTTGAAGTGCCCGCCGCCAGGTTTCCATCACGATCCAGCGCTACTGCACCAACAGTGCCCATATTAAAAGCCGGATCCCAGTTTTTATTATTGGCAATCTGGTCCCCTGTTTGCTCGCTTTCGCGTAATTGTTCCAAAGCACGCTGCAGCTGCTCATATCGATGCTCACTGTTAAAATAGCTATTATCTACCAGTTCCAGACCCTGCTCTTCTGCAAACTGAGCCGCGCCATCGGCACTCAGCATCACATGGCGCGAGTTATCCATAATTTCCCGGGCCAGATGAATTGGGCTTTTTACGGTTTTGACACCTGAGGCCGCCCCAGCATTCATAGTCGCCCCTTCCATCACCGATGAATCAAGCTCATGTGTTCCATCATAAGTATAGACGGCTCCGATTCCGGCATTAAATAAAGAGTTATCTTCCATCACCTGAATAGCTGCAATAACGGCATCCATACTATCGCCACCCGCTTCCAGAATTTCATAACCGGCCTCTGTTGCCTGCTCCAGAGCGGCAGTAAACTGAGCTTCCCGCTCAGCACTCATATTCTCCCGGGTTATGGTGCCGGCACCCCCATGAATAGCTATCGCAATAGGCGATTCTGAGCTATCAGGCTGTTGATTGCCTGCACCACCGCTTTCGCCACAGCCACTCACTAAAGTACCTAGCACCAAACTGGTTAACAATACGGATGTTTTTTGCATATTTCCTGATCTCCATGCGTTCTTATAATTAGTTTATTATGGACTTTTACGATGCTCGCATACAATACCCTGTCAATGCTATGCTAGCTCTTATTCTAACAACTCCAGACCCATTTGATATGAGCAAAACCCTTTACTGGTATGACTTTGAAGCTGGTGGTGCTAATCCCCGTGTTGACCGGCCTACGCAGTTTGCAGGCATAAGAACCGATGAAGACCTGAATATTATCGGTGAACCCCTTGTTCACTACTGCCAGCAAACCCCTGACTATCTGCCGCATCCGGAAGCCTGCCTGATTACCGGCATCACACCGCAGAAAACCTTACAGAAGGGTATTCCCGAAGCTCATTTCTGCGATTTAATTCACCAGCAGTTCAGTCAACCAGAGACCACTATAGCTGGCTACAACAACATTCGCTATGACGATGAAATGACTCGGTTTATGTTGTACCGGAATTTTTACGATCCCTATGCTTACAGCTGGCAGAATAATAACAGTCGCTGGGACCTGGTTGATCTGGTCAGGGCCTGTTATGCGCTGCGTCCAGAGGGTATCGAATGGCCAACAAATGAAAAAGGACTGACCAGCTTCAAACTTGAACACTTGAGTATGGCCAATAATATTGAGCATGCGCAGGCTCATGACGCTATGTCTGATGTTTACGCCACTATTGGCATGGCACGTATTATTAAAGAGCAACAACCGAGATTATATGCCTGGTACTGGCAGTTACGCCGCAAAGCTCAGGTACAGAAGGTACTGGATGAAGCTATGGTGCAAAGCAAAGCACTGGTCCACGTCAGCTCTCACTATGGTACTGAACAAGGTAATCTAAGCTGGATCTTCCCTCTGGCTTACCATCCTGAACAAGCCAATACACTGATTGCCTGGCGTCTGGACAAGAATCCGGAGAATTGCCGGGACTTAAAAGCCGACCAGATCAGGCAATTGCTGTTTACCCCCAGAAGCCAGCTTACAGAAGGTCAGGAACGACCAGGACTGGTCAGTATCAGCATCAATAAATGTCCGTTTTTAGCGCCACTTAACACCCTAAGTGCAGAACGCGCGCGCAATTTTAATCTCGACTGGAAACAAGCGGAAGCCTATTTAGCGCTTTTACAGCAGGATCCGCATCTCCGTCAGCATATTGTCAGCGCCCTGCTGGAGCCCGCCGACAACGCATCCGCTCCTGATGACGTCGAGCAACAACTGTACAGTGGCCCATTTTTTTCCGAGCAGGCCAAGAGCCAAATGGAAATTATACGTAGCAGTAGCCCTGAGCAACTGGCAACTCTGACACTGGAATGGGATGACAGTCGATTACCTGAATTACTGTTTCGTTATCGTGCCCGCAATTATCCTCATACCTTAAGTCAGCCTGAAGTTGAACGTTGGCGGCAACATTGTAAAACACGTTTAACAGAAGGCAGTAAACATCATCTGAACATAGATGAGTTTGTGCTACGGCTGGAGCAATTAGCACAGGAGCACGAACAGAACAGCCGTAATATGGCGATTGTCAAAGCGCTGGCTAATTACATTCAGGAGCTGTAACTATGCAGCCGACAATATATGACTATATTATTGTCGGCGCGGGTTCTGCCGGCTGTGTATTAGCCAACCGACTAACAGCCTGCGGCCGCTTTAACGTGCTTTTAGTCGAAGCTGGTCCAGAACCCGCCTCCTGGTTCAGTACCACCCCGGCAGGCTTTGCCCGCTTTATGTTTGGTCGCAAATATAACTGGCATTACTTCAGTAAACCCGTTGCTGATATCAGGCATGGTGAGCCAATTTTCACTCCTCGAGGCAAAATGGTCGGTGGCAGTGGTGCTGTAAACGCCATGATCTATATTCGTGGTCACGCAAGTGATTATGATGCCTGGGCAGAAGCCGGCAACAAGGGCTGGGGTTTCGAGGACATGCTGCCGTACTTCAAAAAAGCTGAATGCAATCAGCGCGGGAGCGATCACTGGCATAGTAACCAGGGTCCGTTAAAAGTAAGTGACGTTGATATCGCCTTCGCTCCATCCTTTTCCTTTATGCAAGCCTGCCAACAGCAAGGGCTGCCTTTTAACCCCGACTTTAACGGTCCTGAACTGGCCGGTTACGGACCTTATCAGTTTACCTGGCACAATGGCCGCCGTTTCGGCGCCCGACAGGCTTATCTGGACCCCGTGCGGTCGCGCCCAAACCTAAGTGTAATGAGCGACACTCTGGTCAGTCGTGTTTTGCTGGAAAATAATCGGGCAACTGGAATTATTTGCAAAAATGGCCAGGTATTTAGTACAAGACGCGAAGTGATTTTATCAGGTGGAACCTTTAACTCGCCGCAATTGTTAATGCTTTCTGGTATAGGCCCGGCGAAACAGTTGCTGAAGCATGGAATTGAATTAATACATGATTTACCGGGAGTTGGCGAAAACCTTCAGGAGCATGCAGATGCTTCAGTTATGGTCAGCTGCAAAAGTTTTGCCGGCATCAGTTTGAACCCTTTTTCCCTGGCTATGCGCCTACCTGCTTTATGGCAATACTGGCGCAAGAGAAAAGGTTTGCTCAGCAGCGCCATTTCAGAAACCGGAGCTTTTTGTTTCAGTAATGAACAGTTAAAGGTTCCCGATATACAATTACACTTCATGCCAGCGTTGTACGACAACAGCGGACGCAACCTTAAGCTAGCCATGCAACAAGGGTTTTCCTGCCACTTTTGCTTGTTGCGACCCAAAAGCCGGGGCACAGTCCGACTATCAGGTAAACAGATTACTCAACCACCATTAATTGATTATAACTTCTTAGATCACAAGGATGATATTAAGGCCTTGCTAAGCGGCTTTCGCCTTGCCCGTTCGATTATGCAACAGCCAGCGTTTTCAGCGTTTCGCGTCAAAGAAATTCACCCCGGGAATGGACTACAAAGCGATGAGGATCTTCTTAACGCGCTGAAAAGCCGCCTGGGTCTTATTTATCACCCGGTTGGTACCTGCAAAATGGGTGCAGATAATATGGCAGTCGTAGATGACCAGTTAAGAGTTCATGGCCTCCATAATCTGAGGGTTATTGACGCTTCTATAATACCAACTCTTATCAGTGGCAATACGAACGCGCCCACCATTGCCCTTGCTGAAAAAGCAGCGGATCTGATACTTAGCTCTATAACAGCCTGATTCGCCGTCAATTTAATGAACCTCTAGCCTGGAACTTGTCGCTAAAGTTCGGTAAATAAGTAGTAAATGACGCTAAATTTACAGTACTCCCGTTATCTTTTGCTAATTTTAAAGTGAACTTCAAATAGGAGGATACTGTTATGTTACGCACTATGACTAAAACCACACTGGCTGCTTTTATTGCCGCCTCTTTTTCTGTAAGTGCAATTGCTCAGGATGAACAGCAACAAGAGCAAGAGTGGCAGCAGCAACAGCAGGAAGCTGAGCGCGATCATCGCGGTGATCGTGATAAGCGAGATAAAAGCGATAAGGAATTCGCGGAGGTTATAAAAGAAGACGACAGTTATTCACGCTTTGCCGAAGCCTGGGAAGCTTCAGGTATCGAAGATGAGTTGGATAGCGATACCACCTATACCGTATTTGTTCCTACCAATGAAGCCTTTGGTGGAGGCCCGGCTGCTCAAAGACAACAGCAGGCTCAGGCCCAGCAACAAGGTATGGAGCAAGGGCAGGAACGCACGCAGGCACAGGAACGTCAGCGAGGGCAGCAGGCTGGCCGCCACGCTGATATACAACAAATGATTGATGATGATGACACCGACGGACTCCGTGAGTTATTAAGTCACCATATTGTTGAAGGTGAAGTGAGAAGTGATAACATTGCCGAACAAGGCATTACCGAAGAAACACTTAATGGTAACGATGTTCGTATCACAGCCACAGCCGGGTCCATGCGTGTCAACAATGCACGGGTCGTCGAGGCCGACATTGAAACCTCTAATATTATTGTACACCGTGTGGATACACTACTTTCAGACAACGGTTATGCTGCTGAATAAAGTTGAAAGTGACTAATATACAAAGAGCCAGCAATTGCTGGCTCTTTTTTTAGGAGGGAAATAATTAGAACGAATAACCCAGGCTGATATAAACAAAACGGCCTATATTGTCATAATAAGCACTTCCTGCGCCAGTTCCATTGGTCGTCCCAGGCATGTCCCGGTCGAACAGATTATCGATCCCGACTCGAGCACGAACACCATTCTCATAACGATAACCCAGAGTAAGATCAGTTACCGCGTAAGAACCATAACTCATCTCGCTACTCGGGTTAGGATTGCCGGCCAGCTCATCCGGGTTATACAGATTTACGCTATTGGAATAACGTGTGCGCGTTCCGATAGTCCAGTTGTTACGTGAGTAATCCAGGGTAAAGCGCATTTGCAGATCGGCATTGCCCATTACACCCGCATAATCAATATAGTCATCCGGCTGGTCAGTGAAAGGATAACGTTTAGCTTCGAGAAGCTTAGTACCAAGCAGAGTTGTGCGGATATTGCCGTCAAAAGCATTAAAATCATAACCCAACTCAAAATCGATACCGCTGTTTTCACTGCGGGCAATGTTCAGCGAGTAGCTTTCAATCAATTCTACCTGACCACTGTCATTGTTACGGCTGATACGACCGCAATAGGCATTATTGATACTATTAGCATCCACACAGGCATCCAGAATCTGCTGGGCTGCATTGCTTGCAATGGTATCGGTAATATCAATTTGCCAGTAATCAACAGTAGCAGAGAAGCCATTTAACCAGGCTGGCTGATAAACAACACCCGCCGTATAAGAACGAGACTCTTCCGGCTGCAGATTCGGATTGCCCCCAACTTCCAGTTCTAAAGAACCGCTGTCGTAGTTGTCGTCGAAGTCACCGGCTACACCCAGAGCCGCACAGTTAGCAGCGCGGGTTTCACGGCGCTCGTCAGTCAGGTTATTCAGGTTACTGACCCGACAAGGGTCGCTCACATTAGCAAAGCTCTGTCCTGAGCTACGATACAGTTCAGTGATATTAGGCGCACGTAATGCTTCAGATACGGTAAAGCGAGTCCGCAATTCAGTATTAATCACCCACTCCAGCCCGGCCTTCCAGCTTGTCGCGTTGCCGATAGTAGAGTAATCCGCAAAACGTATCGCTGTTTCCAACGTTAAGTCCCGCATAAAAGGCGCATCTGTTATTAATGGCAGAGACAGCTCAGCATAGGCTTCGGTGACATCGAAACTACCATTGGTTTCACCCAGCGCATTGAAGAAAGTTTCATCGGCTTTTGCGCGCGGGTCTTCAACAGTTGTAGCGCTCTCATCGCGGTATTCTACACCGCCGGCAAAACCAGCATAACCTGCTGGCAGGCTAAATAAGAACGGGTTTTGCACGTTAAAAGTAGCCACGCTCTGCTCTACTTCAGCCGTTGCTAAAGAACTGGTGTAAATATAATCACGAGCATCAGCACCTATGGCGTCCGCGCCAAAAATACTGGTCGCCACACAGCCATTTGCCCGCGCTTCTTCATCGCGACATACCGGACCCTCGCCCAAATCAATCGCATCAATAGCATACAGGTAGTTCTGAGTAATCAGGTTATTGTTATTGACCCGCTCAATCTCAGTGCGGCCCCAGACTAAAGAAGCATCAAAACTCCAGTCATCAGACAAATAACCATCTACGCCGGCTACAAGTCGCATGGTTTCACGTTTATTATCTTCCAGACGACGACCACCGTCATTATACATACGGCCAATATTCAGCTCAGAAGCACCGGCTTCATCCATCAAAGCGCCGAGTTCACTGCCAACAAAGGCATTGTCGCGTTGAATAGCATAGTCGCCAGTAGTTCGCACGCCGCCATACGAGAAAAATGGCTGGCCAATGCTCTGGCCATCTGTACGCACGTATTTAGCTTCCAGCGTAGTGTACAGGTTAGGAGTCAGCTCGAAACCATTACGTACGTTAAAATTCGTGCGCTCATATTTTGGCTGCATTTCCACGTATTGATTCATATTGATGTAATCGCAGAAGGTACAGTAACCCGTGCGTGGATCTACTGGGCCATTAAACATGACTTCGCGTGGTGTACCATCGTTGTTGAAGGTATACCAGGTATCATTCAGCTGAAAGTTCCCCGCCTCTGATAAATCATAATAACCGGCGTCTGGAACACGCACTTGATCAGGGTGATCCGGTGACAGTGCATCCTCGTCTGAACGCGGTCCGTATAACGAATCATAGTTCATGCTTGCCCAGGAGCGGCCTGCGTACTGGTGATCCAGAGCATTTAAGCTATCTTGCGAATTGTATTCTACGGAGAATGCCAGGTTACCGCGATTATCCATGTAGTTTTGCCCGTACGACAGAGTAAATCTTTCATTTCCATACGGATTGTTCTCTGCCCAACCTTTGGTGGCTGAAATATCCAGGCCTTCAATGTTCTTCTTAAGGATGAAGTTCACTACACCAGTGACCGCATCAGCGCCGTATACCGCTGAGGCACCGCCGGTGATAATTTCAACCCGGTCAATCCAGGCACTGGGAATAGTATTAGTATCAACCGCAGCGCTATTCGGAGAACCTGCCACATGGCGACGCCCATCAACTAGTACTAGCGTACGGTTGGTTCCCATGCCACGTAAATCGAGCAAACTGATACCCGCGTTACCAATGCTGTTTCCTGAATTCGCCAATGTCATGGTGTTACCCAAGGCAGGCAGACGTGATAATACTTCCCCTAAATTCATCGCCCCTGAATTCAGAATTTCGTCGCCGGTAATAACAGTTACTGGCGCAGGAGCTTCTGCTCCAGCGCGCAAAATACGTGAGCCTGTTACCTGAATGCGTTCTGGCTGCGTTGCTTCGTTATCATCACTTTGGCCTGCGATTGCCCCTGGTGCCATCAGTACACCACTGGCTACTGAAATGGTAAAGGCCGCACGCATTGAACATGTGAGAGAAGATATACTACTCATACTATTTCCCTTAATTTTTGGATTTATAATGTCCTCTGAATAAAGAGGCGCAGGGTTTATAGCATCCCTCATATTGCCTATGCAAGTAATCATATAATTATAGTCATATTACTTAAGACATATTCGCAGCATCAAAATAAGCTTGTTTGTATTTTAATCATAAAAAAACCCGCGCCCTTTATGGGCTGCGGGTTTTCTGATTAATTAACAATCAATTAATCGGTTTTAGTTTTCGGTCCTACTTTAAATAGTCGAGCCAACGCCGGAATTAATATCAGTGCGCCCAGCATGTTCCAAAGGAACATAAAGGTAAGCAGGATACCCATATCGGCCTGGAACTTGATCGGCGACCAAATCCAGGTGGCAACACCAATCGCTAGCGTAAGACCCGTAAAGCCAACAGCTTTACCTGTTTTAGACAAGGCATATTCATAACTTTGTGTTAAGTCCATACCCTGCTTTAAACCTTCGCGTAACTTACTGTAGATATAAATACCGTAATCAACACCGATACCAACACCTAAAGCTATTACCGGTAAGGTGGCCACTTTAATACCGATTCCCAGCATCGACATCAGCGCCTGACTCATCACTGTAGTAAACATCAGCGGCAATACAATACAAAGCACTGTACGTATACTGCGGAAGGTGATCAGACAAAGCACAATAACCACACCATAGACCCAAATCAGCATTTCCAGTTGCGCCTGATCGATGACTTTATTGGTCGCTGTTTCTATGCCCGCGTTACCGGCTGCTAACATCAGGTTGAGTTCATCGCTTGGGTATTCAGCTGCAAAGTCGCGAACATTGTCCACTACTCGTTGTAGGGTCTCGGCTCTGTGATCGTTAAGATACATAACTACCGGAGCCATGGAGCAGTCGCGATTCATTAAGCCGCTCGGCGCCTGAGAGATGGAAGCATTAATAATAAAGTCATCACGGTTAACGCTGTACCATTTCAGATTACCTTCGTTAATACCAGCCATGCCCATTTTAGAGACATAGACAATAGAGCGAACCGCCTGCACGCCTTCCACATTCTCCATATGCCACTGGAAACGATCCATAAGTGCCATATTTTCATAAGCGATACACTGCCCTGGTGCCGTTTCTGCCATCACTACAAAAATATCAGTGCTGGCACTGTAGTTCTCCACCATAAACTCATTGTCGAGGTTATAGCGGGAGTCAGCACGCAATTCAGGCGCACCGCTGTCGAGATCACCAATAGCGAGTTGTTGCGCTTTATAGATACCAAAGGCGAGCATCACCAGAGAAATAGCAATTGCTATACGGCCCCATTTAGGTTCAGCAAAACGGGAAAATATTTTAACCACCGGATGGCGACCATGCTGCTTTTTCTCCTGGTACTTAAGTCCTCGTTTACTGACATCAATATAAGACGTCAGGATCGGTAGTAAACCTAAGTTAGTCAGGACTATAACAGCAACACCAATACTGGCGGCGATAGCCAGTTCTTTAATAACCGCAATATCGATAACCATCAACGTAGTAAAACCAATCGCATCACTTGCCAGAGCCGTCAAGCCAGCCACAAAAAGCCCGCGGAAGGCGTAGCGTGAAGCCATTTCTTTATCAGCTCCGTCCACCCGATTAGCTATCACGGCATTGATAATCTGCACACCATGGCTGACCCCAATAGCGAAGACCAGGAAAGGAACCAGCATCGAATAAGGGTTAATGCCGCTACCAATAAGCTTGATAATGCCCAGCTGCCAGATAACAGCAACTACTGAGCACAGGAGCACCATGAGCGAGCTGCGCACACATCGGCTGTATAGAAACAGCATGACAAAGGTGATTAGCATGGCAATTACGAAAAATACCGCAACCTGCTGAGCGCCATCGATCAAATCGCCAACCACTTTGGCGAAACCCACAATCTGAATATTAATAGTATCTGACTGATACTGATCGCGAACCAGTTCTTCCAAGCGTTCAGAAAACTGGTGGTAATCCAGTTGCTCTCCGGTTTCAGGATTAATTTCATTCAGCGGCACATAAATGAGTGCCGACTGGAAGTTGTTTGCAACCAGGTTACCTACTTCACCTGAACGTAATACGTTTTGTCGTAGTTGATCCAGAGACTCTTGTGAACCGTCATAAGTATCAGGGATAACGGGACCGCCGACAAAACCATCTTCGGTTACTTCAGACCAGCGTACATTTGGCGTCCAGATAGAGCGCATGCCGGAACGGTCAACACCGCTGATATAGGACAGTTCATCTGTCACCTGGCGCAGAGTTTCCTGATATTCGGCATCAAAAATAGTCCCTTCCGTGGTTTCTACCGAAACCCGTATAGCATTGCCTAAGCTTGCTAAATCCTCTTCATATTTAAAGAAATTTTGTACGAATTGATGATTTTCGGGAATCATTTTGCGAAAACTGGCATCAGGCCTTACCTGAGCTGCGTTATATAGTAAAAACGCAGTAATGATAGCGAATAACGCAATCCATAAAATACGGAAACGAAAGAGTAGATTTTCGGCCAGAGACGCGCGGCCCTGCACCATAGAGTCTGAAGTTTGTTGCATGGGTAACTATTCCTTATTAGCGGTTAGGCACAGCGGGATATAAAAATTGCAGCAGGCCAGCGCGACCTACCAGAGCTAATTCATTGCCCCTGTCCTGCATAATTCCGGCCAACACTGTATTACTGATGTGTTCGAAACGTTGAACAGACAAATCCTGCGGGTCTATAAACAATAAAGTTCCAGAGTGCCCTGCCAGTACTATAGTGCCGTCTGCCATCACCGTGCCGCTATTAATATTGTAACGAGTCGAAGCTTCTACAGACGTGAAGCTTTCACCATCATCTTCAGAGATAAAAACGTTTCCCCGTAAACCATAAACCCATAAACGTCCCTGCTGATCAAAAAGTCCACCAAATAGTGAACCATGATACGGTGAGTCTAATAAGTCCCAGTTGCTTCCCTGATCCTGACTGCGGAATAAAAGCCCTGCTTCACCAATAATAAAAAGGTCGCCCTGATCATTATGTATCATCTTATTCAGGTGAAAACCGCGTGGATTCTCCAATCGGTCATTTAAAATTTCCCAGCTGTTTCCAGCATCAGTGGTACGTAACAAAGTGCCATAAGCCCCGAGTGCAAAACCAGTTTCAACATCGATAAAGTGCACATCCAGAAAGGGTTTGGTTGGCCCTACGTCAAACTGAATTTCAGCAGCCTGAATCATAAAGCTGAGTTCATCCAGCAGATATTCATATTCATAAGCTTCGTCTTCATCTTCTGCATTTTCGATGGCCTGCTGTAACTCTTGCTCTCTCTCCTGCAACCAGGGGTACTCCATCTCCAGTAACTCATAACCATCCATAATCCGTTGCCAGCTGGCACCCGCATCCTGGCTGCGTAAAATAACGCCATCATGGCCAGAAACCCAAATATGGTTCGCATCAGCATAGGATATTGATGTGAGTAATACGCTGGTGGGTACTTCTACCTGTTGCCAGTCACCGCCGCCCTCTCGTATTAAAATGGTACCAAAGGCGCCAACAGCGATGCTGTGGTCAAGGTAACTGGCAATATTAGTAAATACCGCCTGTTGCGCGTTAGGTACCTGAGGTGAAGGTTCATATATAACATCGTACTGGTTATTCTCTGATTCGTTTGTGGCTGCTACTGTCTGCAAGCTAACGCCTGCTACTAAGGCAACCAATAAAGCGATCATTCTCATTCTATTCTCCCAAGGGGGTTTTCAGTCGCTATTCTGTTCCCGATTGTATAGTCTAACAAGCGTTTGAAAACCCCTAAAGCAAAAAATAACGGCAGACTTGCGACCAGCTGCTGAATTTTCAGCCGTAATGAAACCATGTTCCATACATTTGGTCTTATAGAAGTGTTGCAAATTCATTGCATTGGTTTCATGCTTAGCATGACTGATAAAAACGCCTTATTTAATTTTTACAACTTTTGGTGTAGCTTACTTCAGGTAAGCACAGTAACAAGGATAACGAAAATGAGAAAAACGATGCTAACCGCCGGATTTATGGCACTGTCTCTGGTTTCTGCCAGTGTATCAGCTGCTGTATCCGAGGAAGAAGCAGCTCGACTTGGCGATGACTTAACACCTATAGGTGCTGAGCGCGCCGGTAACGCTGACGGCACTATTCCAGAATGGACTGGCGGCCTGTCCCGCCCGGGCGAAGACACTGAGCGGCCACAAAATCCATTTCCGGATGATGAACCTCTTTTTACTATTACTCATGACAACCTGGACGAGTATCGCGATAAGCTGTCACCGGGTCAAATAGCAATGTTTGACCGCTATGACACTTTTTATATGCCTGTCTATGAGACTCGTCGTACTTCAACCTACCCCGATGATATTTTTGAAATTGTCGGAAATAATGCCAGAAATGCCTCGTTGGTTGAAGGCGGTAGTGGACTGAATGATTTTAGTACCGCTATTCCTTTCCCTATTCCTGAGTCTGGCATTGAAGTTATATGGAACCATCTGACTCGCTATCGGGGCGGCAAAGTGGAACGGGTAGTCAACCAGTTCCCAGTGCAGTCAAACGGTCGTTTTGAAGCCGTTCGCCTGCGTGAACAGTTAGTATGGCCAGAATATCTTCAGGGTGGTCGCGATGAAGATGCAGATGACAATATTCTGTTTTACTTCCTGCAACAGGTACTGGCACCGGGTCGCCTGACAGGTACCGTACTGTTGGTTCACGATACGATTGATCAGGTTCGCGAAGGTCGTCGGGCGTGGATTTATAACGCAGGTCAACGTCGTGTTCGTCGTGCTCCAAACGTAGCTTATGATGGTCCAGGCACAGCGGCTGATGGTCTACGTACCTCTGATCAGCTGGATATGTATAACGGCGCGCCTGATAAGTACGATTGGGAACTCGTCGGTAAACAGGAACTGTATATCCCGTACAATAATTATAAGTTATTGGATACCGACCTGTCTTATGACGACATCATTCATGCTGGCCATATGAACCCTGAACATGTTCGTTATGAACTGCATCGGGTATGGAAGGTTGAAGCACGTCTGAAAGAAGGTGAGCGTATGATTTATTCACGCCGTACTTTCTATATCGACGAAGACACCTGGACAGCCTCTGTTATTGATCAATATGACGGTCGTGACGAGTTATGGCGTGTATCTCAGGCCTACCATGTGCAATTTTATGGTAATGACGTGCCGTGGATGGCCTCAGAGTCAGTATATGACCTGAACAACGGTCGTTATATTTCTCTGGGACTGGCTAACGAAGAACGCGAGTATATGAACTTCGACATCGAACCTCGCCGTAGTGACTTCTCAACCCAGGCTTTACGTCGTATGGGTATTCGTTAAGTTCTGAATACGTGACGAAAAAAGGCCAGCCCGTTTCTGCGAGCTGGCCTTTTTTATTTACTGTCAGCAGTGATAGTAGCTATTTATCGCGTACCAGGCGAGCCATCAGACTCGAAGTGTCCCAGCGGTTACCACCCATATTCTGAACTTCTGCATACAGTTGATCAATCAAAGCACTACCAGGCATAGTGGCGCCCTGCTTACGACCTTCCTGCATGGCAATATTCAAATCTTTGCGCATCCAGTCAACGGCAAAACCAAAGTCGTATTCCCCTTTCCACATAGTATGCGAGCGGTTCTCCATCTGCCAGCTGTTTGCTGAGCCCTTACTAATGGCTGCAATTAAGGCTTCAGGATCTAAACCTGCCTGTTTACCAAAAGCCAGACCTTCTGACAGCCCCAGTAAGACCCCTGCTATACACATCTGATTTACCATCTTAGCCAACTGGCCACTACCTACTGGCCCTTGCAAGCCGTAGTGATGAGAATAGCTCTGCAGCATACGTTCAATGATACTCAGGGTTTCTTCATCACCACCTAACATCACTGTAAGTTTGGCATTATCAGCTCCAGCCTGACCGCCAGATACCGGGGCGTCCATGAATTTGACCCCCTGTTTAGCCGCAGCTTCACCTAATTCACGCGCCAGGTCGGCAGATGCTGTCGTATGGTCGACTAAAACTCCCCCTTCGGGAATACCGGCCAATACACCATCATCTCCGTACACTACGCTGCGCACATCGTCGTCGTTACCAACACATACGAAAACGGCATGCGCATCTTCGGCTGCAATAGCGGGAGTGCTCGCTGCACGACCCGCAAACTCATCGCACCAGGCTTCTGCTTTGCTGGCGGTTCGGTTATATACACAAACGTCAAAACCGGCATTCTGCAAATGTCCGGCCATGGGGTATCCCATGACGCCCAATCCGATAAAGGCTACCTTAATACTCATTCAGGCTGCTCCTGTGGTTAAATTTTACGAAGTAGAAAATGCTGATAACGGCCTAAGCGTCGATAAGGTTCCTGACGACGATAAGCCAGTTCCATGGTAATTAAATCATCTCGTGTCTGATGCTCCAGGTCACGCAGGTAATCATGAATGCAGCGCACACCGCTGTGAACACACAAGGTTAACGGTAGCTGTATCAGCCAGTTCTTTACCTGACTGATGTTAAGTGGCTGCTGCGGGCTAAAGCGTACTTTTTTCTTTACCTTAAGACCTGCATTCACATAATCAAAATTACCATAAACCAGGTTAGCCATAGTTTTTGCTTCCCGGTTGTAAAACATCAGTGATAGCCAACCCTTATCTGCCAGCAGGCTATTTAGCAGACGCAGCGCAGCGAATGGGTTCTCCAGCCATTCAAGCACCGCGTGGCATAGAATAATATCGAAAGGAGGCTGTTCCGCCAACACTTCAGGTAGCTCTTGCAACGAGCAGTGATAATATTGATATTGAGCCTGCAGCCCTGACGCTGTATGAGCCTGCTGGGCGAACTGCACCATTTCAGCGGCAATGTCAGTATGTGTTACCTGATGCCCTGCCTGCGCAAATAACTGGTTTACCTGCCCCATACCAGCGCCTACATCAAGCACTCGCAACGGCTTTTGCCCCTCAATCAGGCTTTTTAAATCCGCAGCCAATACTGTCTGGCGAATTATTCCTTTTGAAGTGTCATAAATATTTTTCTGAAAACGCGACACATCGGTCGCAAAGCTTCTGTCAGTCATTGTCAGGCCGGATTATCAATGTCTATAAACTGCACCTGAACGTCATACTCAGCCGCAATTTTGTCACCCAGGGCCTTTACGCCGTAGCGCTCTGTGGCATGGTGTCCAGCCGCGAAGAAATGAATACCACACTCTCTCGCAATATGAATAGTTTGCTCAGAAACTTCACCGGTCACAAAGGCATCAGCTCCGGACTCAACCGCAGCCTCGATAAAACCTTGTCCCCCACCAGTGCAAAGCGCGACTTTTTTAATTAGCGAGGAATGTAACTGAGAGGCGGTAAGAGGACGCTGCAATAAGCCCTCAAGCTGCTCAGCAAAAGTTTCGCCAGTTAGGGCTTGTGGTAACACACCCTGCTGCACGATTCCTTCAGGACTAAGACCAGACAAAGCCTGCAGTTCCTCTAATTGAAGTAACCTGGCCAGCTCTGCGTTATTGCCAAATTCAGCTTGTATGTCTAAAGGCAGGTGGTAGGCAATCAGGTTCATATCCTGCTGCAGCAATTGCTTCAAGCGGCGTTTTTTCATACCGGTAACCCGCTCATCTTCACCTTTCCAGAAATAACCATGGTGCACCAGCAGCGTATCTGCGTTTACTTCAATAGCAGCATCAATAAGCGCCTGACTGGCCGTGACTCCGGTGACTATCTTGTTAATCTCTTCACGCCCTTCAACCTGTAACCCATTCGGGCAGTAATCTTTGATCATTCGGGCCTGCAGCCATTGCTCCAGACTGCGCAACAAGACTGAACGCTGCATACAGGGAAACCTCCAATTTGCCAGCTATAATGTATTTTTTTTAACCGCAATAGACAGTCAGGTTAAAACAAGGTATAAAAAGTTAAACCAATTCAAAACATAGTAACACACAGGAATATTCCAATGAGCAAACTGGATAAAGAGAAAGTCATTGAGGAGTTCAGCGCCGCTTATAAAAAAGCCAACGGCAAAGCCCCTAAAGTTGAAGACTCGAATGGGTGGTTCAGTGTTGATGACGGTAAAAACATACGTCTGGCGCAACTGGACGAATGGCGTCAGGAGCTGGAAGGAAGCAGCAGTAAGAAACCGGCGACGAGCAGTAAAGCGACTAAAGCTAAGGCACCCGCCAGTAAAACCAAGAGTAAAGGCAAAAGCTCCGCTTCCGGCGTGACCGCTAAACAGCTATGGCGTGAAAAATTAGCTCAGGATGCTCGTGATTGTCGCCTGCCCCGTGGCTTTCCAGCTGAATAAAACATCTGCTCCTGAACATTAAAAAAGCGCCTTTCGGCGCTTTTTTTAATGTTCTCAATTATTTGTCTCAGCTTCTATCAACTGGCATTTTCACCCGCCGATAACGATGCACCAGAAAGTCACTACGGTGCACTTTCAGGACCTCAGCATCAAAGTCACCATGAGAGACTTCGTAATACTCATCTGACAGCTCACGCACCACTCGCCCCATTTTGCCCTGATTTTTGCCACGTTTAATGTACACGGATTGTCCAAGAAATTGTGGGCTATTGTAGAAAAAACACACTCCACTCATAAAACAGGCCTCGATGGAAAGACAGCTCGAATATATATGCTATCGGACTTTAATGTAAAAACTGAAGTGCCATTATCCATCTAATCGTTCAATATACAAAGTAATATCACCTACCCGGACACCGAAATAACGCATTTCTGTACGGTTAATGATTCTGTCCTCGTCCAGCAGATACATCCAGTCATCCAGGGTCAGGGTCATTCCCCGACCATCTATATCTACTTCCAGCTGATAAACCCAGTGTAATGCATTACCTTCAACCTGGCCTTCAGCGACCCCCACAACATCGCTGGCACGGCCTTCATAGGTCTTCTCGCCAGTTTTAGTGAGATACCATACGCGTTGTTCTTCACGTCCATCATCCCAGTAAAACATTTCGTCCAGCACGCCCTCATTACCATCCCAGGTACCTTCCATAGTAGCGGTAAAACGCTGAGTTACTTTGCCCTGTCGGTTCTGCACCATGCCATGAGCGACCAGAGAGCCGTTAAAAAACTCCTCTAATTTGAGCTCCGGTGTCTCTCCTTCGTAGTCACTGATACTGGCGGAACAGGCCACCACTAAAAACAGGCTTAATACCAACAGGCCGTTGCGTATATAATTAATCATTATCGTTCTCCCAGTAACTCATCCCGGTTACGACGGTAACTCGAGTTTTCATCTAACCAGATAGCAAAAAACTGCGTGGCGAATGCATTGCTTGCTATTTTTCCTAATTCGCCATCGGCACTGTAAAAACGTATCCCAGCGCCGTTTTCATGATAAGCCACCAAACAATCACCGCTTTTTACATCCGGCCACATATCACGCAATTCACTTAACCACTGACGTTCGTTGTCGCCAATGCTATATCCAAGCTTTTCCCACTCGTCTTCGGTGGTATCTACCAGAGTGTCAGCTTTGATGCTGCGCAGATAATCGAGTCGTAATGCCACCTGTTCAGCTTCAGGGTAACGTCCGCTATCTGTCATTAACTCAGCGTCATAAACGCGAAACAACATAACCCGTAAGCGAGTGGAACCTATCTTTGTCAGTTCCTGAGTTACCTCTGGGGTACACTGACTTGCATATGCGGGAAATGCGCCCAGGCCACCAGCAAACACCAGAGCAGCAGCTACCATCTTTAATCCAGTCATTTGAAGCTCTCCTTGTTCGCGCTGTTAATAAAGTACAGGATGAGCATCATTAACAATGCCCAGATAAATGAATAAGCAGTTCCGACCAGCCAGGGGTTAGTTAACATTTCAGCGGCACCCAGACGAACACCGGCAAAATAAGTAATGGGGCCAAAGATAATGCCGGCCACAGCGGCTAACCAATAACGCTGGCCGAGCCAGCCAAATACCACCAGAGCCATCGCGCTAAAGCCCACCCACAGTAATACCAGCCAGACTGGTAAATAGTCAGTGCCCGTGAAGGTAATCAAGCCCAGGGCGACCACAAGATATTCAGCTATCAATCCCACAGTAATGATTACTAAGAGCGCTTTACGCTGCTGCCACAAGTATTTATAAGCGCTGGCATACAAAACAACGACCATTAATGAGGTAGCCCATAACCAGTCTTCCCTGCCCCAGACTGCGGACAACCAGACGACATCAAATAAAAAGAAGTGAATCAGGCGTTGGAGGTGAGTTTTCGTAAGGCCCCCTTATCAGCAGGTTTAGTTGCTGTGAACTGCACTGCACTAACCCGACGCTCGCTGAAACCTCCTTCGCAGTAACAAAGGTAGTAATTCCACAGTCTGAAAAAGCGATCATCATACCCCAGGCCATTTAATTCACTGCGACGACTGTTAAAACGCTGCCGCCAGTCGCTTAGCGTTTTCGCATAATCCAGGCCAATATCATCCAACTCACGAAGCACCAGGTCGGTTTTACTCTTCAATAAACGACTCATTAGTTCAATAGAAGGCAGGTAGCCACCAGGAAATATATGTCGCTGAATAAAATCAACATCACGGTTGTAAGCCTGTGCCCGTTGATCAGCAATGGTAATAGCCTGAATTACCAGACGGCCGTTTTCTTTCAATAAATCACTACATTTGCGGAAAAAACCGGGCAAATACTTCTCACCCACGGCTTCAATCATCTCGACCGAAACCAGCTTATCAAAACGCCCTTCCAAATCCCGGTAATCCTGTTTTAACAAGGTTATTTGCTGGCTCAGTCCCAAAGCGTCAACACGCTCTTTGGCATAATCAAACTGGGCATCGGAAATCGTCGTCGTAGTAACTTTACAGCCATATTCCTGCGCGGCAAAAATAGCCAGTCCGCCCCAGCCAGTGCCTATTTCTAGTAGATGGTCATCGGGCTGCAAATCCAGCATCTGACAAAGTCGATGCAATTTTTCCTGCTGAGCTTCTTCGAGGTTTGCCTGAGGGTGTGGATAGATAGCGCTGGAATATTGCATGCGCTGGTCCAGAAAACGGGTATAGAGATCATTGCCCAGATCATAATGGGAAATGATATTTTTGCGTGCCTGCTTTTTATTATTGCCACGAGTCAGATAGCTCAGTTTCTGAAAAGGCCAGGTAATCCAGCCAAAACGTGCACTGATTTTATCCATTGCCTGCAGGTTCGCCGCAAAGAAACGAATCACAGCCAACAAATCAGGGCTACTCCAGTCACCGTCGGTAAAGGACTCGCCAGCGCCTATGTCACCGTCAAATAAGAAACGGCGAAACATGCGTGGGTGATGAACCTCAATGCGAGCGCGAGGTTCTGCTTCGGCATGACCATACTCACCAATGACTTCACCCTGTTCGACCAGCGTCAGGTGGCCATGCTGCGCATAACCAAGTACTTTAAGCCCCAATTCGCGACTTAACTTATCTAACCAGTTTGCTGACTCTGGAGCCGCTAGCGCTCGTTCACTTTCAGCCATACTTCAAATCCTCAGTCTGTACTTCCCTCTGTATCACCGCGTTTATTAACTTATTTTTTTGCCGGCGGATGACCATAAAAAGGTACTTTTTTAATAAACAGCTTTAATGCCTGCCAATAAATTCCGGTCACAATGCTTAACGTCATGACCGGATGTTTTCTTAATACGCTTTTTATGTGTTCTTGGTTCAGCTCGACACGAGATAACAGCAAAGTAGCGTCAAATTCACGCTCCTCACGGTGGGCTTCAATATGTACAAACTGAGCTTTACCTGGTTGTTTTATCTTCCACTGATAACGCATGTCCATGGGATTAAATGGGGATACATGAAAAGCTTTGTCGGTCGGTTTCTGGTTGGCTAAATCCACCAGATAATAATGCCTTTCCAGCCAGGGAGTATTACTGACTTCAGCCATCATATGGCTATAAGAACCGTCTTCCTGTTGCAGGAAGTAACAGTTTAAGGGGCTAAAAAACATGCCCCAGCAACGAATATTGCCGAGAAAATAAACTTTACCCGCCAGAGGAGTCTCCGCTAAAGCAGACATCTTTGCAATAACCGCCTCAGTAAGCGTCGCCGACTCCGGCTTCCACAGTCCGCGCAAATAATCTTGTGGCCGAAAACTCAACGGTGCGAACCTGTCGCCAGTGCTGAGCCAGCGGCTTTGGCGATTCACCTGCTCCAGTTCATCCAGTGCAAACCACCACTGCACCAGCTCATAATTGAAATCATGGCGCCGCGGCACAAAGCGGCGATGCCGTACTTTGCCAAGATAAATAGCGCTGTTCATCAATCCTGCTCCAACTCTGCCACTCTCGGCATCAGGTTAAAACGATGGGCCACATCAAAAGCGCTGTGTACGCCATCTTCATGAAAACCGTTATACCAATAGGCACCGCAAAAGTGAGTCCTGTTCTGACCGCATATTTCAGTACGACGGGCTCGGGCCGCGAGTGATTGCAGACTATACACAGGGTGCTGATAAACAAATCGACGCAGAATTTTACTGTCGTCGATCATAGCGGTGTTATTCAAAGTGACACAATAAGTCTGCTTCGTATCCAGGCTCTGCAGAATATTCATGTCGTAAGTGACCGAGCTTAACTGGGCTGTTTTATGTTCACCCTTCGGTAGCAGATAATTCCAGCTGGCCCAGGCGGCGCGACGCTTCGGCAGCAAGTTAGTATCTGTGTGCAATACCACTTCATTAGGCTGATAAGGAATAGCGCCTAAAATACCGGACTCAGCTTCACTGGGGTCGGCCAGCAACTGCAGTGCCTGATCACTGTGACAGGCCAGCACCACTTCATCAAACTCACGGATGCTTCCATCACCAAGATGAAGTTGCACGCCCTGCTCAGAACGCGTAATACTTTGTATTCTGCAATTCAGATAAATATTATCTTTAAAACCCGCCGTCAGCGCTGGTATATAAGAGCGGGAACCGCCTTTTATAACCGCCCATTGGGGCCTGTCCTGAACGTTCAGTAAGCCATGATTCATAAAGAAGCGCAGGAAGAAACCAAGAGGAAAACGTGCGGCTTCCTGCAAACTCGCCGACCAGATGGCGGCGCACATAGGGTACAGATAATTGCCCCGAAACAATGACCCCACGTTTAATTCATTAACAAAATCATCCAGCGTGCGTTCATCCAGGGCGGCGCCCTCTTCCTGCAAGGCTTTTTTAGCCGCTTTATTAAAACGCAGAATGTCTGCCAACATACGGTAAAAAGAAGGTCTGAAATAGTTACGCTTCTGAGCAAACATGCTGCCCAGGGTATGGCCATTGTATTCCAGCCCGGTATCCGGATTATGTACGCTAAAACTCATTTCAGCGTCCTGCCAGGCAACCCCCAGTTCACGCATCAAATGACGAAACCTGGGGTAAGTGCGGTCATTGAATACAATAAAACCAGTATCAATGGCCAGAGAAGAGCCATCTGATTCTTCTATATCAACAGTGGCTGTATGGCCACCTATGTAATCATTGGCTTCAAAAACCTCAACCTCGTGCTCTTTGTGTAACAGGTAAGCAGTGGTTAGCCCGGAAATACCACTTCCGACAACGGCAATTTTCATTGAGCGTCCTTCTCTTTCATTTTTTTCGATATCCTGTCCTGTAAAGCGGCAGGTAACTTGTTTAAAAAGCGCATGATCCAACCAAACAACCGCGGGAAATAAATACTGGATTTACCTTTAGCAACGCCCCGGCGAAGCGCAGCCGAAGCTTCTTCTACGCTAACCCGCATCGGCATGGAAAAATCATTGGCGTCGGTCATTGGTGTTTTTACAAAACCCGGAGTTACACTCAGTACCTGAATGCCCTTAGGCGCTAAATCAACACGCATGCTTTTAGCAAAATAATGCACTGCAGCTTTGCTGGCACCATAAGCCTGAGCCCGGGTGAAAGGAAGCAACCGGGCCATGCTATCCACAACCACCAGTTTGCTACCCGATTCTAGTTGAGGAAGCAAAGCCTGGGCGCAATAGACCACACCAAAAAAATTAGCGTCAAAAACCCGTTTAACCAGCGCGGCTTCAAAGTGCTGAGCATCATCTATGTATTCACAGACACCCGCATTCAGAATGACAACGTCTAAACCAGTTAGCCCTCGCAGTGCAGATTCACATTCTGAATCCTGCGTCACATCAAAACGCAAAGTCGACAACTCACCGGTCACCGATTGAGTTAAGGTATCTAACTTGTCCTGAGAGCGGCCACAGGCGATCACCTCATGACCTTCAGCACTGTAGTCTTTAACCAGCTGCGCCCCTATGCCTGAGGTCGCGCCCGTGATCAGTATTTTCATTCGGGCTTCATCCGGTTTTTGACCTTGCCTGTGAGCCAGCCCAGTACAGGCACATGCTCATAAACCAGAGCGCCCATATCGTAATAATCGATATGCTGGCGAATACTGTTCTCTTCGTCGTCAAAAATAATATGGGTAACGCCAGGCACTACAATTTCAGCGCCGTCCATTATTTTGGGATGCGCAAAGCGCATCTGCCAGCTTAAAAAAGCGCTGTCATCACCGATAACTTCGTCTTCAAAGGCAAAACGACAATAATCGATATTCTCCATGCTGTGCGCGAGATAGCTTTCAAGGTCTTTGAGGCCGTCGACCTGCTGCACGGGATCGCGAAAAATAACATCTTTATGGTAGAATTTATCCAGCTCGTTTAACTTGCCTTTATCCATCTCTTCATAAAACTCTTTCAGTGCGCTCAATAGTTCTTTATTTTTCATTTTTCAACCCTTTGAATGTAGAGATAAAACGCTCTCGAGCGTCTTTATGCTCGACCATGGGTAAAGGATAATCGGTCTCTCCACGCGCCCTTAAGTATTCAGATGGGGCGTGAATATGTTTAACCGGGACCTGTTCCAACTCTTTAACCCATTTACGGATGTACTGACCATCAGGATCAACCTGCTGGCTTTGACGGGTCGGGTTAAAAACGCGGAAATACGGCACCGCATCAGTACCAGTCGAAGCACTCCACTGCCAGCCACCGTTATTAGCGGCAAAGCTACCGTCAATTAACTGCTGCATGAAGTAGCGTTCGCCCCAGCGCCAGTCAATATGCAAATCCTTACACAAAAAGTTAGCAACTATCATACGCACTCTATTGTGCATCCAGCCTTCCTGTAATAGTTGCCGCATACCTGCATCCACAATAGGAAAACCCGTTCGACCTTCAGTCCAGCGTTTAAAATCACTCTGATCATGGCGCCACGGATACGCTTCGGTATACTCCTGAAACGCCTGGCCATAAGAAAGCTTTGGCACATGCCACATTAAATGCTGATAAAACTCGCGCCAGGCCAGTTCGCTAAGCCAGGTATGAGGTCCTTCATTAAGTCCGTAAGGAAAATCCGGAGATTGTGACTGCAACAACCGCGCTGCGGCTCGCGGAGCAATCACTCCTAACTCCCAGAAAGGTGACAGACGGGAAGTTGCATCCAGCGCTGGCACGTCACGACTGGTCTTATACTGATTAACCTCTTCACGCAGAAAACGGCTCAATCTATCTCTTACCACATGCTCGCTGCCTGCCCAGGCTGCACTGTTTTTCTTCTCACCAGCGAGTTCAATGCTGTGCACATTATTAATCTTAGGTCTCTGCCCTGCCAACGATTGCGGGGCATCGATGCCATCCGCATCTAACACCTTTAACCAGGCCTTAAAAAAAGGCGTGAACTTTTTATAATAGGTACCGTTGAGTGTTTTTACCTGACCCGGTTTAACCAACAGATTACTGTCAAACCAGTGGCATTCCATGCCATGGCGCTGTAACCAGGCATTCACGGCCCGGTCACGACGCACTTCATGTAAAGGATAGTCTCTGTTTGCATAAAGCGCTGCAGCTCCCCTCTTCTGACACAATTGCAGCAGTTCGGCTGGCAACTGGCGGAAGTAATCGCAGCTCAGTATGACTAAAGGAACGCCCTTTTCAGCCAAATCCTGTTGCAGATAATTCAGTTGCCGCTGCAGTAAATCACGCTTTATAGGGGCCCAATCATGCTCTTGCCACTGTTTTTCGGTGATTGTAAATACCGCAACTACCTGCTCGTGATTGGCACAGGCCTGATGCAAGGCATCATTGTCAGCAATTCTTAAATCCTGGCGAAACCATACTACCGCTGTCATATTAAAGCCCGTATCTTAATTTAAGGTCATTCGGATAGGGCGAAAGATAGGATTGCTGCAGCAAATAATCATCCGGATGCTTTTTCAGATAATGTTTAATCAGCGTAAGTGGCACCATTAAAGGTTGCTGTCCCTCTCTGTACTCAAGAATAAGGCTGGCTAGCTCTTCTTTTTCATCACTGTCGAGCTGATCTTTAAAAAAGCCCTGAATGTGTTGCAGCACGTTCGTATGGTTTTTCTTGCTAGCAGGCTGCGACAGCGCGTCCATCAGAGTTTCAATATAATAAGTCTTAAATTCAGCCGTTATTCGTTTCTGTTGCGCAAGTTCACGGCCCAGCCGACGATACACTGGTTGGTTATGAGCAAGCAGCGTGAATTTCTGCGACGCATGGAATTGGTGCAAATCGGCGGATTGTAGCGGCTGAGGCAAACGCTGCCAGGCGTTATATACATAAAGCCGCAAGATAAAGTTTTCGCGCAGTAAAGGGTCGTTCAGGCGGCCATCTTCTTCCAGCGGTAATGCTGGCATCAGCTGACGCAATCGGGCAGCAAAAATACCCATGCCCTCTTTACTATTCATGTTGCTATCGGGCTGATACACGCGAACGCGTTCCATACCGCAACTTGGTGATTTAGCGCAGAGTACATAACCGCTTAACTCAGCAAGTTGAGTTTGTCGTTGATCCGCAAAGTCGGCTAACTCTACAGTGATATCCTGCCCCGTTTTAGGGATAACCGCCCGCGGTGAGTCTGTGTCCCCCTCTCCTTCAAGCCTTATAGTAGGTCGCGGAACCGACAGACCAATGCCCACTTCCGGGCAGTAAGGTACAAAGTGTACATGTCGGCCCAATTCATCATCGCAGAATGACGAACGCTTATGGCCACCGTCGAATCTAACTTTTTGTCCTAATAAACAAGAACTTATTCCAACTTTTATCACTCAGAACTCCGCTCAGCATTAAATATTTCGAAAAATAGGTTTAATTTTCAACCCAGATCTCACTTAATCATAGATCCAGACAACTCTAGTACGCGTAGTCTATGCAACAGGTTCATAAACGTAAGAAGTAAAACTATGACACCATTTAAAGAGACAGCAATAGCTTTATTTCCACTGACCTCCCATGTATTGCCCGGAGGCAGAATGAAATTGCGCATTTTCGAACAACGTTACATTAGAATGGTGAAAGAATCGCTTGCCGAGCAAAAAAGTTTTGGCATTTGCATGTTAGATCCTAAAGGACAAACTGAAAACAACTCTCATATACTCCCCATAGGTACCTTGGTTAATGTAGTGGACTTCGAGTCATTACCCGATGGCATGCTTGGCATTACCGTCGCTGGTGAACAGCTTTTTGAAATTAAATCGGTGAATAGCGAAAAAGACGGCTTGCATCGTGGTCAGGTTATTTTAAAAGAGGAGTGGTCTTCGTCACCCGTTAGTGATCAAGACGTACTGCTGCAGCAACGCCTGCAGGAGGTGTTTGAAGCCTACCCGGAGATTTCTCAGATGTATCCGGAAACGCGCTTTGATGACGAGCCCTGGATATGTCAGCGTTGGCTGGAAATTTTACCTTTGGAACCGGAAAAGAAACAGGAGCTGCTGGCGAACCAGCAGACACAGCCGGTCAAAGATTTTATTCGTCAGCTGGTGGAATGATCCTTTTACGTTGCTATCGCGTTCTATAAATATAAACACGCTAAATACTTTGAGTACGTAGTCAACAGGCTTATACTGATATGCAGTTAGAAACCAAAAAAGAAGCGCCAAGACCCGTTATGAAAACGACTCAGTCTACTGACGTGGAGTACCTTGCTGGCTTGTTAGCTACCGTTGCAAATGAACGTAGTCGTCAAGCATTTAGCGAGCTGTTTCGCCATTACGCACCTAAGTTACTGGCTTATGGCTCCCGTCAATTTGGTAATGAACAAAACGCCTCTGATTTGGTTCAGGAGACGATGACTAACGTATGGCACAAAGCGCATTTGTTTAAAGCTGACAAGGGTTCTCCTACGACCTGGATTTTCACTATTGCGCGTAATATTCGTTTTGACTTGCTGCGCAAAAACAAACACCGTCGCGATGAAATAAGTGCTGATGAACTATGGCCAGTGCTATCTGATCCTGCTGATAATTCAGAAGACGAATATTCACTTGATCGCAGTGTATTGATGCAACAGATTGGTGGTTATTACAACCAGTTACCAGATGCTCAGCGCACGGTTATTGAAAAGATTTATATAGAAGGCAAGTCACAACAGGAAGTTTCTGACTCATTAGGTATACCACTGGGAACCGTTAAATCCCGGACCCGACTGGCCCTGCGTAAGCTGAAAGAGTTGATTGTAGAATGATTAAATCGCACCCATCAGAAGCCATGCTGAACAGCTTTGTCAGCGGTACCTTAAGCCCGGCACTGAGCCTTATTGTGGCTACCCACATAGACATGTGCCCGCGTTGTCAGCACATAGTATCTGAACTTGAACAGGAACTGGCCGAGCAAATGTTAGCAACGCCGGCCAATCTGGGTTCTGCAGACAGCCAAATGATGCTGGAAGCCATTTTTAACTCGCAGGAACCTGTTATCGAGCAAAGCAGCGAGGCTGATAATGAGTCCGCCGGCTTGATTACCCTGGAAGGCAAGCAGTTTCATTTACCCCGCGCCCTCGCCCGCCAACGGGATCGCATTGGCCCCTGGAATAAAATGGTGGGTAAATTATGGCGTGCGCCGCTTAATCTGAGCACGGAAGAAACCACCAATTTAATTTATATGGCAGAGCACAGTGGTGTTCCTGAACATACCCACAAAGGTATGGAAGCAACGCTGGTTATCAATGGTCGCTTTAATGATGAGTTTGACAGCTATACAGACGGTGACTTTATTTTACTCGACGGTTCACGTCAGCATACACCGCAAACTTCAGATGAAGACTGCCTGACGCTGGCTGTTATGGACCAACCCTTGCATTTCACATCAGGTCTAAGTCGACTGTTAAACCCATTCAGCAGTATCTTTTTCCGCTGAAAAAAGCGCCAAATCAGAATAAAAAACCGACCCAAGGTCGGTTTTTTATTGCTTATAATTACTTCGCTTTGGCGTCTTCCACCCTAACCTTTAATTTTTGTCCCGGCCGGAAGGTGACTACCCGACGGGCAGAAATTGGAATATCTTCGCCAGTTTTCGGATTGCGCCCAGGGCGTTCAGCTTTGTCCCTAAGCTCAAAGTTTCCAAATCCCGACAACTTAACCTGTTCGCCGCTCTCTAAAGCATCTCGTATTTCTTCAAAAAAAAGCTCGACCAGTTCTTTGGCTTCTTTCTTACTTATACCCACTTTATCAAACAAGTGTTCTGCAATTTCTGCCTTTGTCAGTGCCATATTAGCCATCCCGTAATACTGCATCAAATTCCTGTTGCATCAATTCTACAACGTCGCTTACGAACTGATTCACTTCCTGCTCTTCCAGTGTCCGTTCGGTATCCTGCAGTGTCATAGAAAGTGCCAGACTCTTCTTACCTGCCGGCGTATTTTCACCTTGGTATACGTCAAACAAGTTTAGGTCAACCAAGCGGTTTTCGCCAAATTTATCAATAACAACAAGGATTTCCCCCGCAGAAACTTGCTCATCAACCAGAATCGCCAGGTCTCTGCGTATGGAAGGATACCGAGATATCTTGCCAGCTTTCGGAATTATACGCTGCTGCAAAGCCTCAAGCGTGAGTTCAAATACAAACACCCGGCCTTTCACACCAAAGGTTTTACTAAACTGCGGATGCAGCGAGCCCACGTAACCAACTAGCTGTTCACCGAGAAATATGGCTGCGCTTTGTCCTGGGTGCAAAGCAGAGTGCTCGCTGCTGACAAAACGGAAATCCTGTTTACGCGCCGTCAGAGACAATAGACTTTCGACATGACCTTTAGCGTCATAAAAGTCCACCGCCTGCTCACCATCCGCCCAGTGTTCGCCTTGTACGCTACCCGCTATAATCCCAGCTACGACCGCTTCCTGGCGAACGCCATTTTCAGCCTGTTCATCGGGCGTAAAGCGCAGTCCGGTTTCAAACAAACGCACACTGGCTTGTTGACGCTTCTGGTTATACCCAACTGCATTCAAAAGGCCTGGCCACAGACTCAGACGCATGGAGGACATTTCAATAGAAATCGGATGCGGCAGCGTTAAGGTGGCCTGATCCGGAAACAACGCCGCCTGGTGTTTAGGATCGACGAAACTATAAGTAATAGCTTCCTGGTAGCCCTGGGCCATCAAAGTGCGCTCAATATCACGAATGCTGAGGTTCGCTTCAGGTGTGCGTTGCATACGCAGTTCAGCTACCGGAGCGACCGTAGGTATATTGTTGTAACCATACACCCGTGCCACTTCTTCAATTAAATCTTCTTCAATAGTGATATCAAAACGATAGGTAGGTACTTCAACCTGCCAACCGTCATTTTGTTCAGTCACAGCAAAACCTGAACGCTGCAGAATTTCAGTGACCTGAGCATCTTTTACCACTACGCCCAGCACTTTGGCTAAACGTTCACGGCGCAGTGTTACCTGAGCCGGCTTAGGTAAGTGTTGTGCTGAGACGGCTTCGGTTACCGGGCCGGCTTCGCCACCACAGATCTCAATCAATAAGGCTGTGGCGCGTTCCATAGCCTGCGCTTGCAGCTCAGGATCCACGCCCCGCTCATAACGATGAGACGCATCAGTATGCAAGCCAAAACGTCGTGCTCGGCCCATTATGGCATCAGGTGCAAAGAAAGCGCTCTCAAGGAAGATGTCCTTGCTGTCTTTATTCACACCGCTGTTTTCACCACCAAAAATGCCCGCCATCGCCAGTGCTTTTTGTTCGTCGGCAATCACCAGGATGTCTTCGCTTAAGCTGACTTCCTGGCCATCCAGCAACGTAAGGGATTCGCCAGGTTTGGCCATGCGCACCACAATATTGCCCTGCAACGACTGTAAGTCAAAGGCATGCATCGGATGACCCAGTTCCAGCAGTACGTAGTTGGTAATATCTACAACAGCGTCAATAGAACGCACGCCACTGCGACGCAGGCGTTCTTTCATCCACAAGGGCGTTGGTTTGCTGACATCGATACCACGGACCACACGGCCCAGGTAACGTGGACAGGCAGCTGGTGCCTCTAAAGTAACTTCCAGCGCATCCTGAATACCTGGGTTCACAGCGGTTATTTGCGGTGCAGTTACATCAAGGTTATTTAACACCCCGACTTCACGGGCTATGCCTTTGATTCCCAGGCAATCAGCGCGGTTAGGTGTTAAATCGACATCCAGGCTTTTATCATCCAGGCCCAGCCATTCGCGATAATCTTTACCTACAGGCGCGTCCAAAGGTAATACAAGAATGCCATCGGTATCATCTTCCATGCCCAGCTCTGAGCCGGAACACAACATACCGTGCGACGGCATGCCACGTAGTTTGGCTTTTTTGATTTTGAAGTCGCCAGGCAACACCGCGCCTACTTTCGCCACTGCTACTTTAATGCCCAGGCGGCAATTCGACGCGCCACAGACAATATCCAATAACTCACCAGTGCCGGCATCTACTTTGGTTACCTGCAATTTATCGGCATCTGGGTGTTGACCACATTCAACCACTTCACCGACTACTACGCCTTCAAAATTGGCTGCTACCGGCGCCACTTCGTCCACTTCCAGACCAGCCATGCTCAATTGTTCTGCCAGCTCGTCACTGGTTAACTCAGGGCTGACCCACTCACGTAGCCATTGTTCACTGAATTTCATGTTTGCTGGTCCTTATTTAAACTGCTTGAGGAAACGAAGATCATTTTCAAAAAATGCACGCAGGTCACTTACACCGTAGCGCAGCATAGTTAAACGCTCGACGCCCATGCCAAAGGCAAAACCTGTGTATTTTTCGCTGTCTATACCAACAGATTTCAGTACATTCGGGTGCACCATGCCGCATCCCAATACTTCCAACCAACTGCCACCCGCGCGACGCACGTCGACTTCAGCTGAAGGTTCAGTGAATGGGAAATAAGAAGGACGGAAGCGAATTTCCAGATCTTCTTCAAAGAAGTGATGCAGGAAATCATGCAGTATGCCCTTCAGCTCAGTAAAGCTGACATCGGTATCGACCATCAAACCCTCGACCTGATGGAACATCGGGGTGTGCGTTTGATCGTAATCATTACGATAAACACGGCCAGGCGAAATAATACGTAACGGCGGTTGCTCCGTTTCCATGGTCCGTATCTGCACGCCGGAAGTCTGGGTGCGTAACATGGTGGTTGGGGTAAAATAAAAAGTATCATGATCCGCCCGCGCCGGATGCTGGGCAGGGATATTCAAAGCATCAAAATTGTGGAAATCATCTTCCACTTCAGGCCCTTCTTTAACAGAAAAGCCTAACTGACCAAAGTAATCTTCAATACGCTGAATGGTCCGGGTTACCGGATGCAAAGCACCAGTTTCAGATCGACGCCCGGTCAGGGTCACATCAATGCGCTCCGCAGCAAGCTTTTGATCCAGCTCGGCTTTTTTCAGTTCTTCATTGCGTGCATTCAGAATTTGCTGCAATTCCTGCTTGGCCTGGTTAATCAGCTGCCCCGCTTTAGGACGCTCTTCTGCAGATAACTTGCCTAATTGCTTCAACTGTTCGGTCAACAGGCCTTTCTTGCCCATATAATTGACCCGTACTTCGTCGAGCGCGGCGGGCGACTGCGCCTCAGCAACCGCTGTTTTGGCTTGCGCCAATATCTCGTTTAACTGCATGATTTCCCTCAACCATCTGGTGTTTCAACCGGCAACTGGCACGCCTCGGCCAGCGTAAATTCAGTTCATAAAATGAAAGCGGCAATGATACCTGAAAGTGCACAAAAAAGGGAGCCGTGAGGCTCCCTTAATCATTCTGAATGCGATACTCGCGAGAGTGACTAGCTTACGCCAGACCTTCTTTAGCTTTCGCAACCAGAGCAGCAAAACCTGCCTGGTCATGAACCGCGATATCAGCCAGAATTTTACGATCGATTTCTACAGAAGCTTTCTTCAGACCATTAATGAAACGGCTGTAAGATAAACCACTTTGACGCGCCGCAGCGTTGATACGAACAATCCACAGTTGGCGGAATGTGCGTTTCTTCACACGACGGTCACGGTATGCGTATTGACCTGCTTTCGTGACAGCCTGTTTTGCTACACGGAAAACACGACTACGTGCACCATAATAACCTTTCGCTTGCTTCAGTATTTTCTTGTGACGCGCTCGCGCGACGACACCACGTTTTACTCGTGCCATGCTTTATCTCTCCTCTTTCGTACGACTTATGCGTACGGCAACATACGAACAACTAGGGCTTTATCATTCTGGTGTACCATGGACTTGGCACGCAGGTGACGCTTACGCTTAGAGCTCTTTTTGGTCAGTATGTGACGCAGGTGAGACTGCTTGCACTTAAAACCACCTGAAGCAGTTTTCTTGAAACGCTTGCTAGCGCTTTTTACAGATTTCATTTTAGGCATTGCTAAAACTCCGCATTGTATCCCCTACTGGGGTAACATATTTAAATGTGTGACAGGGTGAAAGGCAGCTGTAAACAGCCACCCTTACTTGAAGACCACAATCACTTCTTATTAGGTGCCAGCACCATAATCATCTGGCGACCTTCAGCCCGGCGAGGGAAGAACTCGCACAAAGCAATGTCTTCAAGGTCAGTTTTGACCCGTTCCAACAGCTCAGTACCCAGTTCCTGATGTGCCATTTCCCGGCCACGGAAACGTATAGTGACTTTTGTTTTGTCACCACCCTCAAGAAAGCGACGCAGGTTGCGCAGTTTTACCTGGTAATCGCCTTCATCAGTTCCAGGCCGGAATTTAACTTCCTTAACCTGAATCTGTTTTTGCTTCTTCTTCGCCTCTTTCTGTTCCTTGCTTTTTTCGTACAGGAACTTACCGTAATCCATTACGCGACACACTGGCGGTTCTGCATTAGGACTGATCTCGACGAGGTCTACCCCCGCTTCTGCTGCAGCGTCTAGTGCTTCGTTCAAACTTACGATGCCAGCTTGCTCACCCTCTAAATCGATTAAACGAATTTCAGGGGCTGTGATGTCATCATTAATTCGGGTTTTATCGACCTTCTGGCCTCTTTTTCCGCCTTTAATTGTGTATTCCTCCAAACAGGATTTAAGATAACTTACGTGTATTTACATCTTCTGCTAAATGCGCGGTAAAGTCTTCGATGCTGAATGTGCCCAGATCATCGCCTTTACGGGTACGCACCGCTAATTCGCCGTTTTCGACTTCTTTATCACCGACAACGACCAAATAAGGTACACGCTGTAATGTATGTTCGCGAATTTTAAAGCCTATCTTCTCATTTCGCAAGTCAGCCGTCACGCGAAATCCTTTCTTTTTAAGCTCTGTGACCACTTTCTTTGCATATTCGGACTGTTTATCGGTGATATTCATCACTACAACCTGGGTCGGTGACAGCCAGGTTGGGAACAGACCCGCATATTCTTCTATCAGAATACCCATAAAACGTTCCAGCGAACCTAAAATAGCCCGGTGAATCATAACCGGCGTATGCCGTTCGTTATCTTCGCCTACATAGGTTGCGCCCAGACGATTAGGTAACGCAAAGTCTAGCTGGATAGTACCGCATTGCCAGTGGCGACCTAAACAATCAAAGAGTGTAAATTCGATCTTAGGCCCATAAAAAGCGCCCTCGCCTGGCAGATAGTCAAATTCAATATCATGACTCTTCAGTGCCTGGGCCAGCGCCGTTTCGGCGCGGTCCCACATGGCATCATCGCCCAGACGCTTCTCCGGGCGGGTCGAGAGTTTGACATCTACATTGTCGAAACCAAAGGCTTCATAAGTCTCGTACACCATACGAATACAGGCGGCTACTTCGTCCTGGATCTGAGCTTCAGTACAGAATACGTGGGCGTCGTCCTGGGTGAAACCACGAACCCGCATCAGGCCATGCAGAGCGCCCGAAGGTTCATTACGGTGACAGCAACCAAACTCAGCCATACGCAACGGCAAATCACGGTAGGACTTCAAACCCTGATTGAATATCTGCACATGCCCTGGGCAGTTCATAGGTTTAATCGCATAGTCGCGGGCTTCAGAATGAGTGGTAAACATCAAATCACCAAACTTTTCCCAGTGGCCTGATTTTTCCCACAACACCCGGTCCATCATTAAAGGACCTTTGACTTCGTCGTAGTCATATTCCCACAGCTTTTCACGAATGAATTTTTCCAGCTCCTGGAAAATGGTCCAGCCGTTGTGATGCCAGAATACCATGCCAGGGGCTTCTTCCTGCCAGTGGAATAAATCCTGTGCTTTACCAATTTTACGGTGATCACGCTTTTCGGCTTCTTCTAAACGTGTCAGGTACGCCTTAAGCTCTTTCTTGTCGCTCCAGGCCGTACCATAAATACGCTGTAGCATCTTGTTGTCAGAATCGCCGCGCCAATAAGCGCCGGCTACTTTCATCACCTTGAAGTGTTTACAAAAACGCATGTTAGGTACGTGCGGACCGCGGCACATATCGACATATTCTTCGTGGTGATATAACCCCGGACGATCATCGCGTTGAATGTTTTCGTCCAGAATCTCTACTTTATAAGGTTCGCTGCGCTCAACAAAGGTTTCCCGGGCTTCTTCCCAGCTAACTGTTTTCTTAACCACATCGTATTCAGTTTTAGCCAGCTGCTTCATACGGGCTTCAATAGCGTCTAAGTCTTCCTGGCTTAACGGCTGATCAATGTCCACATCGTAATAAAAGCCATTGTCTATGGTAGGACCTATTGCCATTTTGGTATCTGGCCATAGCTGCTTAATGGCATGGCCTAACAAATGCGCACAGGAGTGACGGATAATCTCCACCCCTTCATGATTCTTCGGGGTGATGATTTCAACGCGGGCGTCATGTTCAATCGGGTCGGTGGCGTCGACCAAATGACCATCCACACGGCCGGCAACTGTGGCTTTAGCCAGGCCAGGACCAATGTCCATAGCGATATCAAGAACAGAAACAGGACGATCAAATTCGCGTTTACTACCGTCGGGAAGTGTAATTACAGGCATGTTAGTTCCTTTCACAGTGGTGACACCTACCAAGTGCCACGTGCATGGGTATATAAAATGAGGGCTTCGTACCATGAAGCTGGGCAAACTATAACGAAAATAGCCTTTTCACGCAACGCTGCTGGCATGCCGATTGCGCCTTAGGTAAGCTAGGCCACCTTTGTTACCTGAAGCGGATGAAAATGACCCTTTTAATCGGCCAGCTGGCCGCATTAAGCGCCGCCCTTTTCTGGGCCTTAGCTACGCTGCTCTACAATCGCAGCAGCCTGCACCTGAGTGCCGCCCAATTAAACCTGGTCAAAGGCATGGTCGCGTGCCCTTTATTACTTATCAGTCTGCTTCTATTTGGTCATCAGTTGCCGCTGGACCCTTCGTCGCCTGCACTCTGGTTGTTACTACTCAGCGGCGTCATTGGCATTACTATTGGCGATACCTGTTATTTTGCTGCTCTGCGTCGCCTCGGGCCCTGGCATACTATTTTACTGGAATATCTGGCACCGCCGCTGGCCGCCGTTATTGCCTGGGTGTTTTTGGGGGAAATCTTAACGCTGCTAGAAATCATAGCCGCCTTCACTGTTATTGCCGGCGTCATTTTTGTACTTACCGAAAAACGCATGACGTCCGTTGAAGTGCCAGGACAGCTCAGTCGTAGCGGCTTAGCCTTTGCTGTCACCGCAGCCTGGTGCCAGGCCAGCGGGCTGGTCATGGCGTTCCATGCGTTGCAGTCCTTTGAAGTGAATGCCATGCAGGCAGCACTGATTCGACTGGGCGGCGGCACCCTGGCGTTAACCGCCGGCCTTCTTATTTTTGCACCACGGCTTTTTAAAAGCACTTGGGGACAGGTACGTAAAACCCGTGTTCTGCCTTTAATGAGCGCTATTTTTATGGGTACTTTTCTGGCGATATGGCTGCAACAAATAGCTATCGCTTATGTAACTCCGGGAATAGCACAGACATTGCTGGCAACTGCGCCTTTATTTATGATCGCCATTAATATGCTTTACGGGAGAGGAGTCTCTGCCCGGGCCTTAACGGGTACCCTGCTGGCACTTCTCGGAATTGCGTTGCTCTTCCTACGCTAAAACGCTTCTGCCTTGCTACACTTTGGAGGAATCCAGACTTTAACTTTACCAAGTTTATAGGAGTCCCTATGTCTGACACCTCTAAGGTACGAGATACAATAGTGCACTGCCCCCATTGCGGACACAGTATTCATCTTGATGTTGATATTTCAGAAGAAGAACAGGATTATCAGGATGAATGTCCTGCTTGTGGAGGCGACATTCATGTCCGCATGCACCGCGATGTCGGCGATGGAAAACTGCACCTGAAAGTGGATGCGGACGATGAACAGTATTATTGAGCCTGTTGCTGTGCCAATACTCTTTTTACAGTGGCGACAATGGCCATGGTTTGCTGGTCCGCCTCAATATTAAGCAAACTGCCAGGGGCAGCTTCACCCAGTGTGGTAACACCCAGCGTTTCGGGGATCAGGTGCAACCAGAACCCTTCATCTGTAGTTTCACCAACCGTGAGACTCGCCCCATCGACAGCAACAAAACCTTTCACCAGAATGAACTCCATCCACTCAGGCGGGACTTTAAGGAACATACGACAGTTGTTGGCGCTGTCCACGCGCTGCGTTACTTCCGCGGTGCAATGCACATGGCCCGATACTATATGCCCGCCCAATTCACGGCCCACGGTCAGAGAGCGTTCAAAGTTCACCCGATCGCCAGGGTTTAGCTGACCTAAGTTGGTTAAACGCAAAGTTTCATCAATGACATCAAAGTGAACCAACCCCTGGCTTTCAAAATCAACCACGGTCAGGCAACAACCATTAATCGCGATACTGGCACCAATTTCAAGGTCTTTAAGATGTTTGGGTTCAGTCTCAAGTATAAGGTGACGAAATTGCTCCTTATCCTGAATAGCGTTAACCTTGGCTTTAGTCTGGACAATGCCTGTGAACATGATGCAACCTCAATTGAAACCAAGTTTTAAAAGGGTGTCTAGTGTAGCTAGTTTTAGCCACACGGGAAAGCCTCTATTCTCTGTTATAGGTCCGCTCTTAGCGGGTCTGTTCATAGTAAGCGGCTGTTCTCCTGCTAATCAAACCGAACAGCTTTTTGCAGAATACCAGGCACAGTTAAGTCAGGCGCTGGAACAGCAACCACTGCCCGTAGACCCGCAACCTATGCCAGTGATGCCACGTGCTAACACACTACGCTCACCTATTGACGAAGCTTCAATATCGCTACTGGACAGCATGCGTCTGGATCGCTGCCGTGCCGGCGCCCTCATAGCTGAGCGTAACAGCGCTTTAGGCCGGCTGCGCAGCCCTAGCGCCCGCCTTTATTATGAAATTGATCTTATGCAGGCACTAAAGGAATGTCGTCAAGGCTCCGTCGGCGACAATCCCAGACTAAATGAGGCGCTAACGGAAGCCATAACCCATAAGGTTGAAGTCCTGCCACAATGGATTGAACGAGTGTTAACCAACAGTGAGGAACTTCGTAGCGCATTACGGGCCCATTCTTCCCCCCTGCCTCCAGCGCCTCACCCGGACGCTCAAAGCTCACTGGATGCCCTGACTTATCTGGCGGATACCTTTGAGAAAGTCCATGCAAACCCCGAGGTAAAGGTCCCGCTAGAAGATTATAGAAAACATTTTCGTGTTCTTAATCAATCTGATTACCTGCCTCGCTTCTGGCGCACTCAACAACAAGCACTAGCCTGGATATCTTCTTTAAACCAACAGCTTGAAGAAGCGATTAATAAATCGACCTGTGTTGATAAAGAACAGCTACAGAGGGTGCACCTGCATTATCAGACTCATATTCAGCCTCAAATTGCAGAATGGCGAACCACCCATGCCGAGCTCAAAACTCAGCTTATGCGTATGCGTGATTTAAGTTCAGAGCCACGCTGGCAAACCTACCTGAATGAGTTAGCCGGCGAACTTAGTCATGCGGAAAAAGTGCATAATAAGACACAGGTACATAATGAAAAGTGGAATGAATTATTTACCACAAACTGTACAAACAATCAGCAAACAGCTGTCCGCGCTGACTTTTTGTTATAAAAGTGATCTCTGTCATATGTTCTTTTTGTCAGGACTCAGTATACTAAAACGGTTTTTTATTCAGGGCTTACGCAGTTAATGATAAGTTATTTAGATACCCGTCAACAATTCAGCCGCTTTCGTTTACTGCAAATTATTGGTATTAGTTTAATTGGCATGCTGGTAGCCGCTCTGGTTGCCGAGCAGGCTATCGTTGCTTTCTGGATCAGCTTACCCGTTTTCACTTCTGTCATTGCCTTTTATCTGGCCTATATAAATAAACCAACGCTCGCTGCCGGCTTTTTCCTCTGGCCATTGGCTATTATTATGTCGATACTGGCCACCCGAAGCACTGGCATTCATGATATTTCAATTCTGGCCTACCCAGGCATTCTGGTCTTTGCTGCTCTTTATGGTAATCGCACGCTACTTATTAGTCTGACGATTTTTATCGCCAGTTACAGTCTGATTCTGGTGTACCTCGCCATAGAAGGCATTATTCAAACCACTTCTTTTGATACTACCTGGAATCACGCCGTTCACATTGTGGTCATAATGGTCCTCACGGGCCTGGGTATTTTTCTGGTGACCCATGACACTCAGCGTATGCTCAAGTCCTTACGCAAAGAAAACAAAAGAGTCCACGACAACCAACAAGCCTTGCAACGTCTGGCCATGGAAGACAGCGTAACCGGGCTCCATAATCGTATTTACAGTGAAAATGCTTATCCACACTTGCTCGACCAGTGCCAGGCAGAAAAACACCAGTTGGCGGTGGTTATTATTAATCTGGATAACTTTAAAACCATAAACGATGCCTTAGGACATCAGGTGGGCGATATTCTGCTGCATCACGTGGGCCAGCGTCTTAAAACACTGACCGCAGAAGGAACTATACTCAGCCGTTTTAACGCCGATGAATTTATGTTGCTGATGCCCGTATCAGACCCTTATGAGGAAATCGAAGACTGGTGTCAGAAGGCCTTGACGGAAATAAAATCACCTTTTTCAATCAATCAGCAACGTATTGATATCTCTGCCTCTATTGGTTTCTCTATAGCTCCTGAGCATGGACTCGAACTTCACCAGCTAGTGCGTCAGGCTGACACTGCTATGCTACTGGCTAAAGCGGCAGGTCGAAATGCAGTGCGCCACTATCGTAGTGATTTAATAAAATTACAGAACACTAATTTTTCATTACTGCAGCAGCTCAGAGATGCTATTGAGAACCAGGAATTCGAACTCTATTTCCAGCCCAAATACCAGCTCAAATCAGGCCAGATTATTGGTGCAGAAGTACTTTTACGCTGGCCGCAGGCAGACGGCTCGATCATCCCACCGGATCAGTTTATTCCGCTGGCCGAGCGCAGTGGTTTAATTATTGAGTTAGGTAATTGGGTAATTGAAAGAACCTTTGCCCAAATCGCCGAATGGAAACAGGTTATTGGTCAACAGATTCCGGTAGCTATTAATATTTCGGCTATTCAATTTCGCGATGACAACCTGGTGTCTCAGTTAACGGAGCAAGCTGAAAAGTACCATCTGGATGCTGATAAAATCGAACTCGAACTGACAGAGTCACTGCTGCTAAGCGACACCTTTAGTGTCCAAAAACAGCTCGACACTTTGAATGAAAAGGGGTTTTCATTCAGCATTGATGACTTCGGTACCGGCTATTCGAACCTACGCCACTTACAAAATTTTCACGCCTCCGTGCTTAAAATTGACCGTGCATTCATTTGCAATCTGTCCACATCAGAACGGGACCAGTCTCTGGTTGCCGCGATCGTCAATATGAGCCGGGCTCTGGGCCTGGAAACCATCGCCGAAGGCATAGAAGATGAAGCAACCAGAGAGCTATTAATTAGCTTAGGCTGCGACCAGGGCCAGGGATATCTATGGTCTCCGGCCCTGCCCGTTCATAATTTTATTCAGCTGTATCCAGCTTAAGCAAAACTGCCCAGGTGCCAACGCTGCGCCAGTTTTCCCAGCATCCGCACACCGGCAATGCTATTACCGCTTTCATCGAGTGCAGGCCCTATAGTGCTTAACCCCATACGCCCGGGTACCACGGCCAGAATGGCGCCTGAAATACCGCTTTTGGAAGGTATGCCCACATCCACCGCATAGGCACCTGAGGCCTCGTATATACCAGTGGTAAACATTAAGGTGAGCACAATGCGCAGGTTTTCAGGGCTAATCAGTTGTTCGTCCGAACCCGGCGCTTTGCCAGCGTTCGCCAAAACTGCCGCAATACGAGCCAGATCAACACAGTTCATCTCGATGGAGGTTTGTTTCATATAAGGCAGCAGGCTGTCTTCTTCGCTACCAGACACAATGTCGTGACTACGCATAAAATAGAACAAGGCACGATTTAAGTCTTTTTCTTCAGCTGCAAACATCTCGTGGTTATAATCCAGCTGATCATTACCGGCCAGTTTACGGATAAAATCCCGCAAACGGGTGTACCGCTCTTCACCGTTGCGTCCTTTAATCAAAGACGTGCAAACAATGGCGCCCGCGTTAATCATAGGATTGGAAGGAATGCCCGGCTGTTCATTTTCTACCGCAGCAACAGAATTAAATGAATCGCCCCGGGGCTCTTTGCCCACATGTTCAAATACTTTATCAGCGCCCACATCTTCCAGAGCAAGGGCAAATGAAAGGGCTTTAGAAACACTCTCTAACGGAAACTTCTCCGTGGTATTCGCTCCCTCTTTCACCTTACCCCGAGTGCTGACTGCACAGATGCCGAACATGCTTTTGTCATCTTTGCCCACTTCGCGCATCCAGGAACTGACTTCACCATCATGATCCAGTTCTTTTTCTTCTTTCACTACCTGCTCAAAATATTCAGAAATATCGTCTTCAATGCTATCCATAGTCAACTCCGTTAGGCCAAACCCGAGTCTCATATCTAGTGGCTGCATGCCTGTCTGTCAAACCCATGACAAAACGGTTAGCTTTTATGCAATCAGCCTGACCTGCGCAAAAAGTACTTGCACCGCAAGGCCCAACTCACTATCATTACGCCGTCTTCACGACACCACACCTAAATGTGCGTCCGTAGCTCAGCTGGTTAGAGCGCTGCCTTGACATGGCAGAGGTCGGTGATTCGAGTTCACTCGGACGCACCATTCATATATTCTGCTAAAAAGCTCAGCCGTTTACCGGTGTCCCCCCATTTACGTGAATAACCTGACCACTCACGTATGACGAATCCTGACAAGCCAGATACACATAAGCCGGTGCCAGTTCTGCAGGCTGACCTGGGCGTTTCATTGGTGTATTACCACCAAAATCATCCACTTGTTCCTCGCTAAAAGTTGAAGGGATCAGAGGCGTCCAGACAGGTCCTGGAGCCACCGCGTTCACTCGAATCCCCTGTTCTGCCAGATTAATAGCAAGTGAACGGGTAAAAGCCGTAATTGCACCTTTAGAAGCAGAATAATCCAGTAATATTGGATTCCCCTTGTATGCCGTGACCGATGAAGTGTTGATGATCACACTGCCTGATGGCATATGTTCAAGGGCTGTTTGAATAAGATAAAACATCGCAAAGATATTGCTTTGAAAAGTTTGCAGAAGCTGCTCCTCGCTGATGTCCACTATGCTTTTCTTCGGATGCTGCTCACCAGCGTTGTTGACCAGAATATCAATTTGTCCCCATGCGTCGAGGGTTTCCCGCACGATATCTTCACACACTGACTTTTCACCCAGATCACCTGCTCTGGCAATGACCTCACCACCGTGACGCCTGATTTCTTCACAACTTAGCTTCGCATCTTTGTGCTCTTCCAGATACACCAGCATAATTCTGGCGCCTTCTTTGGCGTAGTGCACGGCGACTGCGCGACCTATACCGCTGTCGCCGCCGGTAATAATAGCGACTTTACCGCGCAGTTTATCTGCGGCGCGGTAATCATCAGTAATATAAACTGGCTCCGGATCCATCTTTCCTTCGCGGCCCGGTCGTTGTTCCTGATGCTGCGCCGGAGGTGTGTTTTTTTCCACCATAGAAACGCTCCTTTATTTTAAAGACTCTAACGTAAGCGAATGTCAGTCATTTTTACTTTACTGCGAGGTAACGCAGGTATATCACTCAGGTCATAACTTAGATCCTGGTCCGGTATTTTGTAATCCAGCTGGTTAATGAGTAAATCTACGCTTTCCTCAACAATCGTCAGCGTCATCCATTCGCCGGCACAACGATGGCCGGACTCATACCCACCACCGCCTTGAGGAATAAAATTAAAAGGCGTTATCTCTGTTTTTTCAAAGCGCGCAGGATTAAAAACCTCAGGGTCCTCCCACTCATCCGGATGATGATTGGTCCCGTACAGATCAAGTAGAGTTAAAGTACCTTCCTCAAAAATACAGCCATTCCATTCGAAGTGATGTCGCACTTGCGCAACGGTGAAAGGAAAAAACGGGTAAAACCGACGGATTTCCTGACAAAAATAAAGTAGTTTCTGACTACCTCCGTTGCGCACCTCCTCGACCTCCTGCGGGTAGTCGTGAACTGCCAGACCAGCAAAAGTTATCCACACCGCATTGGCAACAGTGGGACGCAGCAGGTTCAGAATTTCCACAGCAACAGTTTCAACATCAAGAAGTTCGCCATTTTCATCCCGGTGCCAACAAAATTTATATATAGGACGTTGCTCGTCGACTTGTAGCTCGGAGTTTCGAATAGCTTCAACCAATTCGCTTATCCAGTCTTCGGCTCTGGATCTGGCTACCCATCCCTTGAAGTGACCAAGCCCCACATAACCCGCTTTCTCATACATTTCGCTTAACTGCTCCGCCCTGTCCTCAACTTCATCTTCCTCCAAAGGCACCCCTGTCCATTCACAAATAACCCGGGTCAAAACTATCTTTACTTCATCATATAAAATGATTGATTTGCTCTCTTGCCATTTTTCACTCGCTTTCGCATAGTGGTGTTGTGTTAACTGTCGCAGTTCGGAGAGAGCGTCCTCTGTCCATAGCGACATAAAAAGTGCTTTGCGATGCTTATGTGCTTCGTCATCAAGTCCCTGAACACCACCTTCACCAAAAAGCGTTTTCTCAATGGGTAAAGGAGCCACGCCAGCGCGCTTAAATTTGCTCTCATCATAAAAAAGTCTGGCAGCTTCGCTACCAGCCAAACAATAGGCTTTTTGCCCTAAAAGACGGGACTCAAAGATGTTAGAGTTTAGCTCCTGGCGACGATTTGCAATGAAGCTATATCCTTCTTTAATTAGCTGAATGCTTTGATCAAAAGCCTTTTCTTTCGGGATTTCGTTATTCTGATACATAGTGTTCTCTCCTAAATAATGATGCAAAAGCAAATGACAGAATGAAAACACCTACTAATCTTTGACAGCTTCAGTCATATACAGGCACGCAGCAATGTCATCTTTAACTAAATTCAGTTTTATAGTTGCCTCAGAACTACCCGCCAGATATTTAATTTTTTGATTACATAGTTCAATCAGGTTTTCTTCCTGTTGTCGTAAGTTCCTGTATGGGAAAAAAATCGTTTTTAATTTACCGAATGGCAGTAAATCCGACACAGTTCGAGGCGCTCCACCCAGGTATCTAATCGCATCACTCAGTAGCTCGATATGGTTATCATGCGCGTTAATCAGCTCTTTGATAACACGCCTTACCTTCTTATCTGAGCTCTTTTTTAATACAGCTCCACAGTGATGCTGTGCGTTAAAGCTAGCGACAAGAACCTCATTCAAACCGTCAATCATATGCTGATTATTAATTGGATTGCTGAGTTCCATAACAAACTCCTTGTAAATGCCCACTTTGATAAAGTGGGCATCGCCAGATATCTAGCCTTAACTCAATGATAGAATTGAATAGCTGAAACAAAATGGTTAAACAGACTCTCATCTGTACATTTTTCAGCAATGTCACCGATAGTAACAATACCCACCAGTTGCTTGTTATCCGCGTTATCCAGGACAAGCAGGCGCTGCACCTGCTGTTTCGACATATCCGCTAAAGCATCTTCCACCGGGTTGTCTTCATACGTATACAACACCTTCGTGCTGGCCACTGATTTAGCTGGCGAGTCCAGGTCAGCTCCAGATGCCAATCCTTCGATAACAAGATCCCGATCAGTGATTACAGCAACTACCTTTTCGCTGTTCGTCAGGGGCTCAAAACCAGATGAATTGGTACGCATAGCTTCCGCTACTTCGCGGATCGTGGCATCCTCACCTAGATAATGCGGGCGTGAAGTCATAACTTCTTTAACTTGCATAATGTTTCCTCCATTTAGTGTTTCATTTAGCAGTTAGCTACAACTTATGAGTGCTCCCTGCATTGCCTTTAAAATTACTTAAAACGTTTTGTCCAATGTCGCTTCTCTCTTTTAAAGAGATTGCGTTTTTTCGCAGCACATACAACAATCCCAGTTGCAACAGCAACACCTAAGCCGAAAGTTATACCTGGATGCAGCCGTGCCTTTGTATATGGGCTCACGGGAATACCATGACGCTCACCGCCTAAATAAATATCACCGTCTTTATCTGGGGTATGAAGATTGTCCCCTTCCGTCGGCGGATCGCCCGTAGATTGGGCTTTGGGTAAAGCAAAACCGAGAAACTTACCCATAGCGGAAGGAAAGGCAGCCCAAGCCATAACGTTTGCTTTCCCGGCTTCACCTATAGTTACATCGCGAACCTTTTTCTGCGCGGCGGTGAGAATGGCGTCCGCCACCAGGTTGGGATCGTACAGAGGTGGCATCACTTTTCCCTCATCACCGGTATGGGTCTTCCCGTGCGCAGAAATTGGGGTGGAAATCCCCGAGGGCATCACTACGGTAACTGCTACAGGAGCTTTTTCGTGAGACAGCTCCATTCGCATAACATCTGAGTATGCCTTGACTGCAGCTTTACTAGCTGAGTATGCACCTAGAATAGGCACCGGCATTTGCGAATTAATGGAACCTACATTAATAATCACACCGCCACCATCACGCTGCTTAAAATGGTTTTGAGCGGCTTGTGATCCGTAAACCACGCCCCAGTAATTCGTCTGAAAAATGCGTTGGTGGTCTTTCATTGGCAGATCTTCAAGCTCAGAATAGACGACCACACCGGCATTGTTTATCCAGGTATCAAAGCCGCCAAAGGTCTCGATAGCTTTGTCAGCGATAGCCTGGACATCTTCTTCGTCACCAACGTCAGCGGCTACATATACGGCGTTTGTGCCCTCCTCATTGAGCTCGTCACAAATTTCTTTGAGCGCGTCCTCATTACGCGCTGCCAGCACTACTTTCGCACCTTGTTCCACCGCTTTTTTTGCCGTACACAATCCTATCCCTGATGACGCACCGGTAATAACAACTACCTGCTCAGAGAGTTTTTTATAACGATGCTTATTCATAATACCTCCTTCAGTTTCCAGGTTGAGCCAGGAATCAGCCATGGCTCAACGCGATGTTGTGCTGAGTCAGCCACATTTCGAGCAAAGTTACCTGCCACAACTTTGAACCAAACGGCCCCCGGAAGTCCTCAGGACTATCCAGCATTTGGTCGATATATTGCATATCAAATAAACCACGCTGACGAGCATGCGGCTTACTAAAGACGTGGCGAGCAAGCGTTAAATAGGGGCCGCGCATATTACGCAGGGCGGGAACCGGAAAGTAACCTTTCGGACGATCAATAACTTCATGCGGGATAATATCGCGTGCTACCTCCTTCAGAAGGTACTTCCCCCCGTCTTTAATCTTCAGTTCGTAGGGGATTTGGGACGCAAGCTCTACTAAATCGTGGTCAAGAAAGGGCACTCTGGCTTCTAACCCAAATGCCATGGACATATTGTCTAATCGCTTGACCGGGTCATCGACCACCATCGAGGCGACATCCAGGTGCAATGCTTTATCGATAGGTAACTCAGCCTTACAGGCCGAGAAATACTCACGAACATAGTCCATACCATAGGCAGCATCACGATACGCTGGAGCAAGGACTTGCTTTAAATCCTCTTCTGCCCATGAAAAGTAATGCTGTGCATACACTTTCGCAGCGCTGTTTTCATCCGCTTCGGTCATTGGCGGATACCAGTGGTAGCCACCAAATACCTCATCTGCACCCTGCCCACTTTGAACTACTTTCACATACTTGCTGACTTCCTTAGAAAGTAGATAAAAGCCGATGACATCATGACTAACCATGGGTTCCGCCATAGCCGCAATGCATGGTTCCAGATGGGTTAGTAACGTATTATGCTGAGTAAGTATTTTATGATGGTCAGTCGCGTACTGCCTGGCGATAATATCGGAGTATCTGAACTCATCTCCCTCCTCCTCACCTATATTCTCAAACCCAATTGAAAAGGTATGAATGTCCTTTTGCCCAAGTTGATCCAGCATGCCTACCACCAGCGAAGAGTCTAAACCTCCTGATAATAAGACCCCGACCGGTACATCGGCCTCGAGACGCCGCTCAATACTGGTATACAGGGCCTCCTTTAAACGTTCTTTCCAGACAACTTCGCTGTCGTCAGACGGACCAGAATTTACCGGAAGATTCCAGTACGCATGTATTTGCGTTTCACCCTCTGCGCTAATCTTCATCCAATGCCCGGCCTTAAGTTTATAGACGTAGCGGAACAAGGTCTGGTCTTCGACAATCGTGCGAAAAGACATGTATTGATGGAGGGCAACCGGGTTGACCAGGGTCGGAACAAAGTCACATTTAAGTAACGCAGGTAATGTTGAGGCAAACCAGAAGCCATGGTCATTATGGTGGAAATAGAGCGGCTTAATGCCCAATCGATCCCGGGCTAAAAATATGTCACCGCTGTCCCGTTCCAGCACAGCGAAGGCAAACATTCCGGTAAGTTTTTTAAGGCAGTCTTCTCCCCATTTATGAAAAGCCTTTAAGATAACCTCACTATCACTGGTAGAGAAAAATTCGTAACCTAACCCTTGCAGCTCTCCCCGCAGTTTGCGGTAATTATAAATACATCCGTTAAAAATCAAGGTTAAACCAAGCTTAGCATCGTGCATAGGCTGACTGCCCTGAGAACTCAGGTCAATCACACTTAGACGGCGATGACCAAAGGTAACTTTTTTTGTACTGAATATGCCTTTACCATCAGGCCCGCGGGGTGACAGAGCCTTAAGCATATCTTCTACCCTATGGGCCTTAGTCTCACCTCTAAAACGAATTTCTCCCACGATGCCACACATATTACTCCTGATTTCCCTGTTTAAATTTCATGCCGACACTTCTGAAGTGTTGAGTAAATCAGGCATAAATCCACAGACTTTCGATATTTTTACAATGTAAAGAGGTTGAATGGGTATTTGCTTATTTTTTACGTTAATTAGTTTGGCGTTAGTTGCAGGCTAGGGCTTATGGTTAAAGTCTCTGAGGTCCTGGTAGTTTGTATGGAGAAGGAACTCGAATGTTAAGACAATGCACCTGAAAGGAAGGCATTTAGCCATGAATATCTGCATTTTATCGACCGATCAAGTTAACGATGATCAAAGGCTGGTTGAAGCAGCGATAGCTCGAGGCCATAAGGCCTGCATCCACAACATGCGTAATGTTAGCCTCGCGCTCAGGCAAGATCAGCCCAGAATTTATGCGGCAGATAAAGACATTTCCGCTACCTTTGACGTGGTGATTCCGCGGCTGAATGTTGGCTACTCAGACTACGGAATAAACCTTATACAACAGTTTATTTGCTGCCATACTTATGTAAGTGAAACGCCGGACGCGCTGCGTCTGGGCCGCGATAAATTAAAGTGTCTACAGTACCTACTCGCCCAGGGGCTACCTTTTCCGACCACTTGTATTTCCTGCAAACCTGAAGAATTCCGCCAACTTACGGAACATACAGGCATGCCCGTAGTAGTGAAGCTTATTGATAGCACTGAAGGTGTGGGCATTTTTGTGGCCAATACCTTTAAAGAACTGGACAATCTGGTACACACATTTGACCGCTTCCACGCCGATTATGTTATTCAGAGTTTTATCAGTGAATCCAAGGGCACTGACGTACGTGCCTTTGTCGTGAACGGTAGAGTAATCGCAGCCATGGAGCGTCACTCGCCTGATGGTGATTTCCGTGCCAATGTTTCACTTGGCGCTGTGGCATCACCCTGTGCGTTGACCACCGATGAAGAGGAAATAGTAATCGCAGCTACTCAAGCAATTGGGATTAACGTCGCGGGGGTCGATTTGATCCGCAGCAAGGAAGGACCTATGCTACTGGAAATTAATGTTTCTCCAGACTTTACTGGTGAGCAGGGAATAGAGTGTGTCACTGGCATCGATGTTGCTGGCGCTATTATTGACTTTACAGTTCAACAAACCCAGCCTTTTTACGCCAACCACCGACTGCTGCAACTCTGTTCATCAACAACAGAGGAATAACTATGTGTCGCTGGCTTGCATATACCGGAGATCCAATTTACCTGGATACCTTGATAACTCAACCAGACCACTCGCTGGTTCAACAAAGCCTGAATAGTAGATTGAACTTCAATAATGCGGGGCAACTACTTTCCACAAACGGAGATGGTTTCGGCATTGGGTGGTATGATCAACGTAAAGTCCCTGGCGTTTTCAAAGACGAAATTCCAGCCTGGCATGATAAAAACCTTGCGAATCTGTGCCATCATATTCAGGCGCGCACTTTCATGGCTCATGTCCGAGCCTCCACAACCGGTGATATTCAGCGCACTAACTGCCACCCCTTTAGTTACAAAAACTGGTTGTTCCAGCACAACGGGCAGGTTAGTCACTTTGCCAAAGTACGCCGGGAGTTACAAATGGCTATCGCCCCTGAACTCTTTCCCTGCCTCCATGGTAATACCGACAGTGAGACACTTTTCTTACTTGCCATCACCTACGGCCTTATGGACAAGCCCAAACTAGCCTTGCAGCGGACTGTAGAAAAAGTACTCGACACTTTGGTACCCTTTGACGAGGATGGTGCAGTAAATCTATCTTTTGCTATTTCAGATGGTGACACTCTGTATGCACTCAGATTCTCTCATAACGAAGCCCCCATGACACAGTTCTATTCAACGGATGCAGCCTGCATGAAAGACTTCAACAAAGGAAAAGTGCCCGACATTCCTAACGGTTGTACCATAGTTGTCTCAGAACCGTTGGATGACATCAATGCTAAATGGCAATCGATTGAAAACAACACCTTTACCACTATCAAGAACAATAAAGTCGTGTGCGAAACTTTTCTGAATTAACAGGGCTGAGCTATGATGACGCTGCGCATAATGACTCAACCAGCGATATATGCATCCACCGGATGCGGCACGCTTTCACTATTCCCCCGGGCAAGAGCACCGCTTTTATAACTCATTCAAACTCTTCAGATATTGATCAGCAGTGGCCAGTATCGCTTCGCGCTGACTAGCATCCTGACGATCCCAATTGGCGTACATCATTTTCATGCGGTGGTTATTGGCAAACTGTGCGCGATGACGATGCAGAAAATGCCAATAGAGGCTGTTAAAGGGGCAACTGCCCTCGCCAGTTTTTTGTTTCACATCATAGCCACAGCCTTTACAGTAGTTGCTCATTTTGCGCAGGTATTGCCCGGATGAGACATAGGGTTTGCTGGCAATAATGCCTCCGTCAGCGAACTGGCTCATGCCTCGCGTATTCGGCATTTCCACCCATTCAATGGCATCTATATAGATACCCAGATACCAGGCGTCTACCGCATCCGGATGCACCCCAGCCAGAAGTGCAAAATTACCGGTTACCATTAACCGCTGAATGTGATGCGCATAGGCATAGGTTAAAGACTGTTTGATGCTGTGACTCATACAAGCCATTTGAGTGTCCCCGGTCCAGTAATAATCCGGCAGAGGTCGCTCGGCTTTTAATGCGTTATGCGTCGCATATTCAGGCATATGTTGCCAGTAAATCGCCCTTACATACTCGCGCCACCCGAGCACCTGCCGAATAAAACCTTCGACCTGAGCCAGATTGATAGTGTCTTGATGCTCTTGCCAATGCTTCTCAACCGCGCGAATAACTTCCAGGGGGTGCAGCATTTTGCTGTTCAGGCAAAAAGATAAGCGACTGTGAAACAAACTCCAGCCTGAATCTGTCATCGCATCCTGATAACGGCCAAAATCGACCAGGCAATGCTCTAAGAAGAAGCTAAGCAGCTCCCTGGCCTGTTTGCGTGTCGTCGGCCATAAGAAAGCCTTCGCATCGACCTCGCCCATAAACTTAATGTCGTGATGTTTTATCATAGCCAGCAGCTCGCTGACATCTTCGCTAAACGTCAGCGGCTCTGGCCAGGACTTATCCTTTGGCAAGGATTCACGATTTTCCTGATCAAAGTTCCAGCGCTCACCTAACGGCTTGCCGTCATCATCCAGCAATACTTTATAAGTTTTACGCAAAGCCCGATAAAAAAACTCCATCCGGGAATTGGGATAATCCTGCCAGCCGCTGCGGGCTGTCAGGAAATGTTCGGTATCGTCCATGTGGGTAGATATCTTCAGACTTTCGCAAAAACTGGCTAACTGTTGGTCCAGCCGATATTCATCCGGCGCCTGATAAGCAAAGGAAGTAGCCTGTTCATCATTCAGAGTGGCGCGTAACAATTCAGGTAAATCCGCGTAGTCTGCGGATTCGTCCAGGGTGAAATAACGCACTCGATGGCCAGCGGATTGCAGTGCTTCGGCAAATTTGCGCATAGCAGCAAAAAAAGCCAGCAGCTTTTGCACATGATGAACCACATAGTCCGTTTCCTGGCGCATTTCTGCCATCACAAAAAGAACCTGTTCATCAGGCTCTTTAAGCCAACTATGACGGGCATTTAACTGATCGCCCAGGATTAATCGAACCTCTTTCATACCTGCCCTGGTAAACTCTGTCGAATAGCTGAATACGAAAATAACCTGTATTTGTATCAGTTTTTTAATTCAGAAAGATAATGCAAAAATTTCTTCTCATTAACATGACTGTTGAGCTTCTGTCGTAATAATAAAAAAAGCCCGTAACTATCCAGTTACGGGCTTTCTTACTAATTCACCAGTTAGTTTAGAATAAATCGAAACTGAAGCGCAGACCCAGATTAATATTAAGACCATCGTAGTGGTCAGTACCCACGATGTATCCTACTTCCAGTACTGGTTGAATCGGTCCCATGCTTAATGGTGGTTCAACTGACAACAGCATATTAGCACCAGCGCCATCGCCCTCGAAATAAAGCACATCAAGGCCGGCATGGAAGTTGGGGCTGTAACCAATGCTGCTTTGAATACCAATACCCGCCATACCGTCGTCGCCATAACCAAGGTGAGCTCGATAGGCAATGCCTGTATGAGTTGGCATTACATAAGACAAACGACCATTCGTTTGGCCATCACTGTCGAGCAGGTTGTAGCTGCCTACACCGGCCATAAAGGCGTTGCTCCATGGAGCATCGATTTCTTCAACAATGGCACCTTCATTTACCATCAGACGTGACAGATTACGATGATTTGAAAGCGTGAAACGGCCAGTTGCATGCCCTTCATAGACATCACTCACGATAATTGAACCCACTTGCTCGCGGAACGATGCATTATCACCGAATTCCACCACATTCTGGTATACCGCGTAATAGGAGCCAGGCTGAACACCCACACTACTGCCTATGCTGATAGCGACCTGATCATCATAGACAGTGAGCACTTCACCCTGATAGGTTTCAGCCTGTTCAGCATCAAGACGCTCTGCATACTGGCCATATTCAATAGCAATACCGCCAATCAGCACTTCCGCTGTCGTGTAAAACGGGTGCACTGATAAGACACGCAGAACCCCTGTGGTTTCCTGCAACTTACCAAAAGTTACGTCATTTTCGTCTTTAATTTCCCGCCCTTCACGAAAAACACGTAAAACATCACCCCGTTCTAAACCACTTTCCGAGGTAAAGTCTAATTGCACTTCACGGCCACTGACATGAATCACCTGGGCTATTTGCTGATACTCACGTTGCAGTTCAATCGGTAGGTCATAGCTTAGCAAAGCGATAAAAGTGCGAAAGTCATTCTGACGCTCGTAAGTTTTCCCCCAGGACAGCGTCGACTGACCGCTTTCTGTATTGTAAAGGTTAAAATCGGCACGATAATCCGTGCTGAACCAGCGCTCGCGCGCGTTAGCAATCTGAACTACTGCCACATAATCCAGTCCGCGACCAGCAGCTTCGTTAAGAACGTCCTGTAAAGCATCTTCACCTTCACCTGAAGCAATAGCGCCCGTTGCACTTTGCACTCCCTCAAGTGTATTAATGCTGGTACGAACCATACGTTCAAGAGCAGGACGCTGGGCTCTGAATTCAGGGTCAGCAAACAAACTAACGCTCGCATTTGGCTGTATTTCAGATGATTGATTAACAGAAGCTAATTCGACTTCCTGGGCTTGTGCGTTAGACGCAATAATAAAAGGGGTAGTAACAACGAAAGACAGTGCTAGCAACACTCCCTTTGCTGTCAAAATAGAAGCATTACGCAACATTTCGATCTCCGTATCCATAGTGATTTGATATGTGTTGTTCTATGCGATTCAGCATAGTTAAGAGTTATTATCTCTTATTTATCTAGAGAATAGATACTAAACGGAGTCCAAGTGGTTACCAAACCACCAATCAAACTGCAAGCGTATGATTTTAAAGTACTTTAACTTTAATCCCTGTCCGGCGCGCTATAAAGTAACCTTCGGGATCATAAGTCACCTGTTGCGAGCAAATAAGTAACAAAAGTTAAATTAGCTAAGCTTAGGATCGCTGCTAAGTTTTTTAAGTTGCCCAAAACGACTGGATCTTTGCTCAGTTTCTTCAAGTCCTGCTTTAACCCCTGCTCTGTTTCGTTCCGGTTGATTCTGGCTGGCCTTTAGCTTTCCGGTCAGCGTATGAATCTCAATCTCTATACCCACAATGGCTTTCATCAGGCGCTCCGTATAATCCGCCGGTGCATCGTCAACAGACCAAGGGGCGTTCATTTCAGATTCGTGTTTATCCGTCAACTCATGGAGATGCTGTTTCAACCAGGCCCCCTCTTCAATAACTCGGGCCCGTCCTTCTGCGTGCACCGCCAGATAGTTCCAGGTTGGCACAACTCGCCCTGTCTCGGCTTTGGTTGCGTACCATGAAGGTGAAACATAGGCATCGGGCCCCTGAAAAACAACAAGAACCCGTGCACCATCCGTTAAACGCAGCCATACCGGATTATTGCGCGCCACATGGCAGCGTAAAACACCAAAGTCTTGGTTCTCACTCAGATGAAAAGGAAGATGATTTGCCTCAATGCCAGCCTCGTCCGCAACAATAAGCAGCCCAAAACTATAGTCACGGATATACTCATGCAGCTTCTGGGTATCCTCTTCCTTAAAATGTTTAGGTATATACATTTTTAACGCAGCCTTTCGTTGCTAAGACCCATAGGATCAACTCTTTCGACAGACTCAAATCCTTTTGTTTTCTTAAACGACATATTATGAATGAAGTTACTCATTGAATCAGATGGGTCGATGTATCTTATCTTCAATGACAGTAAAGTTTTTCTCGCAATCGCTACGGATAAAATGGGAAGCTTTTCCTTGTGTCCAGATTCAGTGTTAAGCAACTCATCAACCGCGGTAACTATTACCATGTTCTCAGGCAAGATAGAAAATAGCTCGTTTGCCACTCTTAACGTGCAACTACACACATAATCTTGATAAATGCCGTAGAACATACCTTTTGGCATATTTTTAACTGACAATTTTCCACTTTTTAGTAAAGATTTTGTTTCACTAGGGACAATATCTTCTCCATGCACGTGAATTTCGGCTTCCACAATAGAGTTAGCATGAACTTTGAAAGAAATGTCAGAGCCCATTCTTGAAGTTTCAGAGAAAGGGTTTAGTTCTTTTATTACGTTTATCTTAGACTCTTGATCGCCTGCAAAAAGTAACTTTGCAAGATCCGCGCTTTCTTTCCAGTCGGCGGTCTCAGATTTCCATTCTCTTAACTTGTCTTCATACTCTTGTTGATCTTCGCTCTGAGCTTTTAATACAGCTTTGTTTAGCGTTTTTTGTTTCCGCTCACCTTTTTTGAATATTTTATCGAAAAATCCGGGGGTATAGTTATTGGCTTTAAAGCTCGCTTTAGTCGCTCTTGTTGCTGTTTTGATAGGTTCTACAGGTGGACTTGAATTAGCAATAGAATGCCAATCAACCGTTTCTGAACAATCCTTATGCAAAGACTGAATTCTCTCTATCTTGTTTTCATAAACTTCAACTTCGTAAGCCGCCTGCTCTAGTAACTGCATTTTTTGATACTCTTTATGATCTCGCTCGAGCTCACGCTGTCTTCTCTTTGCATCTCGTTCTGCTTCACGAATTGTCGCTCTTATCGATCTAACCGTACCTTTCCACCCCATGATCCCTCTCCAAATATCCATTATCAATAGCGTTGCCAAAACAGGTTCGGTTGCAACGTAGTCAACCTTCGTGAAGTGCACTCTAACTTCTAATTAAAGTGCCATGTTTACAGCTTTCTTAACTATTCCTGCGGCTTTATTCAGTGCATCTACGCGCTTAGCTTGATCTTGGGTAGCTTGTTTTGCCAGCTCAATATTTTTGTCCATTTCATCAAACTCTGGAAGCTGGAAGCCCTGCATCTTCTGAACAATATCTTCAAGCGACTGACTCTTAATGGATATTTTTAATTCACTAATATCATCCAACGCAAAGGTTCTCGCTGGCTCGTCCATCTGCTCTGCAGCCTGCTCAAGTTCTGCCGTTTTTTTCATTAAAAGCTCTTTATTATTCATGAAATAACTCCTTTATAAAGCCTCAACCAGGCTTCTGAGTTCAGAGCTACCGCTTTCAATTCTGGATGTTAAGTCATTCACAGTGGCCAACAACGTCTGTATCGAGCGCTGGTTAAGCACGTCATTCATTACGGTTTCGCCCGCTTTCTCTGATTGCACATAAGCGTCAATTGCAATATGCACCTCTTTCATTTTTACCAGGTATGCATTTAACTCCTGTGTTTTCTCTTTGATTGCCGCAAAATCCTGATCAAGTTTATTCTTCGCAGATATTGCCTGCGCAGCTCGTTCCGCAACTCGTCTCGTGACCTCTGCAGCCTGTTCCTGATCCAGCCCACCTTGCTGTACTAATGAGGTTAATCTGGCTCTGTTTTGCTTTTCTTCTGCATCAATTCGAGCTTTGGCATCACTTACCAATCGTTCAGTTGTCATAAGCAACGCTTCCGACTGAATAGATACCGCCAGTACTGCAGAATCAAAATAATCCATCTGCTTAACTGAAAGCTGTTTCACTTGTGGCGGGGTAGCACAGCCTGATATCAACAAAATGAAGACTATCGCGATCAATCTATATAGCTTCATTTAAGGCTCCTTACAGAAAATCGTTGTTTATCAGAATACTCGCCTAAGCAAGTTTAAAATGACAGCTAATGCTTTAAAGCTATAAAAATTTACTTTCCCGCTTGTATCAGATAATTACTTCATTAATTAATTTATGGAGATTCGCTATGGAGAGCAGGATCATCTGACAACACCTCACTCAACACACTGTAATGGGCTTCTAAAATAGTCTCTACTTTTGCTTTAAGTGTGTTAACCAGCTCACGGGTGTCTTCCAATTCGATATCTTCATAGATTTGTTCAAACGCGATAATAGGAGTTTGCGTGTAGTGTGCCCAACGTTTACCGATCCTCGAAACAATTTTAAGCCCTTCAACCTGGCCAGTCAGCTGAGCTTGATACTCACTTGACTCCAGGTATTGAAAGATTCGTTTTCTATCCGTCTCACTTACAGGTCCAATTACCAGATCAAGCCGTAAATGCCCTGCGCCAATTTCCCACTCGAACAAAATTCCCTTTCCTGAGCGAGTCCATGATGCACTTTCATCAATTTCAGGTAATAACTTTTTGAGCCGAGGATCATAAAAGCGATTAACTTTGCGATATTTGCTATCCAATACGATCCGGTTTTCTTTCTCCAGCAAATTCATAACTTTCTGCGCCAAATCAAGATAAAAGTCTTTTGGGGTTGGAATGTGCTCATTAAGAATGTCTATGGCCTGCTTATGCCGTTTATAGATACTCCGGCAAAGCTCAGCTACCTTTGAGTCTTCCAATACATGTCCCTCCAAATAATCCGCATAGTTCGACAAAGCATTTTTTACATCATTCGGTGTTGATGACGCTATCGCCCATTTCTTTACTAACCTATGGACCAAGGTATAGGACACTGGAATCCAATCGGGCTGACTAGCCGGGCTACCGCTCGGTGTAAGATATATCAACAACGCTGGTAAGTTATCTAAGTGAGTTTCAATCTGAGTTTCGTATTTCGTCAGTTGCCCGCCGTGCTCACTAGCGCCAATCTTATTTTCTATTAAAACCAACCACTTACCCGGCATTCGAAGTAAAATATCAATATGCATATACTCACGATAAACCTGAGTATCGTTTAATGGGTCCAGCCGCAAAGGAACTCCATGAAATACATCAGGAATCACAGTTTCGGCATCCTCAGTGACTTCTAGTAAGAAATCTCTTAACAATTTATCCCCCAAGCCATGAGGCCTGCCAGGGTCAAGAATATAAGAAAGAAAGTCGGAATGGCGAAGCTCTTGCCGTCGCGTGCCCAGTGCATCGAAAATATTAAAGCGCTCTTCCATATCACTTAGCGCCTGAAAGTCATTATCATCTAATAAATTAATTAGCAGAGCCTCTAAATTGTTAGAGGCCAGAGTCTTGTCTTCCTGGTCCATTGCAATACCCGTTTACTCGAACGACTCAATAATAATTCCGGAGGCATTACATGAATCGGACGATTCAGAGTCATATTCAACATAAAAACTTAGCGGGAAGCCAAAATTAGAATCAAAGACAACATGGTCATCAGCACTCATAGTGGCAGTTAATCTGTCTGGAAGATTAGCTATAGCATAGGACAACTCATAAAATACCAGCTCCTCCATCGTCGCCCCGCCTAAATCTCTGCGGTCATCACCGTCCCACTCAATATCTGACTCGTCAACTGTACCCTCGGTAACTCTAACAGTAGCCCTCGACGACATCTGCGGTTCGGCGCAACTACCACTAATGAAACTAGCCCTATAGGTATAATCCTGCAAATCCGCCTGTTTCCAGCTTTCTATGCCAACATTAAACTCCGCAACATAATCTTCCAATGGGTACCCCATTTCATCGAGGCTAATCAACTGATGGTTAGATACGTTATAACAGGAATAATAAAAACCGTCCCCAACACTATTGCTGCTATAAAAGAACTGGTTGAGCTCTTTGTGGAACCATTCAGTGACCACTCCCCTCTCGTCAAATGTTGGCAACTCCTCCATATTTCCAGACTGGCGACCTAATAGCACGGGTTTACTGGCAAGAACATCGAGCAGCCTTTCATGCAACTGCTCGTAGCCAAATTCTTCAGATGGAAGACCAATAGGTCGGCCCTGGGAGGACGGGTAAATGGTGTAAGGGTCGCCTGAGTCTGGCACTACGTCTAGCACAGGAGAATATGGATCAGACGCAGTATTATCATCACAGTTCAGAAACGTGAAAAGTCTGGTAACGGCATAACTTTGTAAGTCGGTGGATTGCCAGTCGTGTTGTGCCTGCTCAACAAGCTCTGTCGCAATAACCAGCTTAAGATCGGCAATGCTCTGTTCAACAAGTGTGCGCGTGTCGTTAAAGTTCTCTGATATAGTTTCTTCATCAGAGGAATTACAACCAAGAAGCAATAAGATACATGCTATTCCGAGCATTGAAGTTTTCATGGGGCCATCTTTAGTTTACATTATATCAACTTTCTATTTATACCCGGATTTAAGAATAAGTCCAGAATCAACCTGAATATACTCCATAGCATGAAGGGCCTTTTTAATTTCGGGCCTCTGCCCGTGCTTTGGCTTCTTCCAATGAAGGTACAGACCACTCAGCCCGCTGTTCGTCGGTGATGATATCCGCCTCAACGTCATATAAAACCCAATTACCGGCATCATCAACGCTAAACTGGGTGCCGTACCACTGAGGCTGTTCGAAATACATCATGAGCCGATCCCAGGATGCGGCCTTTAACCAGTTCGCACGTGAATAACCCAAAGTGGCAGAGACCGTTGCCAATGAATGGGCTATACGAATATCTTCCACCGCTTCCCCATGCTGAAAAATCACCGCGGCATTAAAATAATCCAGACCTGTTTTTATGTCACCGGCAGCCAAAAGGGCAAGCACAGCCTCTCTGCGTTCAGCGTCTTCTTTATCCAATATGTCCCAGTCAAGATCCGGATTGCGCCGCGCTTCCTGATCTTCATCAAACATACGCTGGAGCTCAACATTGTCCTGCGCAAAAACATTAACCGGGGCAAAAATAAGTACAGCAAAAACCACAAAGCTCAGTGTCTTCATCTAACCATCCTCGTTTTATAGTTATAAGCTCAATTTAATTGCCCAGGTTATTATTATGTTACTGAGCTTACTAAACTTAACTCGTACCCACAACCGACAAACAAGTCACCAAATACGCTCCTGATCTAGCAAAGTGGCACTGGCCACGGACACGTCTACACTGTTCAATATGACTCATTTCCATTGAGGCGATCCTATGCATAGCGTTTCACCTGGCCAGTTCGGCGCCTACCTGCGCACAAAATGGGCCTCCCCACGTCGAATTCGATTCTGGCTGCTCATACTACTCATCCTGTATACCTTGCTAGGATTTTTTGCGGTGCCCTGGGCTGTTGAGTACATGGCGGTGAACACAGTTGAAGAGGATTTCGAGCGCAAACTTCAAATTGAGAAGGTACGCGCCAACCCCTATACGTTAACGCTTCGCGTTGATGGGCTTGTACTTAAGGATATCGACGACCAGGAGCTAATTAGCTGGGAGCGACTTTCCGTCGATCTTGCCTGGTCGAGTATTATCAACAGAGCCTGGACATTTAACGCAATCCGCATTGATACCCCGATCATTGAAGAAGAACGCTTCGCGTCGGGCCAAACCCGGTTTACCCGACTGGCAGACGCAAGACCTGATAGAGCTGAGCCCGAACCCGAAGACGAACCGTCGCCTCCTGCCTTGCGCATCAACAATCTACGTGTCGAAAGTGGTGTGTTGCGCTTCACAGATAACCTGAACAACGAGACCGATGATGATACTGATACACCGGAACAGATATCACTGGCACTGCAAAACATAGGGCTGACTGTAGAGGATTTCACGCTGCACGAAGATACGAGCGCTCAGGTCCGCTTAGAAGGACAACTCGCCGAAGGCGGTATGCTTGCCTTCGACGGTACACTTCAGATACTACCGACTCCCGCCTTAGAGGGCACGGCCAATATCGATGAACTGGCTATGGTACAGGCCGCTCCTTATTTGCAGTACTTCGTCGGCTTACAACTAGATAGCGGGATTCTGTCCTTGAGTGGCCAAATGCATACCGGTGCACAACAACCCTTTGCATTTCAGGGTTCCGCTGGCATTAATGAGCTAAGCATCAGCCAGGGGCCTGATGACGAGACACTGATCGGGTGGCACAGCTTGTCCACCGAGCAGATTGAGCTGAGCCTCACAGAGAGAGAGCTTGAGAGCGGTACTATCGTCGTCGACGGGCTGTCTGGGCAGGTCGTCATCAACGAGGATCAGACCACCAATTTCGGCGATCTCGGAGATACTCCCCCAGCCGAAGAAGACACAGAGAATGAAGAAAGTGAAAAGCCAGACCCCTTTAGTATCACTATTGAAGGCATTGAACTGACCGATGGCGCCCTGCAGTTTAGCGATGATTCTCTGCCGCTGCCTTTCTCGACGCACATCCAGATGTTAAGCGGGGAGGTATCGACGTTGAGCTCTACCTCAGACGAACCTGCACGGTTGAACCTGGAAGGCCAGGTCGAAGATTACGGCCTTGCGCTTGCTGAAGGCTCTTTCCACGTCTGGGAACCTACACGCGAGACCAATATAACACTGACATTTCGCAACCTTGAAATTCCCGAGTACTCGCCTTACACCGTCGACTTTGCTGGCCGTGCTATCGCGGGGGGCACTATGGACCTTGATCTTGAATACACCATCGACGACGAACAACTCGAGGGAGAAAACCAACTAGTACTCCGCGATCTTGAACTCGGCGAAGAAATTGACTCCGACGACACTATGGATCTGCCGCTAAACTTAGCCATTGCCCTGCTCGAGGACAGCGATGGCGTTATTGATATTACGCTACCCGTAACAGGGGATGTTGACGACCCGGAATTTGACTTCAACGCGATCATCCGCGAGGCACTGGGGCAGGCTATTACCTCAGTTATCGAAGCGCCTTTCAGGTTTCTGGCAGATCTCATCGGTTCGGAGTCTGAAGATCTTGGCCAGGTAGAATTCTCGGAGGGTCGTAGCGATCTGGGCCCTCCTCAGCAAGAGCGCGTCGCAGAGCTTCGCGAAGCTCTCAATCAGCGCTCGGCGCTGATCCTGGAACTCGCGGGGCCTTTCAGCCGGGAATTTGATGGCCAGGCCCTGAAACAAGAGAAGGCCATCGAAGGCTTACGTCAACACCTGGAGGAGGTCGGTCGTGACGCTGAAGACCCAAGCCTGACGAGCGAGTCAAACCAGGATAGGGTCGAAGCAATGTTCACCTCGCATTACCCGGACAGTGACCTCGAGGCGGTCCGGGAACGCTTCACCGAGGAACAAAATGAGTCATCTGATGAACCAGAGTTTGACGCCCTCGCCTATCGTACTTACCTGGCCGAGCAGGTGGTCGCCGCTCAATCCGTTTCGGATAATGAACTCATAGCCCTTGCCAACGCCCGAGCAGCAGCAATACGGGACGCTCTGGTCAATGCAAACGAAGATACCGGTATCGCTGATGACCGCGTGCGTATTATGGAGCCCGAAGAGATCGATTCAGTGGACGACGAGCGCATTGTCATGGAGATTGGTGTCACCACAGATTAAGGCTCCCGCCTTCGCTGCATGTTCCATTCAGTGTTTCCCCGCAGAACGAAACCTAGTGAGGAATAGTACTGCTGAAACCGACCCCTGGTGCGAAACACTGGATACGGTAATATTCTCTACGTGGTAGGCGCCTTTCCGAAGCAACTCATTGCCGTGGGGGCTGTGAAGCCAGGCAAGAATACCGAGGTTCGCGCAAACCGTAAACCAAAATGCGGCGCGTACTATTAGTGATCGCTGCTTAATTGCAACAAATCCCACTTATTTCCGTAAAGATCCTGAAATACTACAACCGTTCCATACTCTTCAATTCGTGGTTCTTCGTTGAAAATAATACCGTTAGCTTTCATCAACTCATAATCTCGCCAAAAGTCGTTCGTTTGTAAAAACAGGAAAACTCTGCCCCCAGTCTGATTGCCGATAAACTGAGCTTGTTCCTCTGTACTCGCTTGAGCCAACAGTAAATTTGTTCCATTCGAATTTGGCGGTGAAACTTGAACCCATCGCTTACCACCACCTAAATCGGCATCTTCAACTAACGTAAACTGAAGCTTTTGGGTATAGAAATCAATGGCATCGTCGTAGTTTTCAACGACAAGGGCGATATTGCCAATTTGCTGTTGGACGACTTTAGGCATAATTGCTTTCCAATAGCTTAAATACCGGATTCTATACTACTTTTATACGTTTACCGAAAGCCAACGCCGCGCTCTGCGGAAATTTAGGAGCGAAAGCGAGTAAACTTTCCGTAGCAGCGCTTGGTTATACGCTACCTTCTCTTTCAACCACCAACACTCTTACTTCCCCTCTAGGGTGCGCAACGTGTTCTGTACCAACTGAAGCAAAGAAAATATCACCAGCATTCAATAAAACCGACTCTTCCTCGCCGTTCAATCGATAGAGCATATCAACCTGTCCATCCAATACGACGAATACTTCTTCACCGTCATTAACATGCCATTTGTACGGTTGATCTGTCCAATGCAGGCGAGTCGTTATTCCACTCATATTGGCAATATCCGTTGCTCCCCAAGCGCGCTCAGCCTTAAAATCTTTACTTCTAACTACTTTCATAATCCTCTCCGAAAATGGACGTTACGCTACTCGTATAACGCCCCGCTAATGTGCGCCGCTTGCGGTGTCACTTTTAAGCGGCTTACTAGCAGCTTCGGCTCGCAAACGCTCCACCAGCCAGACTTTAATAATTGATTGCCGAGTAACACCGATTCGAGCAGCTTCACGGTCAAGCGACTCCACGACCCAAGCCGGAAAATCAACGTTAATGCGCTTCGCTTCTTGGTTCACTCGTCGTGCACTCTTAACGTCCAGATCATCGATGATGTCATCTGCATCTTCATCAAACTTCTTGTCAAAATCTTTAGCTTTCATACAACTCTACCTCTCTCTTACGCGAGCGTCTTACCGAGATGAGACGAATCCTCTCCCCTCGGTAAGTGATAACAGCGGACCAGTGTTTGCTACCAATAAGACCAATAACGAGGTAGCGAGGTTCATCGGCAGTCTTTGCTTGAATCTCAAGTAAATCCTGGTCATCCCATAAAGCCTGAGCGTCACGGAAGTCGATTCCATGTTTCTCTAGATTCGCTTGGCTCTTATCATTATCAAACTCAAAAATGTGCATGAGTATAAATTATTCCTTTTTTACTCATTTAGCAAGAAGGGTAGAAAAGTGCGATTGCTAACGCCGCATTCACCGGCGTGCGTTAGCGCGTCCGGCGCCGCAGGCGCGCAGTTAATTGACTTGTTATCTTCTTCCATGATTTCCAACAAGAATGCCGTTCACGCTTAAGTCCTCATCCAGCTGGGGCCAGTGAATACCTTCTCCGTCACTCAGTATTTCCCAGTCAGTAAGCTCAGACTCTGTTGCTTTGGACAATGAGGGAAACCAAGTGAGCGGCACCGAAATGGTGCGCCCGTCAACAAGCTCTACAATAAGTGAGTCCGTATCGAAACTGACGGATTGTGCGAGGGGATGATGTTCAACTGCTAAAGTAGCCATTCCAAGCCTCCAAAAACGTATCTCTATTTTCGACCACCAGTTGCTCGAGTTTTCTCAATTATTTTGGCGCAAACCGAGTAGAGCTAGCGAGAGCCACTGGTTTCAACCAGAATTTCGCAAGCATCTTCTCGCGCTGAATATGAATATGGGCGGGCTCTGCATTCTCATTACTATAAAAGAAGAAACGGTACGGCCCTAATCGTAAGACTGTCGGCATGTTTAAAGATTACCCTAGAAATGCCCCAACGCCAACTTGAAGATAACGCTCGCCTAAGCGGCGAGCAACTTGTTGCGAGTCCAGCGGCTGAAAGTCGCGATGCTTCAGGCGTTTGTTAGGCTCCGACACGGGTTAAGATTCCTTCAAACGCCCGTCGATCCTCAGTGCTGAAAACACGATATGGGACGGGCATCGCACCACCAGAACGAAGATGAATGAGATAGATACCTGAGAGGCTGTTTACAGATAATACTTCATCCCACCCACAGAACTTGACACCTACTTTAGATTCGCGGGTAAGCCCGACTTCGCTAAAGGTGAACTTGCAGGTACCTACCGTTGCAACTTTTATCTTGAACATTATGGGAATGAATACTGCTGAGAAAGCCCTCTCAATAATAGGCCAATTCCACGGCAAGTATCGATTCGGAGGCTTCTGCATAGAAGCCAAATGCAAAGGCATAAAATCACACACCATACGTTTGTACTCAGCTAGCTGGTACTCGACAGTAACGCTAATCGTGTCGCCGGAATGTTTCATAGTAAGCCTAACGCCAAGCACACGGGCGGCAAGCCGCGCGGCGGGTTGCCGTCCCAGCGGCCATAGGCCGCGAGTGATGCGTATTGTTAGGCACTATTCCCACCTAAAGCTGGCCACTGCTGCCATGAACCTACAGCGAATAAGCCGCCAATAAACAAACAAATACCAGAACTAATTAACCAAAACGTCAGGTTGTTTTCTGGGAACATTGGCATTAATCCCACGAAGGAAATGCCACGAAGTAAAAATATACTGGTAATGAGGATTAGCGCCAATTTCGTCAGAGGTAATCGTTTAATCGCACCCGCGCCCGACAGACCATAGAGCGCCCAAACTAAAAGCACTAAAACAATGACAGAGGTTACAATTGTGGGATACCAAAGCCCCTGCTCTGCCATCTGGGCCATCTGTTCACCAGCACCAAAGAACCGATACCAATCGCCGCCAAATACAATGCAGCCGAGATGAGCAAGCGCGGCCGCAAAACAGCAGATTGCCGCAGCCAGAAGATACTTATTACTCGCAGAATGCATCTTTCCTCCCTGAATGCCTAACCTTTGTATAGTGAGCAAACACGTTTTATCACCGCAGGTTTTCAGGCGGTATCGAAGTCAGGTAATTGATATAGCGAGAATTTCGTTATGAGGAGGCTCTTTCCTTGGAAAACAAACTGAGCATGCTCGTTTTACTGTATCGCTACGCCTGATATCCTTGGCACACGTTGTTATTATGTTGTTGACCATACTAAAATAAATCCCTACTCGCAACTGCAAAGCGTGCGCTCCCCTCAAGCTAAATGAGCATACCTTTGGGTTCTACCCCGTTTCTATTTAAAGCATCGGGCCAGAACTGCGTAAATAGGTCAAAGGTGTTTCGGCCGAAGATTAATACCTCGGCGGATAATGTCAGGTCGATTGCGTACTGCAGGTGCTCGTCACCAGTCACGCTATCTAGATGGTGGCATAAGCCACTTGCCATGGTATTTATCGAGTGAATCACGTGTGCCATGTAACTACCTCCTGCCGATAGAAGCGTGAACGTCATTCTCTAGTCGCGTGAGACTTTCCGAACTCGACAAGCTATCAGCGGAAAGTGCTGCTTTCATAGTTGGCTCTTCAAGCTATGAGGCGGTATTGCTAACATGCGTTAGTTGGGTGAATTTTTCCAGTTTAATGCCCCACCCCATGCCTTACTTAACCGAAAAGGGATGACTATGAGTTTTTCGCGCCCATGATTGTTTTACTGCTGCTTGTAGTAATGATCTGGTTCTACAGCTGGCAACTGATACTGCCGATTGCAGTGGCTACCGTGTCGGTGCCTTTCGTCGTGCTGTTATTGGCTGGTGCCTATGAGTCCGTCGCAGAGGGCACGCCCTTCTTAGTATCGGACCTGATATATATCGCTGGCTTATTTGCCATTATCGGCTTTGTGCTCTATCTGGTGTTTATTGCGCCCGCTTATTATTTACTGCGCCGCATGAGTGCGCCTCTTTACCTCACTTTTCCGGCGCTGGTGGCCGTGTTTAATCTGGTGCTGTTCGTGCTCCTGGCGGAGCAAGCACCAATGCCGGGTTATGCCTTGGCACCACTATGCGGCCTGGTCCATGCCTGGGTAGTCCTGTGGTTGATGCGACTGCTTCCTGCGGTACGTCCAAAGCAATAACGCCGCTTAGTTTACTCGTAGCCCTTTGACGAGAACACAATCTTGAATTTGCACGTGATTCCCAAGCGGATGCAGGCGAACAATATCTACCTCCCAGGAAAAGTCTTTTATCCGCTCAAACTCGACCTGATAATAAAAGTTCAGGCGCGGAGTGCTACTGAACAGGTGTATGTATGGCATGCTTTCAACCGCCCAATTACCTGCTAGCGGCTCACTGTCTGCAAAGGTGATGATGAACTCTTGCTCTCTCGTTAAGGTGAGTGTTTCCATCGACTCACAATCTTCGGCTGTATACTCCCCTTGCACATCGCGCCCAGGCTTTTCAGTAAAATCAGCATCAAACAGGTAAAGACCAATGTTATCTCCCCGATACCAATGATTGCCCCGCTGAACAATGGTCGTGCTGATGTTGTGGTAGCCAAGCTCATCCAATGCCTTTACCAGACTATCAACCGACGGTCCAAAAGCGGCCCTTGAGCCACTTAAAAGCGTCGAGGAATCAATAGAGCTAGGTGGCTGCACCGATATCACTTGTACATCAAAACCTTCGCTTTCGAGCAATTCCTGGACCTGCTCAACACTGGATTCATTCAGCTTATAGTCATTCAAAAAGACTTTTTGTGATGCGCAGCCGGCCGCCGTCATCAGGATAAAGAAAGGTAAGAAAAAAGATGCAGCAGTTTTCATATTTCACGTTCCCTGTTTAAGGACAATTACTAGAGCAGACCTGCTCGAACTAATCCCTGACGCACGGCATCAACGAATTGGTGGAACACGTGAGTCTGGCGTCTCCTTCCGGCTGAATTCAGAGACTCGAAAAAAGTAGACCTTAGTCCGCGGGACAACTCTAACTGGACTCCGGCTCCATGCGGAGCAATCAACGCTACCATGGCTAGTTCGCGCGAGGCCACCCGAACACGAAAGTCACGCCCCTCGGTTTGCTGGACCAGCTAAAGCAAAGTCAGGCTCTGTGGCCGCTTCAATTACATGCGCTTCCGATAGGCTCCCGGCGTCATACCGACAACCTGCCGAAATGAACGTCGCAGGCTGGCCTCGTCCCTAAAACCAATCGCGCTGGCTATCATCGCAACCGAGCGATCCGTTGTAATCAATTGCTCCCCAACTTGATTCATTTTCACCAGGCGCATCAGTTTACCGCATGAAATCCCCGTTTCCTTCAATGTCCGGCGCTGAAGCGTACGGGGTGCAATGTTTAAGGCCTCAGCTAAATGCACGATAGCTAAATTCTCTGGACTCGTAACTTCAATTAACTGTATAAGTGAGCGTACCCAGCTGCTGCGCTGCAGCAACATCGGTACCTCTTGAAGTGGCGTCTCACGCCCTTCAGGGCGGGGCAAAACCATGTGACGGCGAATTCCATTCACCATGCTGGTTCCGCATCGCTCCTCTATAAATGCAAGCGCCAACGGCAAATACCCGTGTACACCCGACGCAGTTGCATGCGTGCTGGTATAAACCAGAGTCTCGTGAGGCTTCCAGCTTACGCTCGGAAATGTTTGCCCTGCAAGCTCGTGTAACCACCACGTGGTCGTCGCCGACATACCATCCAGGCGACCTGCTCGGGCCAATATAATGACGCCGGTGCAATAACCGAATAGTCGCACCTGTGACGGTAGCTGCTTGAGGCTCTGAACCAGTTCACTGTCCTTTTGACTAATAACATTTTCGGCGTCACGCCACGCGCCCGGGACTAAGAGCACATCAATTGAAGACGCTTGCAATGGCTCGGTTGTTACACTTAAACCAGGTGCGGCCGATACCTCACCACCTCTCACACTCAGCCAACACACCTTAAAACGCTTGCTGCCCTCATGAAGATTCGACGCACGTAAAATATCAGCGAAGGCAAATAGCCCCGCTGGTAAGCAGTCTGGATAAACTAACAACCCTATGGTTAATGCACTCATGGCATGAATTGTATGAAATATGTCAATTTAAGCCATAGTAACGCCAAGGCAACGGATTCACAATACACGCTCATTACCAGTATGTATAAACTGAGGACTCCAGCCATGCAAATAACTCAAATCAGAAACGCGACCATCATGATAAATATTGGAGATTACAGAATTTTAGTTGACCCCATGTTGGCACGCAAAAGTACAATTCCAGCACTTAAATATGTTACTCGTGCGCGCCGCCGCAATCCGCTTGTCGAGTTGCCGGAAGCAGCTGATTCATTGCTAAGCACGGTGAGCCATTCGCTCATCACCCACTGCCAAAAAGGCCATTTCGATCACCTTGATCGTGCAGGTGCTAAGTTTTTGCGGGACCACAACGTACCTGTCTTTTGTATGCCGGACGATCGTCAGTTTCTCGCAACTAAAGGGTTAGCGACACGCGTGCTTATCGATGGTACTCAGCCCTTTCTGGATGGAAAACTCACACCTATTCCCTGCGTTCATGGCGAGGGCATTGTTGGTAGAATGATGGCGCATGGCCATGGTTACTTCATTGAATTTCCCGGCGAACCCAGCTTGTATTTAGCGGGAGATACGATATTGACCGGAGAGATTGCTGATTTTATCTTGAGAAAACAACCGGATATCTGTTTAGTTCCCGCTGGAGGTGCTCAATTCGATATCGGCGGGGAGATCATCATGGGGCTAACGGACGTTGAGGAACTGGCAGGCATCAGCACCGGAAAAATTATTGCAAACCACCTCGAAGCGCTTGATCACTGCCCGGTTACACGGCTTCAGCTTAAAAATTTACGAGAGCGGAAAGGCCTAGAGCAGCGTTTGTATATTCCCGATGACGGTGAGACTTTGGTGTTTGAGTGTTAACGGGCGGTTGGCTCTAAAAATGGGGGGCTGTTTACAGCCCGAGCACAACGGCACGAACGAAGTGAGTGTCCGGCGCCGAAGGCGCGAACTGATGCGACTTGTTATGCAGCTGTGAGCTCAAGCTTCTGAACCTTATCTAAACTCAAGTTCTTTCCGGCATGCCATAAGTCGTAAGTATCTTGCATCGCAAGCCAACTCTCAGGGCTTCTGCCTAGTGCTTTCGATAAACGAAGTGCCATTTCTGGGCTAATGCCACTTTGGCACTTTAAAACCCTATTTAGAGTAGAAGGAGAAACATCTAACTTTCCAGCTAGATAACGGCAACTCAAGCCAAAAGGCTCCATATACGTTGCCAAAATAAATTCGCCCGGATGGGCTGGGTTAAACATTACAGACATCAGTGATAATCCTCATAATCAAGCAGATACGTATGGCCATCACGGAACTCGAAGGTTAAACGCCAGTTTCCACTGACCGCTATAGACCAAATACCCTTCCGGTCACCTTTCAACGGATGAAGTTTGTATCCAGGAATGTCGAGATCTGAAACTTCCATTGCCGTATTCAGAGCCACCAGCTGCATACGTAATCAGTACTTCCTGTTTCGAAGTAAAGCCTCAGTCCTTTGTGCTTGAAAGTTTTAATCATGGATTACAGTGTAGCGCGTTGCGCAACGGAGTCAAGCTGCATAACGCAGCCAGCACGCGCTGTTTTTTAGTGAAGGCGAAGCCGCAGCGGAGAAACAGTCGCTTTGTCTGGCCTTGTTAGCCTTCATACTTAACCTCTAACTTTGCATTATTAAATAAGGTAACAAAGCCTTTTTCCTCTGATAGCTTTAAAAATACTGACAACCCTATTTCAGTAATCTCACTTGGGAACTTCTCAAAACCGGTTTTAACTGAAAAATTCAATTTCCCGGATTTTTCATCCTGAATATTTTGTTGGGTTGCGATAAAGTTTTTTACCGCCTCATCTGACAGTTTTAGCGTGTACTCAGTCTTTCCCGCTGACTTTGAGAAAAAACCGGCCACCGGTGCAATCTTTTCTTCGCTAAGTAAAAGCAATGGAAACTTAAATTCTCTCATTCCTTTTTCAGTGGTTAGTGCAAGAGCCAATTCCGCACTTTCTACATCTGCTCGCACAGGTTCATCAACGTGAATTTTTGCTCTAAGATCTTGAGGCTGAATGCTAACAAAGTCCTCTTTACCAAATGAACGAAATTCGAGCATCGTTCCTAGTGGAACACTAGCGCAACTACTCAATAAAGCGGAAATTAAAATAACAGCAAATCTAGTCATTGAAACCGTCCTTGTTTTGAAGGCTAACATCTATGGACGCTCCCATTTGTGCAAGTAAAATGTCGAAGCCTAAAGAGTGTGTTGCAGCCATCTATCCGGGCTCTCGTTGCCGGATTTCCGGCGGCCCCTGACGGTATTCGCTAACTGGGTCCTTATCATTTGAACGCTCTTAAAGAGCTATGTTAGGTTCAGGTTTGCCCAGTGACGATGTCATCTCTTTGCCTTCTACTTCTTACCTGCGCAACACGGTTGCGAGCCGGTTATCAGGAGTAAGACTCCTGGTATCTTGTTCCTTTACTTAGCAGAGCCCACACAGTTCGTGCTAATTTGTTCGCTAACGCGACTATCACTACATTTTTATGTCGTCGGCAGAGTAAGTCACGTAGCCACCTACTGACCGCCCGATTAGGATTCAAGTGGCGGATGACAGCTCTAGCACCATGTATCAACATACTACGTAAGTAACCATCCCCGCGCTTGCTGATGCCCTGCAATTTATTCTTTCCACCGCTCGAATGCTGTTTTGGCACAAGTCCTAACCATGCTGCGAATGCCCTTCCATTATTAAAACTTTTAATATCACCAAGGCTTGCCACCAGTGCAGATGCCGTTAGTGGTCCGATACCAGGCACCTCGCGCAAGCGTTTGCAGTCATCTGTGCTGCTCGCATTCCCGTGAATCTCCGATTCCAGAAGTGCTATATGCTCGTCGGTTTCTCGTAATCTGGATACCATCACATGAACATGCCGCCGCATAAGCTCCGGTAATCGACATTCAACAGCCCCGTATTCGTCTTTAATCCAGGCTCTGAATTTATGAAGCCCTGCCGGCGCTATCACACCAAATTCGCCCATGGTTGCTCGTAACCGGTTTACTAACGCTGTACGGTCTCTGACTAGTCCCCGACGGTCACGATGCAATAGCATTAACGCTTGTTGCTCAACAGACTTGACCACTACAAAGCGCATGCTCGGCCGACACACCGCTTCACATATTGCATCGGCATCTGTTGCGTCATTTTTGTTCGTTTTCACATAGGGCTTCACATACTGGGGCGGCATCAATTTAACTTCATGCCCGAGCAGTTCAATCTCTCTAGCCCAGTAATGCGAACTACTGCACGCCTCCATTCCAACAATACATTTTGGAACATTGGCTAGCATCGACAACAGCTTAGCTCTACTCACAGCTCGATTAAACAACCGCTGACCCCGTTTATTCGCAGCACATACCTGAAAGACATGCTTGGCTAAATCAATTCCGATTACCGATATCACCTTATCCATCACTCCTCTCCTCAATAAGCTTCATATTAACAATCCAAGTTTAGTGGACTATTAGAGAGGGAGCGTCCATACCATTATTTGTATAGTGTGCCAGCACGCTTCCGCCGCCTGGGTTTTGAGGCAAACGTGAATCACGTTATTGAAATAACAAAGAGAATAAACAAAAAAGGCTCTTTCCCTTGGAAAACAAACTGAGCATGCTCGTTTTGCTTTTTAGCTATGCCTGATATCCCTGGCTATGTTTTTTTTATGTTATTGACCTTACAAGAGTTAATTTAATCGGACAAGTACAAATATGCGTAATGTCTGACGTAACCGTGCTACATGATTTGACTATGATTTTTGTAATCATCACTACAACTCATGGAAACGTCATGGCAAGCCGATTTATTGAAGAACTGCGCCTGCGTGTGCAAGATATTTTCTTTTGATAGTCAGGCACTGACTGTAAGAGACGGAAAAGGTAACAAAGACGGCCAACATTATGCAGGTGCTATAAGCCCATTAGACCGAGTGCCAGTTAATTTAACGGACTGGCACTCAGGGCTTACAAAATGTTCAGGGCTGAATCCATACAGGGTTTGTCCAAGCGCCCCGCCCTTCTTTATCTTCCACTTCCAGGCTAATCCAGCCTTCCGCATTGGCCGGAATGGGTAGTGTTAACTCAAGTTGCTGAGTCATGTTTTCCGGTTCAAGGCTGAAAGTTTGCAGGACTTCGCCACCCTTGCCCAGCATACGTACTTCTTTTAAGCCATTGGCCGCAACGAATTGCACCGTCCAGTTGCCACCGGCGTAGGCCTGCCCACCAAACATAATATCCTGCGGATACAGAACAGGACCTTGTGTAGCATAGCCGCGACCGGCTTTCAGTGCTTTGGCAAAGTTTAACGGGGTCAGCTCATCGTCCACATAACCCATCATGCGAATGCTGCCTGATAACTGATTCCAGGCATCATGGGTATCGGTACCCGCTGTCAGATACATGGTTTCACCGCTATCCCATAGCTCATAAGCTTTGTTCAGTGTTCGTTCGTCATCGGCACTGGAGTTCAGCTCCAGCAAATCGAATCCGTCAGTTTCTCCACCGGGCACTGCATCATTTGCGAGGTTGGTATAATAACCGTAATCGTTAAAAGGATGATTCATGGGGATGACCTCGGCCCCCATGTCATGCATGGCGTCTATCAAAGTATGTATATCGTCGGTTCCCGGATCAACGGTCAGAGTTGCGTCGAGAGCAATAGGAAATGGATTCATATGAGCCCAGGACGGCGAGATCTCAATCGACGGAATAAAGGGCACTCCGCGTTTGGCTGTCAGCTCAGTATAGGCTTCGTAATTAATAGTCGAGTCATGTTCACTGAGAAAAACCAGATCCAGGGCTGCGGCTAGTTGAGAACGCACTACCGTTTCCGGTGGCGTAATCGCCTCTAAAACATCCCCATGATGATGCAGATCAGCACCGTACCAGTGCTGCTGGCCAGGATAAGTAATTTGCGCAATGGTCACGTCCTGCTGATTGGTTTTACCTGACTCAAGTGTCACATCCAGAGTTTGCAGCTGACTGATAAAACCAGCGCCGGCATCGATGCTTACAGTATATTCGCCGGGTGGCAGTTCTATCTCGGCCTGACCAACGGGCAGCAGTTCAGTGAAGAAACTGCGTTTTCCCAGAAACTCAACGGGTGGCTCCTGCCCTTCAATAATGCTTATCCTCGCGTCTTTAGCCTCACCTGAGCTGGCTTCTGCAATGCTCATAGCCAGGGTTCCTGGCCCTGCCAGGTCGATAAAGTTAAGGCTCTGTTCGCTGCCCGACTCCACCTGGATGGTCTCTACCTCGCTGTTAGCATGCCCCGAGGCGGTGCCATATAACTGATATTCACCTTCCGGCAGTTCCATGCTGTATTCGCCATCATTGGCCAGGGTCCAGGCGTAGAGGTGACTGTTTTTTTCAATAATTACAATGCCATTGTCAGGCACCTTGCCCTCGTCGGCCAGCAGTTGACCGGAGATGGTGCCGGTAGGCTCGCCCCGGCGTGTCGCTTCCGCTTTAACCACAGGAGCAAGATCGCCATCAGGAACGACCTGAAGTTGAGCTTCAAAGGTACGGCTAGCACCCACGTTGAGCGTATGTCCCAGGTACATATCACGACCCGCGTAAGTGTTACGATCGAAATAAGGCGCATGCAATGCAAACAACCAATCGCGGGCATAAGCCACAGTGCGATCGCTTAAGGTATTTTCACCCCGTGCACCATGACCGTTCTCCAGTCCTGGCACTGCGAACATATTGCCAACATCAGGCCATATGGTAAAACCGGACTGCAGTTCGAGATCCTCTTCGCCCTGGTTAGTCATCACGGTTTTTAGCTCAATGGCATCAGAACCAGCAGCCAGGGTATACCAGGTAGTAATGTCGACATGGCCAAAATTTCGGCTTACCTTAATGACAGCTTTATCGCTGGTGTCTTCCAGGATCTCAACGGATCGGCGATCGTTCGGCCAGGCTGACCAGCCATTAGGAATAAAGTCGGCAAAGGCAATGCGGTCTTCATCGATGTCACCGTTTTTAACCGCCGCCAAATCAACCAAAGCGCCCCGTGGCACTCCCCAGGGTGCCCGTGACTCGACCGCCAAAGCAAATGCAAGGTGTTCGTTACGAACGGTAATATCTTGCTCGTGAGTGGCTTCTCCATCCGGGATCGCCGTTGCACCTTGAGTAATAGTGACATTCGCATGAGCCGCTGAGCCCAGTACTAAACCAAATACCAGAGTCGCCACTGCGCTTTTTGAGATTCTATGCATGAAGGCATTTCCTTTTTGCGTAGTTCTTCGTGTGAGTTCTCGTACCATTGTGCGCTAAGTTAATTAATCGTTCAATTAATATTAGGTTACAGCTATGTTGCAAATTATCATTGTCTGCGACTGCAATAAAAAAACCCGGCTCCATTGAAGTGGCCGGGCTTTTTAAGCTTACTCTGTAACTTAGTTCAAATCGAAACGATCTGCGTTCATTACTTTAGTCCATGCGGCAATAAAGTCTTTGGCGAATTTCTCTTTCGCATCATCCTGCGCATACACTTCTGCGTAAGAACGCAGTATCGAGTTAGAACCGAATACCAAATCCACACGGCTGGCAGTAAACTTCACCTCACCAGACTTGCGATCGCGAATTTCATACAGGTTCTCACTCACCGGTTTCCAGGTGTTATTCATATCGGTTAAGTGAACAAAAAAGTCATTGCTCAATACGCCAACACGGTCCGTGAAGACACCTTCTTGAGTGCCACCATGGTTGGTGCCCAATACGCGCATACCACCGACTAACACCGTCATTTCATGAGCCGTTAAGCCCAGCAACTGAGTGCGATCCAGCATCATTTCTTCAGCTGAAACTACATAGTCTTTTTTCAGCCAGTTACGATAACCATCACTCACGGGCTCGAGCGGCTCGAATGAATCGACATCCGTCATCTCATCTGTGGCATCGCCGCGACCCGGCGCAAACGGAGCTGTAATCGCAAAACCCGCATCCTTCGCGGCTTTTTCTACTGCTGCCGTACCACCCAGTACTATCAGATCCGCCATACTGACAGGCTTGCTCAGTCCGGCCTGCACTTCAGCTAAAGCAGTTAACACTTTTTCTAAGCGCTCCGGTTCGTTCCCTGCCCAGTCTTTCATTGGCGCCAAACGAATACGGGCGCCGTTAGCACCACCACGGAAATCTGAACCACGGAAAGTACGTGCGCTGTCCCAGGCCGTAGACACCAGCTCTGAAATACTTAACCCCGTGTTCAGCAATTGCTTTTTAAGGTCGCTGATTTCTGACTCACTCAGGGTATAGTCGACTTTAGGCACTGGATCCTGCCAGATTAAATCTTCCGCCGGTACATCCGGTCCCAGATAACGATCTTTAGGCCCTAAATCACGATGCGTTAATTTGAACCAGGCCCGTGCAAAAACTTCAGAAAAATACGCTGGGTCTTTGTGGAAACGCTCCGAAATTTTGCGATATTCAGGATCTTTAATCATCGCCATATCGGCATCGGTCATGATTGGATTGTAACGCTTGCCTGAGTTTTCTACATCAACAGGCTTATCGGCTTCTTCAATGTCGATAGGCTCCCACTGCCAGGCGCCAGCCGGGCTCTTCTTCAGTTCCCAGTCGTACTTGAACAGCAGATAAAAATAACCATCATCCCAGGTGGTTGGATTGGTGGTCCATGCACCTTCAAGGCCACTGGTTACTGTATCAGGACCATTGCCCTTACCTTGCGTGTTCTTCCAGCCTAAGCCCTGCTCTTCAAGGTCAGCCGCTTCAGGCTCAACCCCTAATTTTTCAGCATCGCCATTGCCGTGGCATTTGCCCACAGTATGGCCGCCGGCAGTAAGCGCGACGGTTTCTTCGTCATCCATTGCCATACGAGAAAACGTCAAACGAACATCCTGAGCTGTTTTCAGTGGATCTGGATTACCATCCACCCCCTCTGGGTTAACGTAAATAAGCCCCATCTGTACTGCCGCTAATGGGTTCTGCAGCGAGTCACGTTTGCCGTCATCGTCATAGCGATTTTTGGTTGCGTCCAGCCATTTTGTTTCTGAGCCCCAGTAAGTGTCTTTTTCCGGGTGCCAGATATCGGCACGACCACCAGCAAAACCAAAGACTTTAAGTCCCATGGACTCATAGGCCATGGTGCCGGCTAGAATAATCAAATCAGCCCAGGAAAGTTTGTTGCCGTATTTCTTCTTAATCGGCCACAATAAACGACGGGCTTTGTCTAAGTTTGCGTTGTCAGGCCAGCTGTTAAGAGGTGCAAAGCGCTGATTGCCCGTCCCTCCGCCACCGCGACCGTCGGCGATACGATAGCTGCCCGCTGCGTGCCAGGCCATACGAATCATTAAACCACCGTAGTGACCCCAATCGGCTGGCCACCAGTCCTGGCTGTCTTTCATAAAGGCGTGCAGGTCTTTTTTTACCGCAGCCAAATCTAAACTCTTGAACGCTTCGGTATAATCAAAATCTTCACCCAGAGGGTTTGTTTTGTTGTCGTGCTGATGCAGAATGTCCAGATTCAGCGCATTCGGCCACCACTTCATATTGTCGTTTGTTTTCTCTGATGTATTACCACCGTGCATAACCGGACACTTGCCCATGCTTTTTTGTTCGCTCATTAACCCTCCTCATATAAACTGAATAATTTCAGTTCATATTTATATCGCCTTTTTTGAAGACCATTAAATTTCACACCATCAGTTGTACCGATGTGGTGAGATTTCCACAAGCGTATGTTTTCGATTGTATTAATAGCCAGATCCAATCAATAACTAAAATGTCTGCAATGGCAGGTAGTACCTACCGCCTGTTGCTAAGGGAAGCTTTGGCGTAGATAATGGCGGCCTGTTGTCTTATGACCCGTCCCATTTCACCAACCCGGTAGCCTTATTCATGGAAATCAAAGTTAATTTTCTCGAAAACCTCAGACTGGAAGCTAAGTTTGATGATTTCACCGTCGTCACAGACCAGCCTATTCGTTATAAAGGCGACGGCTCAGCGCCCAGCCCTTTTGACTATTTCCTGGCTTCATCGGCGCTGTGTGCGGCTTACTTTGTCCGGGTGTACTGCATTGCTCGGGACATTCCTACCGACAATATACGTGTGTCGCAAAACAACATTGTCGACCCTGAGAACCGTTACAATCAGATTTTCAAAATACAGGTGGAACTACCAGAAAATATTTCCGCTAAAGATCGCGAAGGCATTCTACGCGCTATCGAGCGCTGCACGGTGAAAAAAGTAGTGCAAACCGGTCCTGACTTTCAGATTGAGACGGTAGAAAACCTGGAACAGGATGCTCAGGCGCTGCTGATGGGCGACGTCCAGGAAGGGTCTGGCACTTATATTGAAGGCAAAGATCTGCCTTTAGAACAAACCATTGCCAATATGACCGCGATTCTCGCGGACCTGGGCATGAAGATTGAAATAGCGTCCTGGCGCAACATAGTGCCCCACGTCTGGTCACTACATATCCGTGATGCGGCTTCTCCCATGTGTTTTACCAACGGCAAAGGTGCCACCAAAGAGAGCGCCTTGTGCTCCGCTTTGGGTGAGTTCATTGAACGGCTGAACTGCAACTTCTTTTATAACGACCAGTTTTTTGGCGAAGACATTGCTAACAGTGATTTTGTGCATTACCCCAACGAGAAATGGTTTAAACCCAGCGCAGACGACGCCTTGCCTGCCGACATTCTGGATGACCACTGCCTGGCTATCTATAACCCGGACAACGAGCTTTGCGCTTCGCATTTAATAGACACTAATTCAGGCAATACAGAGCGCGGCATTGTCGCCCTGCCCTACGTCCGCCAATCAGATAACCAAGAGGTTTATTTTCCTTCCAACCTGATTGAAAACCTGTTTTTAAGTAACGGCATGAGTGCGGGCAATACCTTACCTGAAGCTCAGGTCCAGTGCCTGTCGGAAATTTTTGAGCGGGCGGTGAAAAAAGAAATCATTGAAGGCGAAATTGCTTTGCCGGACGTGCCTGACGAAGTACTCAGCAAATACCCAAGCCTGGTCGAAGGCGTCAAAGCGCTGGAAGCCCAGGGTTTTCCGGTGCTGGTGAAAGACGCTTCCTTAGGCGGCCGTTTCCCGGTGGCTTGCGTTACTTTAATGAACCCCAGAACCGGGGGTGTTTTTGCCTCCTTTGGTGCCCATCCGAACTTAGAAGTAGCACTGGAGCGCAGCCTGACAGAACTACTACAGGGCCGCAGTTTTGAAGGTCTGAATGATATTCCCCAGCCTACCTTTAATTCCATGGCAGTGACTGAGCCGAATAACTTTGTCGAGCACTTTATTGACTCCACAGGCTTAGTATCCTGGCGTTTTTTCAGTGCGAAAAGCGATTATGAATTTAATGAATGGAATTTCTCCGGCACTAACGAAGAAGAAGCCACGACTTTGTTTGGCATTCTCAAAGACATGGGTAAAGAAGTCTATATGGCGGTGTATGAAGACTTAGGCGCACCGGTCTGTCGCATTCTGGTACCGGGTTATTCTGAAGTTTATCCGGTTGAAGATCTGGTTTGGGACAACACCAATATGGCGTTGGACTACCGCGAGGATATTCTGAATCTACACCGCTTAACGGATGATCAGTTAAGCGCGCTGGTTGAGCGCCTGGAAGACAGCCAACTGGACAACTACCTGGACATCACCACCCTGATAGGCGTTGAGTTTGATGACAACACTGAGTGGGGCCAGCTCACCATACTGGAACTTAAACTGCTTATTCACCTTGCTCTGCAACAACACGAAGAAGCTCAGGAAATGGTTGAAATGTTCCTGCAATATAATAACAACACGGTAGAACGCGGTTTATTCTACCGGGCAGTAAGCGCAGTACTGGAAATCGCTCTGGACGACGAGCTGCAACTGGAGGATTATCTGACCAACTTCAACCGCATGTTTGGTGACGACACCATGCAGGCAGTAGTAGGCTCAGTCAACGGTGAAGTGCGTTTCCACGGCCTGACTCCAACCAATATGCAACTGGAAGGCTTAGACCGCCACCTGCGCCTGATTGAGAGCTATAAGAAACTGCACGCCGCCCGTGGTGCCAAAATTAAAAGTTAACTAAGCGCACTAGGCAACAGGGTTATCTGAAATCAAGCAAACACTAAGCCCCGGGCTGGCATCAGTGAACTCCAGTTGTATGCCGGCTTGTCGGCATACTTGCTGCGTAATCGCCAGCCCCAGGCCACTGCCAGTAGGAGGTTTCTTATCGCCTGTGGTATCTCCGCGCCAAAACCGCTCCAGCGCACATGTCTTATCCGCATCACTTAAACCCCGACCATAATCACGCACACATAGAAATGTCTCAGTATCTTTTTTATAAACACTCAACTCGACAGTATCGTTAGAATACGCAAGTGAATTGTCCAGTAAGTTACGCACGGCTATAGCCAATAAATCAGCATTACCCTTTAAATATAAAGCCATATCGCCTTTTACAAGCACTCGTTCGAGGCTATCTACATCAGCCAATGCCGTTGCAATCACAGTTTCGGCTTTGCATAAACCTGGCTCGTACCCATTCTGAGCGTTATCAGCATCTAACCGGGCCAGAGTTAATAATTGCTCAATCACTTGCTGCATACGGCTTACGCTTGCCTCAGCGTCGCGCAGCACTTCACGGGCATTTATGGGCTCCAGACGTTGAGCCAGTTGCACATTGGTTTTTATCGCCGTTAATGGAGTACGTAACTCGTGCGCCGCATCGCTGGTAAATCGTTGTTCTTTCGCTAGCAAGGTACGTACCCGTTCTAATAGCGAGTTCAGGCTTTGTTGCAACGGAGCTATCTCGAGAGGCATTGGCAATTCAAAAGGTTCCAGCTGGTCAGCTCGTCTTTGTTGTAGCACGTGGCCCAGCTGATACAATGGGCGTAATCCCCTGCGAATCCCCCACCAGGTTGCCAACAGCATGCCTATCAGGGCTATCAAAACCGGTCCGGCGACAGCTGTGAGTACACTTCGATATAAAGCCTCTCGTCCAGCTACCCGGTCGGCAGTGGTAATGATCAATTCGCCATGCTGATAAGTAAACAAACGCCAGTTTTCACCTTCAAAGTTACGCACTTCAAAGCCAGGTTCGGGGGAATCCAATAGAACGTCCATATCGTCCCGGGTCCGAATCAATAGTTCTCCACTTTGTAAACGCACCTGACAGGCCACTCCCTCTAAAGAAGGTTGTTGTGGCATTATAAATCGGTTGTGCAGGCTCGCGGGTTGCAATTGTGTTTCCGGTATTTGTTCAAGTAACCCGGCAACCATACGGGCACTAGACGCTAAACGCTGATCCAGCGTATTCCGTAACTGTCCTTGTAAGTCCACTAATAACCAGGTTGAAACTGCCGACCATAACAATACAAAAGAAACTAGCAAGGTGACCAGTAAACGAGACTGAATACTCTTCATTTAACTGATCCAGCAGTCGCTTTTCCCAGCCTATAGCCAAGCCCGCGCACCGTTTCAATAATGTCTTTACCCAACTTCTGCCGAACATGGTAAATATGCACACTTAAGGAGTTAGAATCAGGCTCCTCACCATATCCATACAGACTGTCATACAGTTGTTCAGTGCTAATAATCCGTCGCCCGGAATACAACAGCTTCTCGATAAGCGCCAGCTCTCTTCGTGGTAAAAATACAGTCTGTCCATGCAACCGAACTTCTCTTGTACTGGGATTGAAATCGACAGCTCCATGGCGAATTAATGGAGCTGAGAGCCCACTACTACGTCTGATTAACGCATGCACACGGGCTATAAGTTCATCCAGTTCGAAAGGTTTGAGAACATAATCATCAGCACCCGCTTGCAGGCCCAACACCTTGTCCTGTAAACCATCACGAGCGGTCAACACCAATACAGGTAGCTGCATACTTTGCTCGCGCCAATGCCGTAGCACCTGCATGCCATCGCCGTCAGGCAAGCCTAAATCCAGTATAACCAGGTCGCTTGAGAAATGTGTTAACGCTTGTTTAGCGGCAACCCCAGTCGCCACGCGGTTAACGGCAAAGTCGTGCAACTGCAGACCGCGCTCTATAGCACCTGCGATCTGATCATCGTCTTCTACTAATAAAATATGCATGATGGTAAGAGTACATGTATCAGGTTAATTGAGAGTTAAGGCGTTTAGAGCAAATATACAGCAGTTAACTTTAACTTAATCGACAACAGGCAGCCTAGCACCATTATTTTGTCGATTCAGAGTACCCTGCACATGCAACAACGTCTACGGACTCTTCTATTTTTCATTTTATTACTTCCATTTAGCGTATTAGCGACTCAGTTTTCTAATGCTCAACAGACCGACTTTGGTAATCAGAGTACTGACTTTCTTGACCCCAAAGTAGCCTTCACCTACGAATTAGAGCAGGATGACAGCGGTAATACTCTCATTCACTGGCAAGTTGAACCTGGCTACTACCTTTACCGAGAACGCCTCAGTGCCTCCGATCATCCGCTCGAACTTCCTGCAGGAAATATAATCGAAGACGAGTTTTTTGGTCGCTCTGAAGTCTACAACGACGACTTCACCATGCGAATTCAGAACCAGGGCACTGCTTTTACGTTAGTTTGGCAAGGTTGCGCTGAAGCCGGTTTGTGCTATCCCCCCATGCATGACGACATTCCAGGTGAGAGCATTACCGATACGAATGACAGCGTATTAGCTGCGGATCAGAGCATTACCGAGAGGCTTAGCAGCCAGTCCGTCGTGTGGGTTGTTCTGGGCTTTTTCGTTATGGGTCTTTTATTAACTTTTACACCCTGCGTGTTACCCATGATTCCTATAATCAGTAGCATTGTAGTAGGTAGTCAGTTAAAAGGACGTGAAGCTTTCTACCTGTCGCTTGCCTACGTGTTACCTATGGCTTTAACTTACGCATTCCTCGGGGTTATTGCTGCTTTAGCTGGGGCTGGCTTTCAGGCCACATTGCAATCACCAGTTACCCTGTCATTATTTGCTGGCGTGTTTATCATCTTTGCATTAGCCATGTTTGGTGTATTTGAACTACAGTTACCGGCCCCATTACGGGATCATTTAACCCGGCTTAGCAGTCAGCAGCGTGGTGGTCACTTTAAAGGCGCTATTGCCCTGGGTGTATTATCCGCCATATTGGTAGGCCCTTGTATGACAGCGCCTCTCGCCGGAGCACTCCTTTATATAAGTCAAAGCGGTGATATCACAACCGGATTTAGTGCGTTATTTGCGCTCGGCATGGGCATGGGCGTTCCACTGCTTATTGTCGGCACACTCGGCGGGCAGTTCCTACCCAAACCGGGCTCGTGGATGAATCGCATCAAAGCCGTGTTTGGCTTTATTCTGCTAGGTACCGCAGTCTGGTTTATCGAACGTATTGTCCCTGGACATATAGCTTTAACATTATGGGCTGGTCTGATACTTGGCCTGGGCACAACATTAGCTCTATACAATCAGGCAGCATGGATGCGGATCCCGGGAGTGGTACTCGCAGTCTGGGCAACTTTGATTATGTTTAATGCTATTCAGGGCGCGCAACACTTTACTGAGGTCCTGTCTCGTGGAAGCAGCGAACAGCACGAAAGTAAACAAAGCTACCAAAGTGTCGAAAGCCTTGAACAATTCAACAGTTATATAGAACAAGCAAACACTGCCGGTCAGTATGTATTCGTGGACTTCTACGCGGATTGGTGTGTGTCCTGCAAAGTGATAGAGCGCAACATACTGTCTCGTGACGATGTTCAGCAGCAGCTATCCGGCATGTTACGCCTGCGCCCAGACGTAACCAAGAACAATAATGAACAGCAGGAACTCATGCGTGAGTTGAACGTTTTAGGCCCTCCTACCATGTTATTCATCGACCCGAACGGTCAAGAGATTCGCGCTGAACGAATTGTCGGTGAGATCAATGCCAAACAATTCTTGCAACATCTGAGCCGCGTCCAGCTTAATCATTAAACACTATCTGTTAATAATACAAACTAAGGAAATTTTATGATTTTAAAACCACACTTATGGTCTTCTCTTTCCCTCGTGCTTTTATTGAGCATTCAGGGCGCTGGTGCAAGCGAAGACTTACCCGCCCCGCTGCAGAATATCACTAGTCAGGGAGTTAATATTATCGGCAGCTTTGCAGCACCGGGGTCTTTAACCGGCTATGTCGGGGAATATCAGGGACAGGGTCTTACGTTGTACACCACAGCAGATGGTCAGTATGCAATTATCGGCAACATGATTGACAGTAACGGTAATAATATAGGTGCTAGTCATATGCGCCGCTTGATTGACGAACCCCGTTATTCTGATGCCTGGGAAACTCTACAGGCAGATACTCACTGGATTGTCGACGGCGATGAAGACGCTCCTAATGTTGTTTATACGTTTACCGACCCGTTCTGCCCGTTCTGCAAGCGAATGCACGACTCAATGCGCCCCTACGTAGAGTCCGGCCAGGTACAGGTACGTCACATTATGGTTGGCATTATTCGTGAAAACAGTCCTGCTGTCGCTGCCACGATTCTCGGGTCTGACGATCCGACAGCGTTACTTATTAAACAAATGGACACCCTTAACGCAGGTGGAGTATCGATACAGCAAGCAGCAATGAGTTTCGGCGAAAGCGCAATAGATGATAACTATGCAGTGATGACTAAATTAAATTTACGTGCAACTCCAGCTACTTTTTATCGTGATCAGGAAGGGACTGTAAGATTGATACAAGGTGCACCACGAGAGGGGCAAATTCGTGAAATGATAATAAGTGATTAACAACTATAATGCCATGCGGACATTTCCCGGGTTCGTATGGCTGTCCCTTGCTTTAATATTATTGTACCTCCTCTAAGAAACTCCTTTAAATTATAAGCTATTCAAGTTCCAGTAAGTTCCACATTGATCCTGCACAACTAACTGTTTAATTTTTATCCGGTTACAGCAAATATCGTCTACACTCAAAGCCTTGGGACTTCCCCTATTGATCGCTTTAACTCAACGCATAATGCCGGTTTTGACATGCTCTGAGACAACAATCACGGAAACTGATGATGTCTATGCACTTTATCCGCAGTTATTATTTTAAAAAACGAAAGACCTCTTCTTTATGGCAGGACCCTGAACCTATACGTGAAGAACTTTTCGGCATTGAGCGTCTCGAGCAACATGCAACCAGTCTGGCAAAAGCACAGCAAATTACTGATAAACCAGCCCGGGTATTATCACTGCGTGATCGCTTAGAAGAGAATGCTGACGCGCTGCTTGTGATCTATCGCGACTGTGTTACCGATATGGAAGCTGGTAAAGATATGGTGCCGGCCGCTGAATGGTTGCTTGATAACTACCACCTGGTGGAAGCCCAGATCCGTGAAATCCGTGAAGATCTGCCAGCCGGTTTCTACAACCAACTGCCTAAACTTGCCAGCGGTCCGTTCGCAGGTTATCCACGCGTATTTGGTATGGCCTGGGCCTTTATTGCACATACCGACAGTCATCTCGATCCCGAAGTGCTGCGCCTCTTCATTGATGCCTATCAGCGAGTTCAGCCCCTGACCATTGGCGAGCTTTGGGCAATCGCTATTACTTTGCGCATCGTACTGGTTGAAAACCTGTGCCGTTTAGGCGCTCAAATCACCCGTGAACAGGCAAGACGTGACAGAGCCAATATGTTGGCAGACACCATGTTAAGTGAAGGTGACGGTGAAGAAGCCCTTGCCGATTATCTTCGTAAACATAAAGATCAACGCCTCTCAGAAACCTTTGCCGCACAATTGGTAACCCGCCTGCGAGCCCAGGACCCGGACACAACTCCGGCTCTGCGTTGGCTGGATGAACAACTAAAAAACCAACACCTATCAGTAGAAGTCATTGTTGAGCATATTGAGCGCCGCCAGGGCGCAGCTAACGTGACCATCCGTAATGTGATTACCAGCATGCGCTTAATTTCCGATATTGACTGGGCGAACTTATTTGAAAAAGTAAGCCTGGTAGACGCCCAGTTGCGTGCCAACAGCGATTTTGCTGCGATGAATTTCGCCACGCGCAATCTGTACCGCAATGCGATTGAAGAACTGGGCCGCCACTCGGACTATTCAGAAATGGAAGTGGTCAAAAAACTTCAGCAAATAGCCGGAAAAGACGACCCCGGATTCTACCTCATCGGTCAACAACGTCCTGAGTTTGAAAAAGAATTAGGCTTTAAAGCACCTTTTCGCCTGCGCATGGGTCGTTTTATCGGTCATATAGGCATTAGTGGTTTTGTCGGCACTGTAGTGGTTACCAGTCTTCTGTTGCTGGCCTTCGCGCTGCATGCACTTAATACCCAGACCCTGAGTATTGGCTGGATGATTGCCTTTGCGCTCATTGCCTTTCTCCCCGCTACGGATGTAGCCACTAGCCTGATCAGTCGTCTTGTGGTGTGGAGCTTCAATCCCACTATATTGCCAGGCATGGAGCTTAAAGAAGGCATTCCCGACTCCAGGCGCACCCTGATTGCGGTGCCCACGCTGCTAACCAATAGCGCAGATATCAAAAAACTGACGGAGCGACTGGAAGTGCATTATTTATCCAGTGCCGGCACCGGCTCTGAGAATCTTTTTTTTGCCCTGCTTACTGACTGGCTCGACTCGGATGAAGAAAGAAATAAAGCCGATACTCAGCTACTGCAGGAGGCATGCGACGCCATAGCCTTGCTGAATACAACGTATCCGGGCAACAAGTTTCTGATGCTGCACCGTCGGCGCATTTTTAATGCCTGTGAAAATAAATGGATGGGCTGGGAGCGTAAGCGCGGCAAACTGCATGAACTGAATCGACTACTGAGGGGCGCAACCGATACCACCTTTATAAACACAAGAGAAGACTGTGGCCAGCTGCCAGAGAATATTCGTTACGTTATTACCCTTGATTCGGATACCCGCCTGACCAGCGATACCGTAATCAGCCTGATTGGTAAAATGGCACACCCGCTCAATCAGCCCTATCTGGATACCGAAAAAGGCCGTATCACCCGTGGTTACGGTATTTTGCAACCGCGGGTAACGCCCTCATTCCCGGACGAACACCGGGGCTCTGTGTTCCAACGTATATTCTCTGGTCCTGGCGGCATTGACCCCTACGCCACGGCCGCCTCCGATATGTATCAGGATCTCTTTCAGGAAGGTTCATATACCGGAAAAGGCATCTACGATGTAGATGCTTTTGAAGCCGCATTACAAAATCGTATTCCGGAAAACATGCTGCTTAGCCACGATTTATTTGAAGGTATTTATGCCCGGGCGGGACTGGCCTCCGATATCGAAGTTATTGAGGAGTTTCCAGCCAGTTACGATGTAGCCGTTAAACGACAACACCGCTGGACACGGGGTGACTGGCAGTTATTATCCTGGATTCTTAACCTGTCCTCGACAGCACCGAAAACCGGTTCCCAGACAGTACCTTTGCTCGGTCGCTTTAAAATGCTCGACAACCTGCGCCGATCCCTGATTGCACCCTTTACTTTGGCCGCTCTTCTGCTGTGCTGGTTATTGCCCTGGCCACTGGCGATTGCCGCGACCAGCCTGGTGTTAATTAGCATTGTATTGCCTGCCTTCATGCCGGTATTAGGCAATCTATGGCCACGACGTCATGTTAATCCGCGTAGCCATTTCAATACTTTGTTTGCCGACTTTAAGCTGGCCTGTGTACAGGCTGTTCTCGCCATCGCTTTGCTTCCCGATCAAGCCTGGCGTATGGGCGATGCAATTGGCAGAACCTTAGTACGTTTATTTATCACCCACCATCACCTGCTGGAATGGACCACAGCAGCGCAGACCGCTGCCCGACCTTGCCGCTCACTCATTGAGTTTTACCGGGAAATGGCAGGCAGTACGCTGCTTTCACTTGTCTTAGTGCTTGCCACTTTAGTGTTTGTTCCAAACTCCTGGCCCTTACTTGCAGTCTTTGCTCTGCTTTGGCTATCCGCCCCTGCGCTGGCTTTCTGGACCAGTAAAACCTCGCCCATAGAAGAGCAACAGGTGAAATCTCAGGATGTTCTTGAGTTGCGATTGATAGCACGGCGTACCTGGCGCTTCTTTGAAGTTTTCGTGAGCAAAGAAGATAACCAGTTACCACCTGATAATTTTCAGGAAAACCCAGAAGCTGTGGTCGCCCGACGCACCTCCCCGACCAATATAGGTGTGTACCTGTTATCGGCATTGAGCGCCCGTGATTTTGGCTGGGCCGGTACTTTACAAACCATTGAGCGTCTCGAAGCTACTTTCCAGACCCTGCACAAAATGCAGCGTTTTAAAGGCCATTTTCTTAACTGGTATTCCACCAAAACTCTCGAACCGCTAACCCCGGCTTATGTTTCTTCTGTAGACAGCGGCAACCTGGCCGGCCACCTGATTGTGGTAGCGAATGCCTGTGAAGAATGGATGGCAGAGAACGAGCCTGTGGTATGTAATAGCGGACTTCTGGATAACTGCCGTCTCGCTCGCTTAGCGCTAAGTGCTGTTCAGCCGCAGCATCAGCAGATCGCTGGCATACTGAAAGCTATAGAAATGCAGATTCATGAACCAGGACAACTTCAGGCTTTGCTTAACCAAGCGGTTGATCTGGTCAACGAGCTTGACCTGGAAGATTCAGCAAATTTTGAAGTCCACTTCTGGGTTCAGGCCATGCAACAGAGCCTCTTCGAGCATCAACGGGATTGTGAAAATGGCCTTGCCGACCTTGACACCAAAGCGCGCCTTAAAGCGCTGGCGACCAGCGCTCGTCAATTTGCCATGGACATGGATTTTGCTTTTCTAATGGACCCACAACGTAAACTACTGTCCATTGGTTATTCCCTGGAAACCAATAACCGTGACGAGAGCTGTTATGACTTACTGGCCTCTGAAGCCCGGCTGGCAAGTTTATTTGCCATCGCAAAAGGCGATGCTGACAGCAAACACTGGTTCCGCCTGGGTCGCTCGGCCACACCGGTATTAAAAGGTTCAGCTTTGATCTCCTGGTCCGGCTCCATGTTTGAGTATCTGATGCCATCGCTGGTGATGCGGGCCCCCGCAGGTAGTTTACTGGCCCAGACCAACGAACTGGTGGTCAAACTACAACAAAGTTATGCCCGCTCACTGAACATTCCCTGGGGCATGTCAGAGTCGGCCTTTAACGCCCGGGACCATGAGTTCACCTACCAGTATTCCAATTTCGGCGTGCCTGAACTCGGCCTTAAACGTGGCCTGGGTTCCAATAAAGTCATAGCGCCCTATGCGACCGGTCTTGCGACTATGATTGACCCCACAGCGGCGTGTGCAAACTACGCACACCTCACCAGATTAGGCGCGCTGGGCCGTTACGGCTTCTACGAGGCGGTGGATTTCACCCGCGGCCGAACCCAGGACAATCAGCCCTATGCCATCGTCGAAAGCTTTATGGCCCATCATCAGGGCATGACTATCATTGCCATCGCGAATACCCTTCAACAAGGGCAGATGCGTAGGCGTTTCCACCGTGAAGCTATGATTCAGGCCTGTGAACTCCTGTTGCAGGAACGCATGCCTCGTGAAATTGTAGAGCCCCATAAACTGGCCCTTGCCGTCAAGACGCCAGTCCAGAATGGTCCAGGCAAAACGTCTACCATGCGTCGCTTCAGAGTGACCAGCTCAACCCCAAGAATAACTCACGTTCTGGGCAATGGTCGCTACTCAGTGATGCTGAACGCCGCCGGCGGTGGTTACAGTACCTGGCGTGATATTGCGATAACCCGCTGGCAACAGGATTCAAGTCAGGAACACCATGGCACCTTTATTTTTCTGCGTGATACGCAAACCGACCAACGCTGGTCTGCTGGTGCAAAGCTGCAAACTAAAAATGCTAGCGAAGATATCGTCGAATTCACTGAGGACTGCGCCGAGTTTATTCATCACGAACCTCAGTTGACCACCAGCATGGAAGTCGTGGTGTCTATGGAAGACGACGGTGAAGTCAGACGACTATCGCTGAGTAACTTTGATACTCAGGCGAAAGACATAGAAATCACCTCCTATGCCGAAATCGTGCTTAATACCGCCGCTGCGGATCAGGCACACCCGGCCTTTTCGAAGATGTTTGTGCAGACGGAATACTTGCCAGAGTTCGACGCCATCATTGCTACCCGTCGCACGCGATCACGCAACGATCAGGAAATATGGGCAGCGCATTGTGTGGTTGTCGAAGGTGAACTTAGCGCTGAGCCGCAATTCGAATCCTGCAGAGCGCATTTTCTGGGGCGAGGCCGAACACTGGATAACGCGGTTTGCATTGCTGGCCAGCAGTCATTGTCAAATACTGAAGGTACAGTACTGGACCCGATTTTTGCTTTACGTCGTAGGGTTAAAATTAACGCAGGGGCTGTAGCCCGTCTGGATTTCTGGACGTTGGTCGCTAACTCCCGTGAAGAATTGCTGGCGCAGCTCGATAAACATCATGATCGCAATGCTTTTGCCCGCGCTAAAACCCTGGCCTGGACTCAGGCACAGGTGCAACTGCGCCACCTGGATATTGCCAAAAATGAAGCGGTCGATTTTCAGCAGTTGATAACTCCCTTACTTTACCCCGATGTTGCCTTCCGTTCCTCTGAAGATATTATTCGTAAAGGTGCAGCTCCACAATCTTCACTTTGGGAGAGCGGTATCTCAGGTGATCTGCCCATCCTGGTTTTATATATCGACAATATAAAACACATTAATCAGGTAAAGCAGCTGTTGCGTGCTCATGAATACTGGCAGATCAAACAGCTCTGCATTGATTTGGTGATCATCAACGAACAACCCTCCTCCTATATTCAGGAATTACAGGACGCTATTGAAGCCGCGATTCGAGCCAGCCACTCGCGGGTAAATATTGGCGAACCGACCCGCGGAGCCGTTTATGCGTTGCGGTCTGATCAATTGAGTATGGCCGCCCGTGCCTTACTGGCCTCTATTTGTCGCGTCAAGCTATATGCAGCTGCGGGTTCATTGCGAACTCAACTTGATCTTTTGCAGCATAAAAAAGAAAGTTCAGCACCAGCGACTGCCACTCCCTCAGCGATTCGCCGTGGCAAGGTTACCCAGACCTTTACTACGCATCTGTTGGAGCCGCCTGAACTTGAATTTTTTAACGGACTGGGCGGTTTTGATCAACAGGGAACCGAGTATGTAACAGTGCTCAACAAAGACCAGAACACACCCGCGCCCTGGCTCAATGTCATCGCTAATCCAAAGTTCGGTTTTCAGGTATCCGCAGAAGGTAGTTCTTATACCTGGGCCGAAAACAGCCGCGAAAACCAGCTTACCCCCTGGTCGAATGATCCCGTCAGTGATCCCAGCGGAGAAGCTTTCTACGTGCGCGATGAAGACAGCATGGAGGTCTTTAGTGTCACCGCCAATTGCGTCCGCGATGATGGAACTTATATCGCCCGCCATGGTTTTGGTTACAGCCGTTTTCAACATCAGGCGCAGGGCATAGCGCTCGACTTATTGCAGTTCGTACCGCTTAACGACTCCATCAAAATATCTCGCTTAACCCTGCACAATGACTCTGATCAGATACGCAGACTTTCAGTCACCGCCTACGTGAGCTGGGTGCTGGGCAATTCGCGCAGTGCCAATGCACCTTTTATGCAAACAGAGCTGGATAACAAAGGCGCCATACTGGCTCGTAATTCCTGGAGTATCGGCTTTTCTAAACGCATAGCATTTGCTGATTTAGCCGGCCAGCAAAGCAGCTGTACTGCTGATCGCAACGAGTTTTTAGGGCACAATAATACGACAGGCATTCCCCAGGCCTTAACCAGCGAGCGTCCTTTGTCTGGCGCTACCGGCGTAGGCCTGGACCCTTGTGCGGCTTTACGTCAGGAATTAGTCCTGGAGCCCGGTGACTCAATAGATGTGGTCTTTTTACTAGGTCAGGAAGCCTCCCCGGAAGCAGTGACAGAGCTCTTAGCTAAATACCGTCAGTGCGACATTGATAAAGAGCTGAACCTGGTCAATGAGCATTGGCGTTCGGTATTAGGGGCTGTTCAGGTCAAAACCCCGGACCGCGCGATGGATATTATGCTCAATGGCTGGCTTATCTATCAGACATTGGTTTGCCGGCTTTGGGCACGCTCGGGCTTCTATCAGGCCAGTGGCGCTTACGGTTTTCGTGATCAGCTGCAAGACGGCATGGCGCTGAGTTTCGCCAAACCCGAGCATACACGAGAACATATTCTACGCGCCGCTTCCCGTCAGTTTGCTCAGGGCGATGTACAGCACTGGTGGCTGCCCCACTCGGATGTCGGGGTACGTACACGCATATCAGATGACCGAGTCTGGCTGGTATACGCTACCGCCAGTTACATTCAAAGCTCGGGTGATAGCAGCATTCTGGATGAACAGGTGCCTTTTCTGGAAGGCCCTGAGTTAAAAGAAGAGGAACATGAAAGCGTATTTCAGCCGCAAGTTTCTAAAAACACAGCAACATTATTTGAGCACTGTGCCCGGGCTCTGGAACAAAGCATCGAACTGCGAGGCGAGCTTGGATTGCCCCTGATAGGAACCGGTGACTGGAACGACGGCATGAACCAGGTCGGAGCTGAAGGCAAAGGCGAAAGTGTCTGGCTGGGTTGGTTATTAATCAAAACGCTGAAATTATTTGCCCCCCAGGCGAAAAAATACGACAAGGAACGTGCGCAATCATGGAGCAAGTGCGCCAGAACACTACACAATATCATTGAAAAAGTAAGCTGGGATGGCGAATGGTATCGACGCGCCACTTACGACGACGGTAGCTGGTTAGGTTCCTGGCAAAGCGAAGAATGCCGTATAGACAGCATTGCCCAGTCCTGGGCTGTGTTGTCCGGCGCAGCGGACCCAGCCCGTGCTCTGCATGCTATGTCGTCTTTAAATAAACAGCTTGTCTCCGATGACACTGGCCTGGTTTTATTATTTGCACCACCTTTCAATTACGGTGGTAAAAATCCGGGATATATTCAAGGCTACCCACCCGGCTTAAGAGAGAACGGTGGCCAATACACCCATGCCGCAACCTGGGTCATAGAAGCTTATGCTCAGCTCGGCGATGGTAATCAGGCCAACCGGATTTTTAACCTGCTAAACCCGATTAATCACGCTTTAACCAACGAAGACATGCAACAGTACAAGGTTGAACCCTATGTAGTCGCAGCGGATATCTATTCCGTTGCGCCGCACGTGGGCCGCGGCGGCTGGACCTGGTATACCGGGGCTGCAGGCTGCATGTACCGTGCTGCCATGGAGGGCATATTAGGGCTTCAGCGCCGGGGCAAAACACTGATTATCAAGCCCTGCGTAGCCCGCCAATGGCCAGATTATGAAATCACGATCAATATTGAAGACAGTGAATACCAGATCCAAATCAGCAACCCGCAAAAACGCTGTACCGGTATCTCTAAAGCTGAATTGGATGGCACCCCTATTGAGCATGCTGAGGAAAGTGTGAAAATCACTCTGGATGGTCAGTCACACAAGCTGTGTATTGTCATGTAACTTGTTCTCAATTAGCCGCTTCAGGCTGCACCGAAAGCAGCACAGGGAAGCCTAAAGGGCCACGGCGCAGCGTCGCCGTTACCGACTCACCAACGGCAATGTTTTGATCGCTCAGGTATTTCACCTGGGCACTGCCCTGTTCGAGTACAATGTACTGATACTGACTGGCACGATAGAAATGCTCGCCTTGCCCGATAACCTGGAAGTTCTGTTCATAAACATCAAAAACCACCAGCTTATTATTAAGCATGGAAGTGGCAATCATGCCCAGCACAATGCTCAGGGTAAACACCCATTCGGTCTGAAACACCTGTTTATACCAGGGATCACGCCGGCCATCTTCTTCCAGTACATACATAGACTGCTGATTTTTATGCTTCTTAAAAAGGTAGAGCCCGAATCCCAAAACCAGCCCAAGCAAAACGCCAGACAGCGTAAGATAAGCACCGTACAAAACCTGAGCGTTTAATAAAAAGTTAAACTGAGAAACTAAAACAACCAGAATAGCCAGCCAAAACAGGCTTACAGAACTTTTCACTGATGGAGCTCCCTATTGATTTATCACCTGTTTATCAACCTAATCAGAAGGTTTCAGAGAGTGTTCATTATTACATTACGTTCGTGACGCCTTCCATCCCATGCCAGTACTGTCCTGTTGGTCATCCAAAAAACGAACTCATATTTAAGGCTTACACCAGATTAAAAGCCACCATCAGTTGAGCGATAATAACCAGAGCGCCAACCAATAGAGCCAGGTACAGACCCAGGCTGCCACCGGCAACCTGATAGCTGGCATCAGCGTAATCAATGCGGGCTTTACGCACCATAAGTACAGGTAAGACAATAGCAATAATCACCAGGGCTATGGCCGCGTAACCGAGTGCGATAATAAATCCCTGAGGGTAAAAAAGCGCAAATACCAATGGTGGTAGAAAAGTTATCAGGCCGGTTTGCATGCGGCCTCGTTTATTATCTGGACGCTGAAACTTTTCCGCCAGAAAATCAAATAAACCCAGGCTCACACCCAGGAAGGACGTCGCTAAAGCTAAATCAGCAAACAAAGAAATAGCAGCAACGACCCAGTCTGAATGCACTACTGCCGCAATTGAATTGACAAAATCCGGCAGGTCGTTGTTACGCATCAGCCCGTCCTGGCCGACGGTGCCAAAACTTAAGGCTTGCCAGATGATATAAATCACCAGCGGCAAACTCGATCCTATCAGTACAATTTTACGCAGAGACGCAATGTCATTGTTGACATAACGCACCAGCGAAGGGATGCAGCTGTGAAAACCAAAAGACGTGAAAATAACAGGTAAGGCAGCAACTAACAGCCCCTGCTCTAGTGGCAAGTCCAGTAGATAACCACTGCTTACCTGAGGGGTTAGCATAACTAAAGCCGTAGCCAGCGTAATCAGCTTAAGAACAAAAAGGATGCGGTTAATCATATCCACTTTGCTGGTTCCCAGAGACACCACCAAACCTATTACCAGGGTAAATACCAGCACGCCGCTAAATGGAGGTAATCCGGGCACCAGGTTCTTTAAATGTTCCTGCATCAATGCACCCCCGCCTGCTATATAAGCGGCACACAAGGCATAGAGTAGAAACAGCATCGCCAGGGTAGCTGTGCTTCGCCCTTTCCAGCCCAGAAACTGCCCGGCCAGGCCATGCAAGGTGGTCGTCAAAGGCATATGCTGATGTAATTCCAGCATCAGCAAGCCGGTATAGGCCATTAACACCCAAATCCCCAGCATAACCGCCACCGAGGTACCAAAACCTAAACCTGCGGAGGTTAAAGGAAGTGCAAGCATGCCGGCACCAATGGTGGTGCCAGCCAGAATGAAAATACTACCAACTACCCTGCTATTAGATGTCAAAACCCACTCACCCTTATGCTTATTTTTATGGCAAAGACACTAACGGGCTTTTACCTAAAGTGGAAGAGGCAAAACGCAACAGATTTTAATTATTTACAGGTTTAAATCGCCACCAGTGCCAGATGAGGCCGGCTATGATCAACAGGCAACCGGCGATGAACACATAACCATCAATAAAAAACACCAGTCCAAAACAACTGATAAGACCCAGTATAGATACAAACTTAGGAACAAAACGCTGATGCCGGGGGATTTTCAGGGCCGCCAGGTTGGTAATACCGTAATACACCAACACAGTAAAAGCACTGAATGACCAGGCAAGCTGCACGTCACCTAAAAGCACCAGCACCATCATTACGCCCGTTGCGGCATACACAGAATTCGGCGCTGAGGTATTATCGGTGTTGAGTTTAGCCATAGAAACAGGCAGGTCTTTTCGTCTGCCCATCGCAAGAATGACCCGGGAGACGCCAAGAATAAGATTCAGGATAACCCCTAACAAGGCAACCCCTGCCCCAATCAGTACCAGAATACGCAACCAGCCTTGCTCAGTTAAAGCCACCAGAGCAAGCTCCCGATTGCCCTCACTAAGCCCCTGAGTAAACAATGAAGTATGCAGCAAAGCATACCCAATAAGAATATAAAGCAAAGTGGTCACAATCACAGTAGCTGCAATGGCCAGAGGAATGGTACGTTTCGGATTGCTGACTTCCTCGCCCATAGTAGCAATGCGTCCATACCCGGTGTAAGCGACAAAAAGCAACGCTACCGCGCCAAGAAATTCACCCCAGCCCAAGCCTTCGGTTATCGATAGGTTGAAATTAAGCGCCTGCTCACTTTGACCACTGTCTGCCATAACAATGGCGTGCAGAGAAAAAACAATCAACGCACTTATGCTGACAAGCACTATGACTAAATTGGCTTTATTGGAACGGCGCATACCGCCGTTGACCAACGCCATTAATAACAGCAATACAGCCAGCGCCAACGGGATCTGCAGCCACAAAGGCAATCCCAGAGCTGGCAGTACGTACAACCCTAAGGCAAGTGCCGCAGTGGCCGCCGACGCGCTTTTAGCCGCCACAAAGAGCCAGCCCGCGGTAAACCCAGCCCAATGATTGAGGAAGTGGTAACCATATTCATAAGTACCACCACTGACCGGATGCACTGCCGCTAACTGAGCACTGGATAAGCCATTAAAAGCTGCCACTAAAGCCGCCAGGAAAATAGCCAACAATACCCAGGAACCTGCTATTTCCGTTGCCAATGCAATGGACACATAAGCACCGGTCCCTACAATGGCACCCAACCCCAATAAAATAGCGCCCATTAATGACGTATGGCGAACCAGTCGACTCTCTGCCATCTGGCATATCCTCTGTGAATAATGTATTTATTTTTAGCTAAGCTAACAAAAAAATTATTTAATTTCAGTGAAGTCTATATGAAGCTGAAGCTTTGCTATAGTCATTACCTAACGAACAGAATGCTATTTAACACAGGCCACAAGAATGCAATTTAAAGACTTTTATAAGGTGATGGGTGTTGCTCCTGAAGCGGAGCAAGACGAAATAAAAACCGCCTATCGTAAACTGGCCCGTAAATATCACCCGGATGTCAGTAAAGACCCCCAGGCCGAAAGTAAATTTAAAGAGGTCTCTGAAGCATACGAAGTTTTACGTCATCCTGAACGCCGCAAAGAATACGACCAGCTACGTCGTGCTCATGAACAGCAAGAACAATATGGTGGCAGTTCGTCGAATCAGGATTTTGGTGATTTTTTTAATGATATTTTCGCCCGTGCCAGTACACGAGGTGCTCAATATCAGCGCGCCGATCCTTTCTCCCGCAAAGGGCGTGATATTGAAATCGAGTTACCGGTGTTTCTTGAAGATACACTCGAGACCACAACCAAACCTGTTAAATACCGTGTGCAATATGAGCAGCAGGGATTATTAAAAGAAGATATTAAATCATTAAACGTTAAAGTGCCGGCTGGGGTAACCGACGGCGAACGCATTCGTTTAAAAGATCAGGGTGCCCCGGGTAAAGGCGGAGCCGCCTCGGGTGATTTGTATCTGCAGGTACGACTGGTGCCCCATCCTTTATTTGATGTCGAAGGCTCCAATCTGATCATTACCGTGCCGTTAGCTCCCTGGGAAGCAGCATTAGGAACAAAAATCACTCTGCCTACCTTAAGTGGCAAAATTGAAATGACCATTCCAGCGGGCAGTCAGTCAGGAAAACGCCTGCGCATAAAAGGCAAAGGACTGAAAAGCAAAAATGACCAGGGCGATTTATTTGCCATACTTAAGATAGTGATGCCAGACACGCATACAGCCGCCATGAATAAACTCTGGTCGCGACTGGCAAAAGAATCTGACTTTAACCCTCGTACCGAGTGGAGTAAATAACATGACAAGCTCACGTGTTCTCTATGTTGGATTTGAAGAACTCTGTCAATGCGCCAGCATTGACGAGCAACAAATGCTGGAGCTCATTGAGCAGGAAATCATTACTCCGGCACAGGGTGAACATAAGCAGGAATGGCAATTCACCGTCACCTCCATCAGCATCGCCAACAAAGCCGCCCGCATGCACGGCGAACTAGTCACCGACTGGGCCGATATGCCTCTGGTATTAAGCCTGCTGGATGAACTCGAAGAACTACGCAAAGAAAACGAACGCCTGCAGCAACGCTTGCAGCGTTTCTGTCTCTGACGGCGAAATAACAATGAGCTGTTCGCATAGCATCACAGGAAGCTTTTCAAAACATCAATGCACGATGAGCCGCTATGCCTGCCATGGTGCCGGAGGTTATGGCTAAGGTGCCCATAGGCGTTTCCTGTAATGCCAGACCCAGGCCATCAACCAATGGAGACTGGATGCTGATTATGGGAGCCACATACAGTCCCTGCAGTGCAATACTGCGACCATCCTCAAGTAGCACTGATGACATCTGTTCGTCCTCACCCACGACTTCATATATTAATCGAAAGCCTGCAGAGCGAAGCTTAATTTTATAGACCGAATCATAGACACTAAGCTTATCAGCTGGAACCCGCGGATTTTTCAATCGCTCTGCCAGCTTCTTTTTAAACTGGCTCTAGATAGGCGCTCCTAGTTTCCCCCATTCTTTAAGAGCAACAGGAATAAATTTCAGCTTATAACTCATCCAGAGATACCGCTATCGCTTTATCTTTCTCACCGCGACGCTCTTCCACTAACTGCGTCAACTCATAGTCTTCAATCATCTCCATCAGAGCCTCATAGGTTTCTGCGGGGACAAGGTAAGCCGCCGGCTTATTATGGTTTAAAACTGCAATAGGCGAGCCACTTGCCTGAGAAAGTAAAGCTGACGGGTTTTTCTTTAACTCTGAAATACTTACAGAAAATTCGGCTAGTACCTGGCGCATAATGAACTCTAAAAAGCGCTATATTCAGCACTTATATTAGCTCTTTTTTATACATAAGCTACTTTTCAAAGTTCAATACCAGGTTAAGGAATACGGGCGATCACCTTAATTTCAAAATCGAAACCCGCTAACCAGTTCACACCTATAGCCGTCCAGTTTGGGTAAGGCGGTGCGCTGAACACTTTTTGTTTTATTTCCATAATAGTATCCAGCTGGTTTTCTGGATCGGTATGAAAGGTGGTCACGTCGACAATATCGTCGAATGTACAACCACCAGCGGCCAGAAAAGCCTTTGCTGAAAAAGGCTATGCCGCCGCTTCCATGGACGATCTTACTGCAGAAGTAGGATTAACCAGAGGCGCTTTGTATCACAACTTCGGCAATAAACGAGGCCTTTTCGCCGCTGTTGTAGAGCAAATTGACACTGAAATGGCCCTGCGCGCACAAGATATGGGCGCAGACACTAAGGATTTATGGCAAGGCTTGCTTGCCGAAGGCGTCGCCTATATACGTATGGCTCTGGATCCTGAAGTGCAACGCATCGTATTGCTGGAAGGCCCCGCCGTACTGGGCGACCCGTCACAATGGCCCAGCCAGAGCAGTTGTCTGGAAGTCACCCAGCAAAGGGTCCGGCAGCTGGTTGCACAAGGCGTTATGAAACCCATGGATACAGAAGCAGCTGCCAGGCTACTCAGTGGCGCCGCGCTCAATGCAGCACTTTGGATTGCCGCCAGCGACAATCCAAAGGAAGTTACCCCTAAAGCTGTCGAAGCCTTTCAGCTCCTGGCATCCGGCTTTTTAAAAGAGCCTGCATAGTTGGCTAAACAGGCTTTGTTATGAGTGATACTCCATTACTAGCTCAAGATGTCCTGTATGCGGGTCTTCTTTCTCGGAAACTAACTGAAAACCGCAGCGTTTATAAAACTCCACGCTTTTCTTATTCTCTTTATAGACATAAGTTTCTGAGGCCGGGATATAGATATTTCTCATATCATCCAGTTTAGATTCCCAGAATTCACGATCAACAAAGTCATGTGCCTTAACCGAAGACTCCAGCCAGATATTCAAAACACTTTCCATATCTGAAGCCATAAATTCACGTATCATTTTCTGTCCTTAATAATGCACAAAGCCTGCATGCTAAAGCTTACCATCAGCGGGTCTACCTATTATGTGTTACCTGCCGCAGCATATATCCAGCACTCTGTTCCTGACTACTGCGGCGCACATTTGCCCGTAAAATATGCACTGCCTGGCGAGTGCGATATCCAGGCAGAACATGGGCGTAGTTCGTACCTAATGAAGGATGACTCATCAGCTGTTTCATTCCGGCCGCCAACTGATCCAGGTATTTATCTGCTTGCTCTGCACCCCATTCTTCACAGGGGTATAGCCAAATTCCAGTAAGGTCTGAATTCGCCCTCGGCGTGACACTCAGCTGAAACACTATTCAACCGCCTTCATCTGCTTACGGGCGGTCTCTTTAATAGCCGATATATCGAGCGGCTGAGCTTTCCCGTTTAATTCACCTGCAGTCAGAGCTTCTCTCAAAGTGACAAGACGTTCCTGAGCCTGCTGGTCTCGCCTGATGAGATGGCGAATATACTCGCTATCATTGCCGAAATGACCGCTTTCAATCTGGCCCTTTACCCAGCTGTCCTGTTGCTCAGTCAAGGTAATAGTTTTTCGGTGCATGCTCATAATAGGTGCTCCTGATACACATAGTATGAAAATACGCTCTGTAACATCGCTACTGAGTCAGTTGCGGAGCAGGAATTTCCACCTCTTTGAGCACATCCAGAAAAGCGCGCAATGGCGCTGGCACATGCCGGTGGCCTGGGTAATAAATGCAAAGCCCCGGCCCCTGGGGGCACCAATCCGATAATACAGGCACTAACTTGCCTTGTTGTAGATAAGGCCCAGCCACCAGGTCAGGCAGATAGGCAATACCCATGTCAGCCGCTGCGGCCTCCGCCATCAGGTTCAGATGGTCCAGGGTGATGCTGCCATGTACCTCGACCGCAACCTCTTCACTGTCCTTTGCAAATTCCCAGCGATAAAGTTTGCCACTGGGTAGACGATGACGGATACAGCGGTGCTTTTGTAAGCCATCAGGGCTTTGCGGTGGCGGATTTGCCGCCAGGTAAGCGGGTGACGCAACGGCCAGGAATCGGATCTGTGGACCAAAGCGCACAGCAATCATATCCTGCGGCACATCTTCGCCCAAACGGATGCCCGCATCAAAGCCCTCCGCCACTATATCTACCAGACTACCTTCAGTGACAAGGTCAACTTCAATATCCGGAAATTCTTGCTGCAAAACCGGAATAACATGGCGCAACAACATGCGGGCAGCAGTGCTTATGTCTCTATTAATCAGGTATTGAACGAGCGGCTTCGTGTATTGGAGGAGCAGAAAAGCCTGACGCTTTCAGCCGACCGGGACAGCTGAGATTTCAACTAAAAGACATAAACCTAGCCCTGTTGCTGATTGACACACTGAAGTCGGAAAGCCACCCGGGATATAAACATCGGTTGCATGCCGTTGTTATAGCATGATCGGATCATCGCGCATTCTTTCCCAGGTTTGTACCATGAATTTCTTGGTAGGGCCCCAGCGGTAACCGCCAAGCGCCCCACTTTGTTGTATAACCCGGTGACAGGGAATCAATAAAGCAACCGGGTTTGAGCCAATGGCGTTACCAACGGCTCTTGCAGCCTTAGGAGCGCCCAGCGACTCAGCTACTTGGGTATAGCTCGCAACGGCGCCCGGAGGTATTTTTAACAAGGCCCGCCACACTGCTATCTGGAAATTAGTCCCCGCAACATGGACCGACATTGGGCCCTGCTTAAAAGCTACCTTACGGTTAAAAAATGCATCAATAACATGGCACGTAGATGAAACGTTTTCCGTAATTGAGCTGAAAGGCCAGGCCTTATGCAACTCATCCAGAAGTTCTTCCTTGCTGTTAAAGTCCATGAACTCAGCCCGGCAAACACCTCGTTGAGTGACTGCCACAAACATAGGCCCCAGTGGCGTCGAATGTACACCGTACTCTATTTGTAACTGCTTTCCTTGATTCTTATACTCGCCCGGGGTGACTGCTTCCAGCTGCACAAAATGATCATGCAATCTTGAGCTGCCACTTAATCCAAGTTCATGTGAAACTTCAAGCAAGGACAGCGATTTATCCAGCAATCCTTTCCCCCGCTCTAATGTCAGGGCCTGCAAAAAACGCTTCGGCGTTGTACCTGCCCACCGACAAAAAAGCCGTTGGAAATGGTAGGGGCTCAGGTGCACATGAGCGGCGACTTGCTCCAAACCAGGCTGTTCAGCCGCCCTATCCACCAGGTAAGCCATCGCGCTTTCGATTCGATCATAGTCAGACATAACAAAGCCTCTCAGACGCGATTTATAGATACGCCGCCATTTAACAGCCACGCTGTTTCACGGCCGATACCTGCACTAGCGCCAGTCACGATAGCAACCTTGTTTTTGAGTGTGTTCATATAATTGACCTCTCTGACTCTGTTCTTAATGAATAGATACTTAAATAGAGAGTCAATAGTAATAAGCCACCCTCAGGCTGCCGACCCGAATCTTGCTATGTTTGCCTAACTAGCTTCGTTTGACCAAATCGTCCCAAGCTGCCATTGCGCTGTCAGCAATGCTCAACAGATCGTTATATTCGACTCCATCGCTTGCCTGAATCGACATACCTTGCTGAACAGTCATATAGAATCGCGCCACAGCTTTCCAGTCAGTACCTTCTATCTCAGGCAATTGAGTCGTATTCGAGCTTGTCTCCTCGAACCGGCTAACTAGTATAGCTTCCTTATCCCGGCGCAATTGCCTGCTGTCGTAAAAGCCCGCATTATTTAAAAGTTTGACGATAATTATGTCTATATATTCTCCCTCGGAGACCAATACGACCTAGCGGTTTATTCGCTCCTCCCTGTTAATACCAATAGCGCCCGAGGCGGCTAAGCTCATCAGGCGGCGGAATTTTGGACATTCCAGATGGCTTGGCGCTGAGCAGACCGCCGCATGTCGAAGTCCATCTCGCATGGCGGTTAATTTTCGAATACTACTATCCAGTTCTTCCGCTTTATCTGACAAGGCTTGTCGATCAATCTGCGGATGCTTATCCGTACCTAACATCTGCACAATTTCATCTAAAGAAAAACCCGCCGAACGCCCCAGAGCAATAAGAGCCAGGCGCTCAAATACGCTGGGAGCAAACTGTCTTCGTATGCCCTGTCTGCCGCTTGACTGAATCAGCCCCTTCTTCTCATAAAAACGCAACGTCGAAGCCGGCACCGCTGACTGTTTAGCTACTTTAGAAATATCCATATCTACCCCACTTGACTTGAAGTTAACTTCAAGTTGTAAGCTACCACTGGTTTGAAACTATGACAACTTAAGGAAATATTATGAATAACTTACTAATCATTGTATTCATAGGCATAGGCGCAACGACCTTAATGGACTTATGGGGCATTCTGCGTCAGCCATTGTTCGGCATCCCTAAGGCTAGTTATGGCATGTTAGGACGCTGGACAGGTCATATGGCACAAGGCAAGTTTCGTCACAATTCTATTGGCTCAGCAGCTCCAGTGAAGGGAGAACAGGGCTTAGGATGGTTAATTCACTACCTGACCGGCATTGCCTTTGCCGCCTTATTGATTGCTATCTGGGGAGAGTCCTGGCTGCAGGCACCAAGGATTGGTCCTGCGATGATTATTGGCATAGGGTCGATTGCCGCCCCTTTTCTTATCATGCAACCGGCTATGGGCGCAGGTATCGCGGCGTCGCGAACACCAAGCCCCAATGCGGCCCGGTTACAGAGCCTCATAACACATGCTGTGTTTGGTCTCGGCTTATATGCGTCCGCTATGCTTGTGCAATTTTTTAATGCGGTGTGAAAAGGCTACTTTCTGGCAACAATAAGAAAGTAACCCGTATTCTAATTACAGATTAAAAGGATTATCAACCGACTCCGAAGGTTGGGTAAACCACTTAGCGCCTTCTGCGGTGATGTAGAAATGATCTTCCAGGCGCACGCCGAACTGCTCTGGGTTAATCACCATGGGCTCGTTACTAAAGCACATACCGGGGGCAAGCTGGGTAGTATCGCCACCGACCAGGTAAGGCCATTCGTGCAAATCCATGCCAATACCATGTCCCGTGCGGTGTGGTACGCCCGGTAGTTTGTAGTCAGCAGCCAGATTGAGTCGTTTAAGCTCATCACGCACCGCCTGATCAACCGCCTCACAAGTGACGCCTGGCTTCGCCGCATCAAAAGCCGCCTGCTGCAATGCTCGCTCATGGTCCCAGAACTCACGTTGTGCATCAGTTGGCGTGCCAAAGGCATAGGTGCGGGTAATATCCGAGTGATAGCCATGCAGTTTGCAGCCGGTATCAATCAATACCCAATCGTTTTTCTGCAGGTTCTGATCATAATTGACGCCATGAGGATAAGCCGTGGCTTGCCCGAACAGCACGATACAGAAAAAAGAACCCGGCGCCCCTACCCGCTTATGGGCCTCATGAATGAAAGCTTTCACCTCAGAGGCGGCAATGCCTTCATGCAACATAGAACCCACCGCTTGATGAACCTTCAGCGTCATATCCATAGCTGTTTGAATAAGCTTCAGCTCCGCTGCCGATTTATGCATGCGGCATTCCGCGGTCACTACCACCGCATCGCAAATGGAATGCGCAGGTTTACGCTTTTCCAGTTTAGCCACTATTGAGTAGGCTGTAGACTCATCGATAGCTAGTTGATAATCATTGCCTAGCTCGGTATCAAGAAAGTCCAGCAGCGTGTCGGTAGGCGCTTCGTGCTCTTCCCATAACAGGCTTTGCAGCGGCAGCTTCATCGCCTGCGTTAGCGAGCCTTCCTCAAATGCCGGGGCAATTAAGTACACCGGCCCTTCCTGCAAAATCAAAGCCCCCACCAGGCGTTCGCTGGCATACCACTTTAAGCCGGTAAAATATTCCAGGTTGGTGCCCGCATTCAGGTACATGGCGTCAATCCCATGGGTTTGCATCAGCTGCTGCGCTTTAGCTACCCTTGCCTGGTATTCCTCCAGGCTGATGGGGGCAACGTCCGCCGTCATCTCCGTTAACTGATCCAATGCATCTTCTGCACGGGTAATTCCTACACCTAAGGTCATGCTAGGCTCCTTTCTTAAATGAAAATCGTTGCAATAACAGCGCCCCGACGATAATGGCCAGTCCCACAATGGTAGAGGCATAAATGGTTTCACCGCGAATAAAATGCAGCAACCACAGCGAGATAAAAGGCGACAGGAAAATCAGGTTGGCAATCACCGAGGTATTCGTCGCCAGTTTCATGGCTTTGGACCAGAATAAAAAGGTAATGCCCATTTCAAACAATCCGATGTACACCACAGCACCTATCGCAATGCCATTCAGCTTCGAAAAATCAACGCTATGCCCGGCAAAGACCCAGAGCAAAAGCGTTGCAATGCAAAAGCTCAGTGTTAGCGACACCGTCGAGTCTACTTCCGATTTCGCATTGATAATCCAGTACGCGGCCCACAAGAAGGTCGATAGCAAGGCCAGTAGCACCCCTAACCCACTGTCGAACTGAAAGCTGGTTAAGTTGCCCTGCGTGGCAATAATCAAGACACCGAAATAGCCTAACAGACAAGCAACCGCATCCACAGGACGTATCGCTCGTTTGAGGAAAATGGCCGACAAAATGGTCAGCGAAATGGCCCAGGTATAGTTAATCGGCTGCGCCTGAGAGCCTGGCAGCAGGCTGTAAGCACCAAAAAGCACCAGATAATAAGCAATGGGATTTATTAAGCCGGCCAGCAGATAAAACAGCGGCCGTTTAATAAGTTCACGATGACAGACATGCAGCTTGTTCTGGACGGCACAGGTACAGAGCAACGCCAGCGCGGACGCCGTGGTTGCATAGAGCACCAACTCAACGGGACTGAGGTAATCCAGCGCCATTTTAAACGCCGTCGCCACCGTCGACCAGAGCAATACTGCCAGCAACGCCCAAAAGTACGCATTCTGTTTCAAAGCCATCGAAGACTCACCCTAGACTCGTTAAATTAGGCGGGATTGTATAGTACTCAGAATTTAGACAGAACCCCTGAAAAAGACGTGCCCAGGTTATAATTTTACATTATTTTAATCGGACTCAATTTAGAACATTTCTCTCGTACATGAGTTTTTCGGCGAAATTGGCAACTGGGACTCGCGAGTGATCCGTACAATGATGCCTTTATTATTGCGTCCTGCCTTCCTGTCACGGGAATATGTTGCCGGCCGACGCCGCCCCCTATATCCCGCGCCTGCGACTTTATCTGTCGCAATAACAACTCAGGGTTGAAATTCATTTGTTTGAAATTATCAGCAAATTTATATTTATTGAATAGTGGCTTCGCCCTGGAAAATGTCCTCTATCGACTTTTCAAATAAACGAGCTATTTTAAACGCAAGCGGTAAACTTGGATCGAATTTACCGGTTTCAATAGCATTTATAGTCTGACGAGAAACTTCTAGTTTAGTAGCGAGATCAGCCTGGGTTAAGTCCCTTTCAGCACGAAGTACTTTTAATCGATTTTTCATTGGTACCTCCGGTAACCCACAAAAATTGCAACAAGATATGATACTGCAATCAGAATGACCAGATGTGCTATTTCTGCATCAATCGAAATGATATTGCTTGCATTCAGCAGTGCATAGCCAATGCCTCCTATAACCCCAATTCCCAGTGATATGCCCATAGCTTCAAGTTGTATTTTCTGCATCATCTCATCCAACGTTTTCAGGTGTTGGATATTGGCTACAATCAATCCGAGGCCGATCCCAAGGTTGAGAAGAATAGCGCCTACGGTGAGGAGCTGGTTTGAACCCCATATATAGTCAGGCCCAAATCTTGCCAGTGCTATAGCGGCTACCCAAGATACTGTCCAGATTGCAAGTCGAATAATATTGCTATTTGAACGAGCCTTCCAGTCACCCTTATCTGCTTTGTTCGCTTTTGCGTGATTCATTTGTAGACCTTATTTTACTTAAAGTTAAGCTTACTTTACATAAGGTAGAGGGCGGCTCCTTTCGTGTCAAGTCTATTTTACTAATAGAATGGTATACCTGACATTTATCGAGTAAGACGAAGGGGAGCGGGCGGCCGGCCCGACGGATTGCCTTTGAATACAGCTACAGGATCTGCCTATAGAATTCTTTGGGGTTATCAAGCTTTGATTCAGGAAAAAACATAGGCGTAAGCCTTGCCCAAAAAATAGCGATCGAACTAGCCGTGGGCCAATGATTTAGCCAGCTAGGTTTTTTATGTCCGGTTCATCGACTGGTTAAAAGGTCGGCATACAAATTCACGAATCCTTGGCAAAAATTTTCTGAAACAGGCGCTCAGATTCGTTGAGACTGTCCTCATAACGTGTGCGAGTTACGAGCGTCGTATTTGACGCGATTACTATGTGTATATATATTTAAATTAATACACATCACTGAGGTAGAGGCTATGCGAACCAATATTGAAATTGACGACAAGCTGATGAATGATGCGCTTAAAGCTACGGGTCTGAAGACTAAGAAAGAGGTAGTAGAGCAAGGTCTTAAGGCTTTGATTAAAATGAAAAAACAGGAGGGAATCAAGCGATTCAGAGGTAAATTAGAATGGTCGGGTGACCTAGACGACATGAGAAGTGCTTCGTGATCCTTGTGGATTCCAGCGTCTGGATTGACTACTTCAGCGGCAACGACTCCGCAGAAGCCGATTTTCTCGACCGCACCTTAGGCCACCGCGCAGTTGCTATTGGCGACCTGATATTCACAGAGGTACTTCAGGGGTTTCGGCGCGACAAGGACTACAAAGTTGCCAAGAGCCTTTTGGAGGAGCTTACGGTGTTTGAGCTTCTCGGGAAAGAAATGGCTATACAGAGTGCAGACAATTTCCGAAAGCTGCGTAAGAAAGGTATTACCATACGGAAGACCGCCGACGTTATCATTGCATCCTACTGTATTGAACATAACCTTCCGTTGCTATTCTCGGATAAGGATTTCCAACCCTTCGTAGAGCACCTGGGCCTACGAAACGCAGCACACACATAACGGGGTACGCCTGCATGAAGCCCGCAGCCAATCCATAAGCTATGAAGACGTAAGCTAGTGGTGCCGTCAGTGCAAATGCAGCCAAAAAAGCTAAAGCGGTTAAAACATACCTCCGAGCCTTCATGTGTTTTATCTCTTTATTCACCTGCCGCGCACTCTTCATCCATTTTTCTTATTCATAGCACGAAAACCAAAAAAACAGAATAAGCCAACGGCAAGCCAAACGAAGCCAACATAAAGTACCGTATCGCTAACTCTGTCAGGCTGTCTTAACCAAAGTTGTAACGGCAATATGCCTCGAATAGTACATAAACCAGCAATAGAATAAATACCGACACTCAGCAGCGGCAGTTTACGAATTAACCGTGCAGCTGATAAAGCGTAGGCAGCTAGAACAGCAAACAAAAAAGACACAACAATAGTCCCAAGTGGAGCTAGCAAGGTTCCGGATTTTGCAGATTCGATGATCGCATAAGGTGCCATTTGTGCCGCATAACACTGCGGCCCAAAGTAAATGCAAGACAGATGAGCAATGGCAGTGGCTATTGCGATTATTGCTACTATTAATAATAAAAAAACGGCGTGTTTAGTACTCAATGAACTTCATCCTTGGCAATGTATCAAGCCCCTTTCAGCGGTTCGGTCGCTGCGATGTATTGTTATCATTGATCTGATTTAACACCCAGCGTAACTGGGCATCTATTCCATCTCTATAATCTTCAATAGATACATCGACACTGGCATCCGGAGATAAGGCATCGCTATTGTTATCTTTAAAACGATACAAGCGCTTCGAATAAGTCACTTCCAATCCTGAATTTGGTAGGACAAGTTGCCCCATGTCCTGATAGCCTGATGGCCTCGCTCCGGTTGGCGAACCAACCAATTTTGCATTCAAAATTTGAGAAAACTGAGCTGCATTGCTCATGGCTGCAGAATACGTCACATTATCAATCAACACGTATACGCCAGACTTCCAATTAAGACTATCTGCAAGCACCAGAGCCTGAGCCAGTTTCAACCCCACAAAAAAATCGCCACCGTAATTGTCGCGCAGATCAATGATCAAATTCTCAGACTGCTCTCGATTAATAAAAGAAAGAATTTGTCTCGAAAAGGACTCCATATTGGCAACGGAGGTATATCGCCGAAACTTTATGTAAACCGTTTTATTGTTGCCTGAAGCGCCAAACCAGAGATCTTCACTCACTTCTTCTTTGGCTGTGAATACTGGATCATTGAAATGTGTAATCTCAAAATCAAGCAATGGTGAAGGTTGAGCTGAAAGAGTATGTACAATAAGCTTCCCTTCCACATCGAAGAAGGCAAACTGAGCGGTGCCATTATCCTCAATAAAACCAAGGCCATTTAAAACCCTGGCGTGAGGCAGATACTGGCCAACCCTCACGGCTTCTGAAAATGCATTTTCAGTAAATGGCGTCACTTCTGATACAAACGGTGCAATGTCAGAAACAGGCGTCTCGTTAATAGAAATAAGTCGAGAACCGAGCAAATCCTGATATTGCGCGGTTGTGCTCACTACATAAACATCCTCGCCAAAAAGCTTCACTCCCAGCGGGAAACGAGCACTCTCTATCCCCCACAACGGAAAGGATGTATGCCCGTCATTGATGCGGCTAGTGAGTTTCATGAGCTGCACCAGTATCTGATTCTTCGTTTGATCGGGGATGCTCTGTTTGATTCTATCGATTTCGTTGTAGAAGGACTCTTGTGAAAGCGTGTGAAACGGGTCGATATGATGTTTCACCAGTTGTTCAGCATAAAAATCTATATCTGCCCGCCAATCCGTAACATCCATTTGTGCGCGAGCACATGCCGGTAACAGCATGACCACCAACCAACTGATCACTATATATTTTTTGTACATCGGTAGAGCGCTCCTTGCTTGATAATGTTTCGCTTGCGGCGTCAACCTTCAGCAGTTTGTTAGGTTAATGTTTGCGCCAAAAGGTATAGTGCAAATGCAATCATTAAATTACAGAATATGGGTAGCATCAGAACATAGACCTTTCCCATAAATAAATTGCCATGGACACCGTTGTTAAACCCTTTTCGTCCCTCTATATCGCTTGAAAACTCACGGTTCATATCGCTCGCTACCTTCAACATTTTTCGGTAGAAAGGAAAACAGATAAAAAAGCCCATGCAAAGGCAAATAACAATTACTACCGCATTCACAAATAACCTCCGATAAGTAACGCCCAAGCATTCTCTAAACAACGAAGTTATTGTCCAACACAGACACGAAGTGCCAGAGCGATGCCGTAACGACTTATTAAGCTTTTATTTTTTATTGCCAGCCAAAATGTAGTCTGACCGCTTTCGCTGTTTGATTTATGGGCAATGACGTTGAGTTTGGAAAGCGTGCTTCATTTGCGTATATATGATTTGTACCAACTTGCCCTAAAACTGCCACCTTAACAATATTCCAACCTTGAGCAGAAAAATAAGATAAGTAACTTTTTGCATCAGGATAAAGTAGGGTGTTTTTTGAATTTGCATTAGGCCACAGACAAAAAATCACGAAATTACAACCCGTATTGGTGGCCTCAATTAAGAAGTCTTTAGCCTCTGTTTTTGACTCTTGTAAAGAAGAAACACGGGCATATATCTGAATTTGCGAGCTATTATTTAGAAGGATGTTTCGCTGATTACGGTTATAACAACCAGTCAATGAGCGAATTACCGATGACTTTCGAGCGTTAGGTTTACCAATAATTACGTATGCGTCCATCTATTCCTCCTTAGTAAGCCTAACGCCCGTCATTAAGGGCTCGAAAAACGCGCGTCCGACGACCGCAGAGAGCGAGCTTAATGGCTTGGTTATATATAAACGACCCAGGATAATCTTTACGTATATGAAAAATCGCCGTCACTGAATCCCCCCGTAATTGTCGCGCAGAAAAGACGGCTACTCTTATCAGTGCTAATTAACAAGCTGCTCATGCCAATGTTTCAGCAGCAGAGCGCGACTGCGAGTCATTGGCAAAATAGTGTCGAAAACATCTGATGCTCTCATCGCCATGAACATCGTACCTTGTCGTTCCGCATATCTTTTATCAAGCAAAAATGAATTAAAATCGATTGCCGACTCACGAGCATCTACCCAATCGACTTGGGATTTTTCTAACATAGCTAAATCCTCCGACTCAAGCAGAGTAGCTAGCTGGTTGTAATAGTAATCTAATTCTCTATCCCAGTTACTATGATGCCTACTAAAGCAATCTACCACTTTCGAACCACCATAGGAATTATCCAAACAATCACTTAATAAGTTTTCCAGATACGTATCAAATAATGCTATCGATTCAAATTCCTGCAATTTCTTTTCTGATAATGCAGTTGCATAGGTAACTGTTGGCAGCAGAAAGAGTGCATAGAAAAATATAAATCTCATGCTATACCCCTAGCGTCATCTGATGATAATCTCGATAAATCCGTGTCTTCATTACTTTCTATTTCTGACATCCGCTGTGCGTGATTGACTATTACTTTTTCGTACACATTCCTTATGTAGCGAGCGTTTCCGAATCCGACTTTCCCATAATCCTTATTCTGTTCTATAACTTGCTTCAATGAGCTCAGTAACGCAGTATCCATTTCGTAACCTGATTGCTTACACATTAATAAGAAAATTTGTAATAGTTCCTCTACAGAGTAATCTTCAAACTCAAGAAATCTATTGAAACGCGAACTCAGTCCAGGATTGGACTTTAAAAACTGGTCCATTTCAGATTGGTAGCCGGCGACGATGACAGCAAAATCACCGCGGTTATCTTCCATTTCCTTTAACAATACATCAATCGCTTCCTGTCCAAATGCGTCATCTCCTTTAGTCAGAGTATAAGCCTCGTCAATAAACAAAACACCACCCATGGCCTGCTTTATTATTTTCTTGGTTTTGGTGGCTGTTTGCCCTAGATATCCGCCAACAAGATCCGCTCGGTCCACCTCAACAACATGACTATTTTTAATCAGGCCATATTGATGATAAAGCTCTGCCACTTCACGAGCGACAACCGTTTTTCCTGTGCCAGGATTGCCAGTAAACACCATATGCAATCCAATCGGATTAGTTTTATTTCCTGCTTCTTCGCGGCGCTTCGTAATTTCTATATAGTTTCTCAACTTAGCGAGCTCTGCTTTGATATGGTCTAATCCTATGAGCCCCTGCAATGGTTCAGTTGGTTGTTCACCGCTCTCAGCATTTACTTGAATAGCTTCTACTACCTTTAACTTATCTTTCTCTGACAGTTCTACACTTTTATCTCTACCGGGATTTTTACTACTTTTATGGCCATCTGAACTCCAGAGTATATCTCGAACTGCATGGTAGCCTACCATCACAAAAACAAAAATATACAAAGCCTTAGTTAACCATCTGCTTTCATAGTCAGGAACTAAATAGCTCGCCCAATTAACACCAAATAGCGTCAAGAACAATCCAGTTGAAAATATAGAAAATGCAATCAGTAATAAAACCTTATCAAAACGAGATGTAGCAGCTGCTCCATTTTGATTATGTCCCAAGTCACTCATGATGAACCTTAATTTAATTATTGTAGGGCGTTACTATCAATTTAGTGTCGCAAAGAGCATTTATTAACTCCACAGTGGAGAAATACACTGATAAATAAAGCAAGAGGATGTTATGGCGAGTGCAATAGCCCATTCCCTTGAGCAACGGATGGAGCGACATTAATGTAGTGTATCGCTAAGCCTAGTATCCATACAGCTTGTTTTTATGTTAGCAACATTACAAGAGTCGTTTAGCAACTGCAACTGCAAAGCAAACGATGGGACTAATTACGTTTATTTAGGATTAAGCAGTGCCCTATAGATAAAGTTTTATAGCGCCATATGCAACAGTGGATATGGCTTACCCTGTCCATCAACTGGTGAGCGACCTATCACTTTAAAGCCAATATGCTGGTAAAAGCCCAGCGCCTGCTCGTTTTGCTCATTTACATCGACCTTTGATGCGCCCTGCTCCTTGATAGCATGGGCCGCTAACATGGCGCCAATGCCTTTACCGCGTGTATCAGGGGAGATGAACAACATCTCAATATTACCGTCATGTATGCCACAAAACCCTTGAATCTCACCGTTACCGTTTTTAGCGCACCTTAAATCAACTGCTTCAAAATATTGCTCCAGAATTAACGGCTTTAACTCCTGTAGGTCATCTTCAGCCAGAAAGTCATGCGTTGCCCTGACCGACGCTTCCCAGACTTCTATCAGCTTAAGGTGATCTGCTTTTTCTACGATCTCAATATTCATCACTAAACCCGATTGAAAGTTTAACGCCTGCGTAATAGGCGCGAGCTGGCGAGCGTCCTAATTGACGCATTTGTTACACGATTACCGCTCATAGTTAATGACTTTCACATTGCCTAACTGCTGCTCAATTAGCTCTATCGCCCTATCGGATAAATCCGCCCCTACAAATACATAGTCTTTGTCTTTAGGTAAATGATTCGCGGCAATCATGGGCAACTTGAATGCGTCACTAAGTGCAAAGTATCTTGGAAAAATAACATAGACAGTTTTACAAAACTCAGCAACAGATAGGTTTATCCCTTGACCCCACAATAGTTCTTGGGGGATCTCTATACTACAAGGTGTTAATTCTATTATTTCTTCCGGAGAAGATATGACGGAGAAAATATGATGATTTTTAAATCCATCATTATGCGACGAGAAGTACACCGATCTATTGTGGTGATTTATAATCTCATCAATGGAATGAAATCCTCCGCCTTTTCGAGCTTCATACAATAGATCTGTTGACTCATAATGAGAACCATCATCAGTTAACTTAATTGATTTTGTAGAAATATCTAAAGTTACTTTGCTAGCTTTACCATGCTCAAAAGCATTCCTAACTATTTCAATTAGGGCATCTCTTATTGCCCGGGTTGGTTTTCTGCCCCAAATCTGGCTCAAGCACGCCCTCGACAAGGCTTGTCCTATAGAGTGATTCTCTTGGCCGAGTGATTCAAAACCTATCTTTGTCTCTGGCAGAGGGATGTTTATAAAATGCTCTGGAGAAAGTTCTATTCGGCTACCAAGCTGCTGCCACAATTGAGCCCTGACTTCTGCAACCTCTCTCCATGTTTTCAACTGTTCAACAGTGTATGTTGACTCATCTGTGTCAATTAATTTTCCATGCGTATAACACATCCATATACCATTGGAAATGTCAGAGAGTTCTTCATCTGTGGCATCTAATTTTACTCTTCTAGCGCTAGGCCCATCCGCCGCTGCATAAATATGGCAAGCCATTCCCGTCTTGCTTATGCTCGTTTTTGACTCTGAGCTAGGCCCTTCTGTAACTGCATCGCAATTAGGGAACGAGCACGAGTTCCCAGCTCTTTTGGCTAAAGCTTGTTTTGTTGGTTCTTTGAAATCTGATCTATTTGTCATGTCGTATAACGCCCAAAGCAGGGGCATGTTTTTGCGTTTTGAGCGCAGCGAAGCAAAAATATGTCCCGCTGCCTTGGCTGGTTATGTGCTTTTTCATTCGAAGAATTCCTTCAGAATTGTACGTGTACCTACTTTTTCCCATTTATCAGGCTCGAAATTAGGACACCAGTCACAGTCGTTCTTTACAGCAGATGCCTGAATCTGATCAGCAGAAGAAGATGGATGACCTTTTTGGAACCGAAACCGATTTTTCAAGAAACTGCAAGGAAACAGATACCGAACAATCTCAACTTCCTGTTTTAAGCTTGGTTTATCTACTAGCCGTATCGATAGCGATAGCCCTTGGTGCTCAAGGTCGTCAGAATAAGGATCATCAATCACGCTGTGGCAGTGTGCTTGATAGTCTCGACATGATTGCGACTCAAGGTAACAGTTTATCACCTGTGCCACATGATATGAATTTTGTAGAAGCTTACCTCTCGAGAATATCTGGACACCTTTCCAGGTTCTCACGTAATCCAATATTGCAACTGCTCTACCAGCATCAGCTTGGTTCGCGCCAAAGCAGACAAAGTACGTTGGTTTTCCGCTGATCTCTGCAATTGCGTATCGCTCTGCCCCTTCCGCAATATTTAGGACCAGAGAAAAATTCTTTGATGTGCTCTTCGGAAACACAAGAACGAGCATATACCGAAGTGATGCATCAAATGGATCAACCTTATTCGCAAGTTGCTTATCAGTCACGATAAAACCTCATGAGCACATAACGCCCGAGCACAGCGGCACGAACAAAGTGAGTGTCCAGCGCCGCAGGCGCGTGCTGATGCGACTGGTTATGTGAACGACTCAAATGAACCCGCCTCATCCTATTAAACTGTCGATGCCATCAACTTCAATAGTTCGCTTAACTTCTTCTAGCGCGGCTGAATCGGTATCAAATTCGTCGTCCCAAACCAACGAGCTATTTGACTCGTCGATAACTTCCAACATCCAGCCACCTTTATCTCCACGATAAATATCAACCTGGATAGTTTTGCCATCCACGGTGATTGGCTGCGACAAAGGGCTCATTTCAAGTTCAAACTCTTCTGTCATTATTTAACCTGTATACGATAAATAGTTCACATAACATGTGTATAGTGTGCCAGCACAGTTTGTCAGCCGTGGTTTTCGGACAAACGAAGTGTAAGGTAGTTGAAATAGCGAATGGTTTTAATTGAGGGGGCTCATTCCTTTGGAATACAAATTGAGCAGGCTCGTTTTGTTTTTTCGCTACGCCTGATATCCCTGGCACTGTTATTATTATGTTATTGACCTTACTGAATTTAACCTATCTCTGCAATAGCAAATCATCACTTGGTTTTTGATAAACGAGCCATCAGTAATATTTCAAGTCGCCGTCCTGTTCTAAGTTTTACCCAAAGCATACTGCACTGCCTGCTCTGCATGTATTTCAGTGGTGTCATAGAGTTGGATTTCGGTATCTGAGGCTTGGATCAATAAGCTAATTTCGGTACAGCCTAGAATCACACCTTGAGCGCCGCGTTCTGCCAGTGAGCTTATGATATCCAGGTAAGCGGCTTTTGAATTGGTGTTTATTACGCCCTGACAGAGTTCGTTGAAAATCACCGAATGGATAAGTTCTCTTTGTGGCTCATCGGGGACTACCACCTGAATGCCGTGCGCCTGGAGGCGGTCGATATAGAATCTTTGTTCCATGGTGAACCGGGTGCCGAGCAAACCGACGCAGGTTACGTCATCTTTTTTGAGTGTCTGGGCGGTGGCGTCTGCGATATGCAGCAGTGGAATACTGACGGCTTGCTGGAGTTCGTCGGCGACCTTATGCATGGTGTTAGTACACAGTACTAAAAACTCAGCACCGGCTTGTTCAAGGGCCTGACCAGCTGCATTCAAGATCTGTGCGGTGGCCTGCCAGTCGCCCTGGTGCTGTAATGCCTCCATCTCAGCAAAATCGACGCTGTAAAGCACAAGCTTAGCCGAATGGAAGCCGCCAAGCTGGTCGCGTACCTTTTGATTGATCAGTCGGTAATAGGTCTGAGTGGATTCCCAGCTCATACCTCCGATAAGACCTATTGTTTTCAACGAAAGCTCCCTAGCGCCGCTCGGGTAATTTACCCAGCAAGGCGATGATCAAAGTTGCGATAGGCCCCAGCAACAGTGAAATGAAAAACCAGGCGAGCCCACTACGGTTCTTACTTTGCGCAAGTACCGCATTGATAAGCATCAAGGTACCCCACCCGACATAAAACTGGTTGCCAATAACGACGTATTCTGTGACCACGTGAATATCCTTACCTTTTAACTTAAAACTATTTATAGCTATTCAACAAGGCTACGTAAAGCTTGCTGCTCTGCCCCTAAAAGCTCAACCAGCTTAGCATGTGCCTCCGGGGTTAAATGCCCTGCCGCGATTTCTAAAAACAGGTCTTCTGATGCTTCACCACCATTATCAACCGCGTCGCTATAATCCCGCCACAATGCGAATATATCCTTGTCCTGGTTAACCAGATCGCGATGCATAGCCTCAAACAATACAAGACCACAGCTGTAATGCAGGCGTGAATTGGCTGCTGCCGCCTGATGAAAGCTCATGCCCTCACTGACACCTTCTGTGCAGGCCGCTGTGGCGCTTTTCAGGGTTTGCTTCAGCATGTCATGGCCCTGTTCAAAATGCTGCATGGCAAGGCCAGCAAAGAGCTCGGCAGAGCCTTCATGCAACCATGCCTCGTGCGGCTGGCTGCTATAGGCTTGCTTTTGATACAGATGCGCGGCTTCATGAGCAAAGAACCACAGCGTGGACTCGGCCATCGACTCATCAACAAAACCGTACCAATGCATAAACACCTGGTTCGGTAACACTCCGCCCTGGTGGCCATAACGACCATCGGTGGTTGGACTGAAAGACGCATAAAGCTGAGGTGTGGTTTCAGGTTGGGGTAAATGCTCGGCGAAAAACGTCATCAGCTCTGGCAAATGCTCCGCCATTAAATTACGCAGTGCTTGAGGTAATTCAGGGTCAACCATACTGATGAAAGGCCCGTCATCTTGAGGCTTGGCATCTCCCACATAGATTTTCTGGCCGCTATCAGAATCCATCCAACTGGCCGAGCCTTGATAACGTTGCCCGTTCACAATAACGTATTCATCGGCAGCCAGCTCAATGCGAATTTTCCATTTTGTGTGGTCTTCTGTGCAGTGCTCTGTGCAAGCAAAAAACCGCCCGCTATGCACCAGCATGCCGCCATCAGAAAACGGCGAGAATGGCGCATATTCTTTATCCAGTGCAATGTAGGTAGGCGTCAGTTCAGCTTTTACCTGAGTAAAATAAGCACCGTCTTCACGTCTTAAATACTCGCGATCATTCTCATACAGGATTTGAAATGCGTCATTGAGCTCCCAACGTTGCGCCCGACTCTGATCAGGACTGCGATGAAGCTCAATCTGCGACACCGGCTGAGTCATGTCATAACGCACACTCCAGTTGCCATCGCTGGCTTTGCTTAAAGTGGTGGTGAGATCATCGTTAGCAACCGCGGCCTCTGAGGCCAGCGACATTAAAAGTGCTGAGGTAGCGAAGGTAAGAGTGTGCATGCATGGCACCTGTGAATGTTTTAACTAGCAATAAACTAGCAAAACTCCCCTCGCCTGGCATGCATTCAGTGCGCGATTATTGTAAGTAACTGTGTCGCTGATTAAAGCCTTACGTCGTTACAGCGCCACGACTTGCTCGACAAATTGGCGGTACACTGCGTTGAACTCTGGATGCGCTGTTATGTTACCGTGCCGTCCGCCTTCAAAAATATGAAGCGTCTTAACATCGGACTTCGAGTTATCAAACAATCTCTTAGATAAGCGGCTAGGGGTTTGATTGTCATTGTCGCCGACTATAACCAGCAACGGAGCAGTCTGGTTTTTCACAACAGCCAGGTTATCGACCTGTTTTAGCTCATCAGCAATCGTTACCTTAACAAAAGGCTTTGCATACCAGGGTATTAGCAGCGAGGACCATTGTTCTACGTTGGTCGCCGACCCTTCGAGCACCAGGCCATCCAGTGTTCTCTGACTTGCTACATGACTCGCCTCAAAGCTTCCTAAAGAGAGTCCATGCACAATTAAAGTGCCCTGCACTGAGGATCTTACGTGGTCATAAACTTCTACAGCATCGTCCATTAAAAGTGACACTGTCGGATTGCCCGGACTCTTACCATACCCACGCCGATCGAACATCACTAGATTCACATTCGATTCAGTCAGGCGTTCAATGAGCCCGCCACCCTGAGATGGAATATCAAACTGGTTCCCACCAAAATAAAGGATGGTCACCGAGTTTTCGGGGTTTGTCACTGACACCCCATAACTCAGCGAATCATCACGTCTTTTAACTTCAAATTCCTCGAAGGTGTATCCTTCAGGAATAGATTCTTCAATAGGTTGCGTATGAGTCGGCCGGATGAGCATAGACTCATCCAGGTGAATACTGGCACATCCAGACAACACCAGCATCAAACATATAAAAATACCTTTTTTCCACATAAATAACCTTCCTTGTGTCATCGAACTGAGCAAAACAGCGCTTTCTCAGGGGCGTCAAACCGACGCAATTTCTTAAGTGCTCTCTCCGTCAGGAAAAAGCTGGTTATAAATTCCGTTTTAGCGGAGGCAACTACAGTTTTGAATTCGAGCTATATTTCCGAACACGATATATCTTTTTTTTCTATCGCCGCTCAGCACGCGCGGCTTCGGAATGGAGGCGCAGCCGCCATGTAGTAGACGTCGCCGCGACTGGCCTGGTTAAGCCCCTTCGCGTAATAAGCGAAAGAGCTCAACACCTGCATTGATTAACAACCCCATCGACGCTATCAATAAACCTATGACGGTGTACTTGTTGGACTTTTTCATCTGACGATGTTCTTGAAGTCGCCTCTGGAGCTCCTCCGCCGCTTTGAAGGATATACCCTCATCGTAGGGATAGAAAAAACAACGGTTTTCACGATTCTTTTGGCAAACTATATCCTGCAGCGGTATACCATTATCATTGAAGCGTTCGTCCCAAACTTCTTTTAGGCACCTAAGCGAATACATGTCTGAAATACATGAAAAATTGCCCTTCTTGAGCTCATAACGTTCTTTGCTTCCGATGAAAAACGGCACTCCTTCACCATGGGATTGGTGAGAATGCTGCTTGCCCAAAAAGTGACAGTTTGCACATATTTTATCCATATTTGAACAGTTACACCTTTGGCCTAACGCAGCCAGCAGCGGACTTGAGGTCCAGGCCACGCAGTAGCCGTTGCTGACTGGCCTTGTTAAATATTAAACACACCAACCACTTTAGAAAAAGCTAGTGTGAGGAAACCAAGCATTAAGGCCCAATTTCTAGCTTTGAAAAGTCGTTGTGCCAACTTTGATTCTGAACTAAACGCTTGATCAAGCATGCTAAGTACCGACTGCATGTTTTCCACCCTAATTTTTGCATCCTCAGCGGTGATTATTCCGCCGTTATCCTGATCGTTTGATCGACCAAGCGATACAATTCTGCTCGCTACATTCTTCATTTCCTTTGCTTCACATTGTTTTAACGTTATTGTCTGCAAAGATAAATCAATTTCAAGCCGCTTGATTCCGACAATCAACGATACAACCAGACAAATTATTGAAATGAGTTCAAATGTATTCTGTGAAAAAGCGATTTCTTCCGGGACATAGCTACTTCCAACGTATGCGAACAACGCAGCAACCAAGCCGACAATATAGTAATCATATTTTAGTTGGGCATCCTTCCAGCTTTTCCATGCTTCCAAGCTACGCTCAGCCATCTACTTATTCCTATTTAACGCCCGCCAACACAGGCCGAGCGATAGCGAGGTCCAGCCCGCGTCTTTTTGCGGGCGATTGTGCTTGGCCTTGTTATGCTTGTTTAATGTGCATATTAAAAAATTACTGCTGTCTTTCTGCAGCCAGCTCAAGTTGGTGGTTCTTAAGTATCACCCCTTTTTATTACCAATTATATATGCTATCTATCATTCAGTTCTTACATTATTTTTATCGCGTTGAGTAATTTTTATGACTCCCTTTTAGCTGATTGTTGTAAAAATAAAACGCTCCACTAAACTCCTGTCGGCCATAATGATGATTGGAGGTGAGTGAGCCACCTATAACACCTTTCTCACCCAATAATGTCCAAACTATTTCGAGGTCATTTTCCTTTAACATCGTTAAAAATGGTTCTTTTTTTACAAGTAAATGAGCCTTTGACGCGTGTAAAGCTTCGACCGCAAAACAAACTATAGTTCCGTTTTGATTCTTGAAACTACCTTCCATTTCTCCATTTGTTAAGCCCATCTTTTCGAAAATTAAATTGCTAGGTTTTAGAAAACTCAAAGTTTCTATTTTTGATTTATCGAACTCTTCTTCCCACAAATAATTAACAGAAGTAATACTTACGTCAGCTATCTTTGCTCTGGAATCTTGATCCGATACAGAGGTCCAATCTGAACCACCGTAATAGTCTGATTTGAAAAACTGAAATGCTTCGGACCAATAGAACTCTCTATTAAATAATTGGTATCTGTCACTGCCTTCAGGCATCCATCTGCCCATGAAATGTTGATTTGAGGCCCAGTCCTTAAAATTTTCAAATTCTTCTACTTTAACAATATAACTTCTGATATGACTCCAAACCTCTTTTCTTGGATGCCCCCAATCTTCATTGCCAATAATTTTGGGTTCTTTCCAAGATGGATAGCTTTCTAATATTAACCATTCATCACCAGTGTTGTCTTTAACTTCAATCAAACCATGTGGATTAGTTATTGTAGTAGGGCTTTTAACCCATTCTTCATAAGAACAATCCCAATCAAATACTTCATCATTAAGCCACCACATGTCTTGATTGCTTACCACATTGGTTCCTGTTTCCTTGAGTAAGATCGTAGGATCTATATCTCTTACGTAAGGCTCCCATGGGCCTTGATATGGGCTTACCTTTCTTTCATCACCATAGCCCTCAAATCGAATGAAATTATCAGCTAGCTTTGCCATATATTCATAATAAGCAATCCATTGATACTTCTTACCAATTCGCTCTTGAAATGATTCTCGACGACCACGGCCAGATCCTATTTGTCGGTCAAAATCACCATGTTTGTCGGGATCCCAACCTAGCTCTAAAACACGATTGAATATAAAACGCTCTGCTATTCTAAGATCAAAGTGTTTATCCGTATCCAGTAAATTATTATTGTGATCAAGGTACGGCTCTATATCTTTCTCAAAAACATTTAATAAGTCGTCTGGCAAAGACTTCTTAAACAATTGCTTGTTCGCGTTTATTTCATCCTGCTCTTTTCTGCCTATTGCGCTACCAAACCTAATTGTAGTGTCACCAAATGTAATTTCTTCGGCCTTGTCATCATAAATGATTGGATCAGTGGCTGCATAAAGCTCTTTCTGGGTATCAGATAATTTACTTTGGAATGTTTTAAATATTTGCTTACGGTCGACAGGTATTTCACCAAACTTGCAACCTGACCAATCCGAGTGATTGTGATTTGTTCCAATCGTATATCGAGAGAAGTCACCGCCTCCCATAATCGAGCCCCAAAGTGTCCAATAGGGGTCTCTGTCATAAAGGGACTTTAATTCTTCTTTTGAAGGAATTTCATCAGGCCAACTACTATTATATGGAGGTTTAGTTTTAGCCAGTTCAATATCGTCAAGAACCAGCCCGGAGTGAATAGCAAATTCGATGATTTCTCTCGCATAATCTCTGAGTAAAATATTTGGATACACATATTCAGTACAAAATACTTTGTGATAAACAGTTTCGGCTAAACATTTTAATTCCTGAACATTATCAGTTCGCAATGTACAGCCTAACGCAACTGCAAATATTCTTTCCCAAACATAAGGGTCATTTACCCCATCAAACTTATCGATTACTTTTGTCAAAACATAGATTCTATTTTCTAGTAAACTCACTAAAGCCTTGGTAGAACAATCGCGAAGCTCTCTATTACTCGACGTTAAAAACCAACATAAACTAGTGGCCACCAACTCGATTGACTCGTCTGAAATGTAGCTTTTATCTGTCCTAGCCCACGCCCAATCTATTAGATGCCTAAATGCAGAGTCTTCACTATATTTATATTTGAGTTTTGTCGTCCAAAATGCATCTCGATCGGCTAAAGAGTACTGCATTAACCAACTATGCAAGAAATTAGCATTGAAGGGGTGATCAACTAACCCTGAGATTGAGATAATTGCTTCTAGAAAATGATCAAAGCTATTGTTAAACTTAAATACTTGCTCATTGATAAAAGGTTTTATTTTTTCGAAATCAATGGCATTGATGTCTCGCCAAAGCAAACTTTCAATAAATGCTTCTAGTAAGTTATGATTCTCACTAAACTCAGGCAATAATTCATATAGCTCTTTCCCAAACCTTTCTGGTAGTTGAATGGATAGTGCCTCAACTATCCCCGAGTGTCTGTAAAAGTCAGATTCATCTTTAAAATAGCTTTTCAGGCGACCATCAGTTTTAAATTCATTTTCGATATTTTCAACATCGTCTAATAAGAACTTGACTGTTAAGTGATCATCAAACCTTTCAAAAGCCACATACACCACTTCCTCGGTAGAGTTATCATCATGTCTAACTATGCCTTTAGTCAGCAATCCTTCATCAATTAAGGCGCTAAGAAAAGTTTTACCAGTAACATAATCATTAACAACAGATTGAACCGCCGCATGAGCATCTTTAAGTGAAATATTGCTACTACCAATACTCAATTTAACTTTTACTATTTCGTTGAGGGCGTCTCTTACAAGGGGGAAGCCGGGGTCGAACGCGTATTTTTTGGGTGATGCTAATGACTTATTTACTCCTTCCACTAAAAAATTCAGAATATTTGAAATACCATTAAATCCAACAGGCACTCTAGTTAAGCCATTTTTCTTAACCCCCTCACACAACAATTTAAGAAATAGAGGGTTTTTAAACTCTGGGTTAAGATTTGGTGACGAAGGTCTCTCTATGTTGTAGTAGTCATAAAATAAATTAACTGCCTCCAACTCGACATTTTGAAATCCAATATGCTCATGAACTTCAAAATTATTGCGTTCCAAGTTCTCATCTGAAATTGTCACATTTTTATATGTTGTTCTGATTGACAAGGTCAGACCTAGCCATTCAAACTCCTTGATTTCATCCACAAAACTGTTGATGTTATCATTCCAGAATTTGTTGCCATTTCCTTCATTTATAGCATCAATAAAGATTAAGACTCTATTCCCTGCTTTTTGACCCAATAAATTCAACTTTTCTAGGAACTCACGAGAAGTAACTTTAAGCTGTAACCTCTTAAAGATTTGTGACCAAGGCGATTCATCTAAAGTAAGCTGTTGACCTAGAATAAATAGAGAAGGGTGACCCGAGGCAATTCGATTTTTAATAACGTCAGCAAGTAAATGAGATTTACCTATTCCAGCTTTTCCTTCGAGAAGTAAGAAGGGGTTGTTAGCTAACTTGACTGTTAATGAGTTAATAAATGAAAGTAGATTATTGCACGCATAATCAAGCTCCCGCAGCTCTCTCAAAGTAGATGAATACTTATCGCTGTAGTGATTAGTTTTATCTTCTTTTTTGGCCTTTTCCCGCAACTCCCACAGTACTGATTCCGACTCATTAATGGCTTCATGGCATCTGGAAACACTATCTATAAACTCATTCGTTGGAACTTCACTTAATTTAGGAATATCCATTTCTTTATAGAGGTTAGAAATGTTGTTTAACGACTCAGCTATTGCGGATAATTGTGTTGCAATTTCATCACATTGGCGAAGTTTATTACCTTTTATAAGAAAACTATCGATATGTGAATAAAACATATCAGAAAATGCCTGGGTCCGTCCAAGGCCCTCAAATACCTTGGCAATCTCAAGTTTTAAATTTAGCTCAGGTGTATATCGCCCTCCTAGATCGGCAATTGCCAGTGCGTTTTTTTCATTTAACCAATCATTGCTCAACTGAAATGTTAACTTCTCATCTAATGATTGCAGTATGAGCTTTACCTGTAATATTTCATTACTGATATCGAATATTTTTTCTTTATAAACCTCTTCAAAATAAAGTTTTTTCAACTTTTCACAGTTATTTATCTTAAGCGTTAAAATCGCATAAAAACGCTCAAGTTGCTGTTGCGTTGGAGGCAATACATTTGGGTATTCATTAAACTTATCAATCAATTCCGATTTGTCAGGTAACCCTCTAAATAAGACATATTCATTCAGGACGTCAAATAACGGCTGAGAGTGATAAAATGGAACCTTGTCTGAATCTATTGGGTATTCAGCTTCAAACTCTAAAGTTGTTTCCTCAATAAGCTGATAAAGCCCGTCTACATACCTGTGCTTTGGAAAAAAAAGATTGCGAACATAACCATATCCCTCTTGTGTTATGAATTGGTCTATGAATTTTGTGGCAACGTAATAAGTTACTCCGCCAACTGCTATTGTGACAGGTTCCATTTTTATCGATCCTACATTCATATAAATTTGTTAAAGCCTAGTGACCTCTATGAGATACTACATTCCACTGCAGGAGAAAAAAACAGAGGTTGCTGCTATTCGTTGCTTGGTATTTTCGTAGCCTTCTCTATCTGTTTTTAAATTGCGAGTTTCCGACCAAAGCTTTGTGTCAATGTATTAACCTTGATCAACAAACTGAAAAATTATCGAATCTAAATTTCTCTTTGCAATGTTAGATACAGGCTCACAAAGCGGTATGACTGAGTCAAAAGGTTCAAGCTCCTAAAACTTGGCTTGAAAAATTGCTCAATGGACTGCAATTTTCCTTAATTTTTTAATTTAAGCTCGAGCATTCTATTTTCTATAAGGCATAACATTTTAATAGTGTGCCAGCACGCTTCCCCTGCCTCGCATATAAGGCTAAAACGACTCCAGATAATTGAAATAGCGAAAGATTTCTGATGGCGAGACTGTATCCCTTGAGAAACAAAATGAGCTTACTCATTTTATCCATTCACTATGCCTGATATCCCTGGCGATGTTGTTATTATGTTATTGACCTTACTAGACTTAACTCGTGGTCGCAATAGCAAAGCGTGCTGGCGGTCTTTATTCAGATATGGGTATTACGGGGTGTGGATAAACTAAAGAAGTAGCCTTGTGGCTACCTCTTTAGTTTCATAAGAACATCGGCGGCGGGTAATTGTGCTCGTTTGTCTGATTTTGCCAGGTAGATGGCGCAGCAGAAGCCGATGCCTATCACTATGGCACCTACCCATTGGATACGTATGAACTGCAGACCGAATAAGGTGGTCAGGCTCATCATGAGTGTTGCATGCAGCAGTATGTACCTGGGTTTGCCGTAGCGGGCTACGGTCAGGTTGAGGTTGTCTGAATATAAACGTATCAATGAGTCGAGCGAGTTAAGCACGAACACTATGCCGACGGCGACCATGGCCAGGTTGATAGCGCCTGAGGTGTCGATGCCGTTAGTGTAAAACAGATAGAGCACGCTAAACCAGAGCGCTAATGAAATGGACGGCCAAATCAGCATGTGCAGGAACAGCGTGATGGTGCGCATATTGCCGACAAAACGTGCGGTAAACTGCCCTATCATGATGCTCCAGGCGAACCACCAGAACAGGTAAAAAGCGTGGTAGTCGTTAATGGGCAATACAAACTCATGTAAGTGGGCGAAATAATCGGTTAACAACGGCAATGTATTTAAGTAATCGCCGGCGTCTATGCCTGGCTGCATCATGGCGTAGGTGCCAAGGCTGATGGTCAGAATGAAAAACAAACCGCCGGAGCTTATGCTGAGAATTTTGACAAACTTAAGCTCAGTACTTGAATACACCGCAGCCAGTATGGTCAGTCCAACAATGGCTAAATAGATGTAGGAAAAGTCGTTGTCCCCTGCCAGGGCTGGCAGATACCAGCTTAAGTTGGCAAACAGTAAGTGCGCGGTGAAAGCACAGGTGCCGATAATGACAATGTTATTGAGCCATTTTACCCAGGTGATCTGAAAGAACTGCAGCTTAGGTTCCAGTGCGCAAAAGTAGAAACAGGTCAGAAAATAAATCGCCCAGATCATAAAGCCCCAGAAGCCAAACTCAATAGCTAAGGGATTGGCAAAGGCGTATTCGCCGTTTTCCTCAAGGTTGTCATACACCGGGAATTCGGTGAGCGGGAACATGATCAAACCCACATCCAAACCTGAGGTAAACAAGATAGCCACAAACACCCAGGTGGACACCGGTATTTTGCCCTGCAGTGGCAATTGGCCCCAACGCAGCAGAATAATCACTACTATGGTTAAAGAGCAGATCATGCCCACGCCTACCAGAGTCAGCATATCAGTTACCCACGCGCCGGAGCATTGGGCCGCTGGCTGTGTTGCCACTGAGCATCCAGCGCGACTTCAACTTCATTGGTGGCTGCTGGTGTCTGCTCTTTAATCATATCGGCGGCTCGTTCAGCCAGCATAATAGTGGGTGCATTCAGGTTACCGTTGGGTATGGTCGGGAAAATCGACGAATCCACAACCCGTAAGCCCTTAATACCATGCACCCGGGTCTGGTTATCGACTACCGCCCACTCATCCTCTACTGAGCCCATTTTGCAGCTGCCACAGGGATGATAAGCGCTTTCTACCGACTCTCGCACAAAGGCATCGATTTCTTCGTCGCTAACTACTTTGGCGCCGGGCTGAATTTCTTCGCCGCGATACGGGTCCATCGCAGGCTGAGCAATGATTTCCCGGGACAAACGCACGCACGCTCGAAAGGCTTCAATGTCGTCCGGATGCTGTAAATAGTTAAACTGAATTTGCGGGGCTGTGGTGGCCTGGTTGGATTTGATTTTCACCCAACCGCGGCTTTTCGGTTTGTTGTGCCCGATATGCAACTGAAAACCGTGCCCGGCAAAGGCTGAACGGCCGTCATAACGCATGGCCGCAGGCAAAAAGTGGTATTGCAGATCCGGCCATTCAATACCGGCTTTGGAGCGAATAAAACCACAGGATTCAAAATGATTGGTGGCGCCGAGACCGGTTTTAAATAACAACCAGCGCACGCCTATGGCCAGTTTGCTGAAAGGCCCCAGCTTGCTGTTTAAGGTCAGCGGCTGACGGCACTTGTACTGGAAGTAAAATTCCAGATGATCCTGCAGGTTCTGCCCTACTCCAGGCAGCTGGTGGCGCAGCTCGACGCCGGCTTGGTCCAGGGTCTCTTTGTCGCCAATGCCGGAGAGTTGCAATATCTGTGGCGAACCTATGGGGCCTGCGCTCAGAATGACTTCACGGCGGGCCTTTACGCTGTATTGCTCTTTGTCATGCTGAAAACGCACGCCGGTGGCCTGATTGCCTTCTAATAACACCTGATCTACCTGCACGCCGGTTTGCACGTGCAGATTGGGTCGTTGCATGGCGGGTTTCAGGTAAGCGTTGGCGGCAGACCAACGGACACCTTTTTTAATGGTCATGTGCATGGGGCCGAAACCCTCCTGCTGCTTGCCATTATAATCCGCGGTTTCCATATAACCGGCTTCCACCCCTGCCTTGATAAAGGCTTTATACAAAGGGTTCTGCATATTATTGCCGTTATTCACCGCTAAAGGACCGCCCTGATTGCGGTATGCATCGGGAGTAAAAGCCCAGTCTTCGGCTTTTTTGAAATACGGCAGGCACTGCTGATAATTCCAGCCTTCCGCGCCGCTGGCCTCCCACTCGTCAAAGTCTTTAGCATGACCGCGCACATAAACCATGCCGTTAATAGACGAGGACCCGCCCAGCACTTTGCCCCGTGGGCAGTGCATCTGGCGGTTGTTTAAATAAGGTTCGGGTTCGCTGTGATACTGCCAGGCGTACTTTTTAGTGTTCATCGGAATCGACAAGGCTGTTGGCATCTGAATAAAGATACTGCGATCAGAGCCTCCGGTTTCCAGCAAGAGGACTTCGCAATTGGCATCTTCAGTCAGCCGATTGGCCAGCACACAGCCGGCCGAGCCGGCGCCGACAATAATGTAATCGTAATCACTGAACTGCAGCATTAAAACGGACCTTCCAGTGGCTGCATGCCGACATAGACGGACTTGGTCTGGGTGTAGGATTTCAGCGTTTGCACGCCGTTTTCGCGGCCAATACCGGATTGCTTGTAACCACCCACCGGCATTTCTGCAGGTGAATTGCCCCAGGCGTTGATCCAGCAGATACCGGCTTGCATCTGAGCGATGACCCGGTGCGCCCGGCGGATATCTTTAGTGAACACCCCAGCGGCCAGGCCAAACTCGGTGTTATTCGCCCGTTGAATGACGTCATCTTCATCGGTGAAGGTCAATACAGACATCACAGGACCGAATATTTCTTCGCGGCAGATGGTCATCTCATCGCTGCAGTTGGTAAATACCGTAGGCGCTACAAAAAAGCCGTTCTCACAACCCTCGGGATGCAGCTGAGTACCACCGGTCAACAAGGTCGCTCCTTCCTGCTTACCGGTTTCAATATAATCCAGCACGCTTTGCATGTGTTTTCTGGAGATTAAGGCGCCCAGGTTGGTCTTAGGATCCATAGGATCGGCGGCGATAATATTGCTTTCAGTGCGCTGCACCAATCGCTCAACAAAGGCGTCATACATAGACTCATGCACAAACACCCGGGTGCCATTGGTGCAGACTTCGCCCTGGGTGTAAAAGTTGCCCATCATGGCGCCGGTCACGGCTTCATCCAGATCCGCATCGTCAAAAATAATCATCGGCGACTTACCACCCAGCTCCATGGTCACGGCTTTTAAGCTGCCGGCGGCAGCGGCCATGACTTTTTTACCGGTGCCAACTTCGCCGGTTAAGGACACTTTGGCAATGGCTGAATGATTAACCAGGTATTTACCCACATCGGCATCGCCCTGTACGACGTTGAAAACGCCATCAGGCACTCCAGCTTCGCTGAATATCTGAGCCAGCATAGCGGCGCCACGTGGGGTTTCTTCAGACGGTTTGAAGATCATGCTGTTGCCAGCCGCCAGAGCTGCGGCGGATTTCCAACAGGCAATTTGTAAAGGATAGTTCCAGGCACCAATGCCCAGACAAATGCCCAGAGGTTCTTCACGGGTGTAAAAGAAGTCGTCGCCCACGCTTTGCTGTTCGCCCATTAACGAAGGACACAAATTAGCAAAGTACTCAATGGCGTCGGCGCCGGTTTGCACATCTACTTCGCAGGCTTCCTGCCAGGGTTTGCCGGTATCCAGCACTTCCAGGCGGGCCAGCTCGTCGTTATGTTCACGCAACAAAGCTGCTGCGCGTTGCAAAATACGGGCACGTTCAATAGCGGGAGTGGCTGACCAGAGTTTAAAACCTTCGGCCGCACTGCTTAAGGCAGCTTCCATCAGTGGCTCATCGGCCTGCTCTACTGGGTAAATCATCGCGCCGGTGGCGGGGTTGATTACGTCGAAAGTAACACCACTTTGCGTACTGGCAAACTGGCCGTGGACATAGTTTTTAAGTAACTCAGTAGACAACACAAACTCCCGTTTTAACTCGCTAATTGGTTAATTTTTCCTGGTTTTCTAATACCGCAATAATGTAATTTTTTATATGCTTTCTAGCGGCTTCGAATTTGGCTTCATTGGCCCGGCTTAACGCACAGCGTAGCCAGAAACCGTCAATCAAAGCGGCCGTGATTTCAGCTTCTTCAGCGGCCCGTTCGGGTTCCATTAACTGTTTAAAGCTGTATCTTAAATTGCTTACCAAACGTCGTTTATTCACTTCCTGCAGGCGATACAAGTCGACGTCATGCATCGACTGTCCCCAGAAGCTCAGCCAGGTTTTGGTGCTGGGGTCGGCCTGCTGAACTTTTGAAAAGTTCAGATCAACAATCTTCATCAGTCGTTCCAGCGGTGTGTCCGGCGACTCTTCCATTCGTAGCCTGGACAGCAAGTAACGCACGGAGGCTTCGATCAGCGCTTGTTTACCGCCAAAGTAATGGCTGATAATTCCCGATGACATGCCAGCTTTACGGCTGATTAAATTAATAGTGGCACCGCGTAAACCCACCTCGGCTACAACTTCGATCGTGGCATCAATTAACTGCTGCCGACGAACCAATTCCATTCCAACTTTTGGCATTGCTATCTCTATTCCATAAGTGATTAATAAGCTTTTAAAGCAGAAAGACGAAAGTGATATTCTGTCACTACGCCACCGTTACATCATAAAAACTTATTAATACTACAGGATCGTACTTGGGTTAGTAAAAAAACCACATGCAGCAAGGGCTGCATGTGGAGTACTAAGCACTATTAAAACACGAACTTCATATTAAGAGCGGCGATGCGTGGTGCACCAATCCAACCAGCGCTCGGGGCTAAGGTGCCCAGATAACGCTCATTAAAGAGGTTGTTAATAGTGAAACGAAATTCCAGGTTATCAACACCAGGACCTACGTCATAAACTGCTTTACCCAAATACAGGTCGCTGATGACATAAGAATCGGTTTGCTGAGTATTTGCCTGGTCCATAAAACGCGAACCTACATACTTAGTGCTGAAACCAGCAAAGAAACCGTCATTGCGATAATTAAAGCTAAGTACGGCCATGTCTTTGGCACTGCCCAGCACCCGGTTACCGGCAAAGCTTTCATCCGTATAGGTAGAGTCGTTGTAAGTATAAGACGCATAGACGCCCAGATTATCGGTTAAACGATAATCAACAGAGGCCTCAATACCTTCAGAGTCGACCCCCCCTTCATTAATGTAAGCACCGGCTGCAGACTCTAAAAAGTCGATACCGCTGATGTCTTCAAGCGTAATGAAAGTGATACGGTTCTCAAACTTAATGTTGTAATACGTCAGGCTGGCATTAAAACCAGGCGATGAATAACGCAGACCAAGGTCAAGGTTATCAGCGGTTTCTGGTTCTACCATGCTGACGTCACTGTCATCTGCTTCCAGCACAGTATCTTTAATAGCTGCATAGTTTTCAGCAAAACCAGCAAAGACTTCCAAACCAGGAACGGCAGTAACCGGAGCCACTACACCCGCAGATACCAGAACATCAGAATCAGAAGAAACCTGCAAATCATTGCTAGCGTCAAACTGGTCTTCTTTTGCTACGTCTACATCGTATTTTTTCACGCCAAAACGGAATTTAGCAAAGCCTGCATCCAATTCGTTTTCCGCGTAATACATGAAGGTTTCAACCGGAAACTCGCGGCTGTACTGGACCCAGTAAGGGTTATGCTCTGCACGTGGACCGTTTGAAGCATCAATCGTCTGATGCCAGTCACGATATTCTTCACGCTGATAATCTTCATACCAGATACCACCACGAACTACGTTTGGCATACCGGCAAGGCTGGTTTCCCAGGTTAAATCAGCGTTAAAGCCATAGCGCTGCTTGTTGTAGTGGGTATGACGGTGCGAGCTGACTGGCGTTGCGCCCTGCTCATAACAGCCAGGATCAACCTCAGGACCGCCACCGCCATAAGGAGAAGTAATGGAACTTTCACAGCCTGCAATAGGAGACACTGATTCGCCGTCTCTATTGACGAAATAAATAAGGCCTTGCTCCTCGCCACCATAAACGGTGGTCGAAGGATCCAGTTCAGAATGCGGATTGCCTTCACCGTCATCAGTTACATCAGCAACATAAGGTGGAATCCACTTACCAGTACCTTCATTTTCATGATAATAAGCGTTTGTACTGACTTCTACGTCACCCACAAAAAACTCAGCTTGAAGATAACCGAATATGTTTTCCCGCTCAGTCACCCAGCCTTCACGCCAAGCCTGATCCTGGTGAGGAATGCCTGACCAGTCACTTGTCAGACCATCCCACTCAGGATTCTGTTGATATTGCTCTAAGCCGTACAGGCGCTGGTACGTATATTCCTGCGCATCGTCGTAGCTAAAGTAACCCGTCAAGTCGACGTCATTGACACGACTGATAATTTTACCTGCAAAATGATCGCGAGTGTTGGTGACCGCACCGTCCATGTAATCATCATTTTGTTGAGTTGATACGCTAACCCAGGCAAAAGTGTCCCGTGCTATTTCGCCGGTGTCGTAGCGAGCATAGAGTTTTTGCGCATTGTGTTCACCCCAGGTTGTGCTGACGGTGAACTTTTCTTCAAAGGTCGGGTCGATACTGGTGAAGTTAAGAGTACCACCGAGAGCTTCGTGCGAGCGTGAGCTTATATCAGCTGTCCCCTGAGATACCTCACTGGCACGCAAGTTCTCGGTATCAATAAAGCGATTGGCTTTAGTACCGCCACCGTAGTTGGAATTTCCGTTTGCTATTCCGTCAACCGTCATGCCTATCTGCTGTGACTCAAGGTCAAGCTGAAAACCACGAATAGACACACTGGTAGACCATTCATCAGAGCCGAAGGGGTCACCTTCGTTGACCAGTACACCTGGCAGGTTATTAATGCTTGATAAAGCACTGGTCATTGAGGTTTGCTGCAACTGCATCTCTTCAGACGACGTGGTATTGGCGTAGGAAACACTGCGTCCCATAACCCGAATGGATTCATACTGCTCGCTTTCTTCTTCGCTGGCATTTTCCTGATCTGCAGCTTCCTGTGCTGTGGCAGATAAAGATGTAAATGAGAAAGCTGAAATTATCGAAAGAGCAATTAAGCTTCGCTTCATTGGTAGATATGTGTGCATGATTTTTCCTGTTTCGCTGTTGTTTAGAAGATTTCCAGTGTAGAGGAGGAATATGACAACGGGGTTAATGTTAATTGAACATTCAATTTAAATCAATCTTTGTTAATTGACTGTTCAATTAACCGTATAGTTAGCCGCTCTATTGCACACAAAACGACCATGCCGAGTTATTGCGTTCTGCCGTTTCATTACAACCAAATGACAGATATAATGCGCGCTTCAAAACACTCATATATGCACCCATGCAAACGGATGATATTGAAGTGTCGAAGGTACCCGACCCTTCAGCCCTGTCCGAATGGCAAAGGCTTAGCGAATGACTTATTCAATTTTTGACTTTTTACAGTTAATTGGCTCGCTTGGTATTTTCATCTTCGGAATGAAAATTTTTAGTGAAGGGTTACAAAAGATTGCAGGGAGTCGTTTAAAAGGTATTTTAAGCGGCATGACCCGGAACCGGGTCACTGGGGTAATAACAGGCTTTGGCACCACCGCCATCACCCAATCGTCAACCACCACCACCGTTATGGCCGTCAGTTTTGTAAACGCAGGGCTACTGACCTTTGTACAATCCACTGGCGTTATTATGGGTGCTAACATAGGCACCACCATCACCGCCTGGATGGTTTCACTCTTTGGTTTTAAGTTTGAAATAACGCCCATTGCTTTGGCCGTTATCGGTATTTTCTTCGCCTTCCTGTTCTCCAGTAACAACCGCCTGCGCAATATTGCCGAGGCTATGGTTGGTTTTGGTATTATTTTCATTGGTCTGGAGTTTATCAAAGGCGCGGTACCCGACATCAACGCCAACCCGGAGATGTTTGAATTTCTTACCGTCTTGTCCGGTTATGGTTACTTCTCGTTAATACTCTTTGTATTCGTCGGTGCAATTTTAACGTTGCTGACACAGTCATCGTCCGCTGCCACGGCTATTACCTTAGTGATGCTGTTTGAAGGCTGGATTTCCTTTCCTATTGCCGCTGCCATGATTCTGGGTGAAAACATAGGGACCACGGTGACCGCCAACATTGCCGCTTTGGTGGGCAATGTGCACGCTAAAAGGGCGGCCAGGTTCCACTTCTTCTTTAACGTGATTGGCGTGCTCTGGATGCTGGCCCTTATCTATCCGGTACTGCACCTGATGGACAGCATTATTCAGTATACGACTGGCAGCACTTTATCTGTTATGGGCGACGATGTGCTGGCGAGGCAGAATTCAACCCTGGCGCTCTCCCTGTTCCATACCACATTTAATATTGCCAACGTACTCATTATGTTTGCTTTTGTGCCTTATCTGGTACGTTTTGTTGAATACATTCAGCCCGACCGCGGACAAGATGACCAGTTTCATCTGCGTTACATCAGCGGTGGTCCCATGTCGTCACCAGGATTTTCCGTCGAGCAGGCCAACAAAGAAATTCAACACTTTGTTGATATTGTCGGCAAAATGCACGTCTCTGTTAATGAACTGCTTTTTGATCCTAAAGCCAATCGCGAGGCGCTGTTAGACAAAATTCAGAAGGCCGAAGAAGCGACTGACGAAATGGAAATGGAGATTTCAGATTACCTGGTAAGAGTGAGCGAACATACCAACCTGGAACACTCCACCAGCGAACGTATTCGCTTTATGCAGACTATGATCAACGATTTAGAACGCATTGCGGATATTTATTATCAGATTTCAAAACTGGCCGAACGTATGACAGAGTCTCGCTCAACCTGGCCAGAAGATGCGGCTACAGAAATGGCTGAGATGATGAATGCGGTAGCCGCCGCTATTGAAACCATGACGCGTAATGTAGCCCTGTCTCCTGAACAGGTAGACCTGGACGCCGCTATTGAAACTGAAAACGCCATTGACCGCACTCGTGACATGTACCGCGATACGCATTACACAAGGCTGGAGAGCGGTAACTATCCAGCACGGGCTGGCGTGACCTTTATGGACATGCTGAACCGCCTGGAGCGTATTGGCGACCACATGTTAAACGTGAATGAATCAGCAGCTGGCCGGCGTTTGAAAGCCATGCGTGTTGATGATTAAGCGCGAAAGCTGAGAGAAAACTAAAAAGGGCCTGAATATTATTCAGGCCCTTTTGTTATCTGGCACTTAGTTCTTTACTTAATCTGAATCAGGTTGCTCAGGCGATCTGGGTGAATCACATCCTGTGGTAAACCTTTGATCATAAATTTAGCTCCCAGAGGCGCCATAATTCGCATACGTTCGATTTCCTCGGCATCACAGAATAACGCCATCGACTGTCCAATATGCGCTTTGCTATGTTCCAGTAATTGTTCACCAGCCTCTTCTGTTAACTCAATGCGCCAGGTAGCTAAGCTCTCATCATCCTGGCTCCAGCTCATGTTTTTAACATCCGCTGGATTGATAATAGCGCTGCTCCCCAGCTCGCCCTCATCATCCACCAGATAGGCGGATAACTCGCATTCTATAGCCAGCGCACTGCTGCTCATTAAGTAAAGCGCAGCTGCGCTCGCCAGGCCATATTTTTTCTTTTTCATCTTAATCATCATCGTCCGGTAAAGTTACATTCAGCTCAAGTACCGACAGGTTATCGTCGCTATGCTCTAGTGATATATTAACCATATCGGCATCAATATTTACATATTTACTTAATACCTGAAGTATCTCTTTTTTGAGCTGGGGCAAATAAGCGGGCAATGCGTCGCCCTGGTTACGCCGTTCCGCCACTATAATCTGCAGGCGTTCTTTTGCCGTTGAAGCGGTGGACGGTTTGCTGGTGCGAAAAAAATCGAGCAAAGACATCGTAATTACCCCCCAAATAAGCGTTTTAACAGACTTTTCTTTTCAATTTTGACAAAGCGCAATGGCACTTCTTCACCCAGTAATCGGCATACTGCATCCTGATAAGCCGCTCCTGCGTCAGCCTGCTCATCAAAAACAACGGGCACCCCTTTATTTGAGGCGTTCAATACCGCCATGCTTTCAGGAATAACGCCGAGCAATGGGATGTTCAGTATCTCGAGCACATCATCAACACTTAGCATTTCACCTTCCTGCACACGCTGAGGGTTATAGCGGGTCAGCAATAATTTTTGCTGCACAGGTTCCAGCCCCTCTTCTGCGCGCTTTGATTTAGCGTCCAGAATACCCAGAATGCGGTCTGAATCACGTACCGAGGAGACCTCGGGATTGGTGGTAATAATGGCCTCATCCGCGAAATACAGCGCCATTAAGGCGCCCTGCTCAATACCGGCTGGTGAGTCACAAATGACGTAGTCAAAACCCATGTCACCGAGCTCCTTTAAAACTTTGTCGACGCCTTCAAAGGTGAGTGCGTCTTTATCGCGGGTTTGCGAGGCGGGCAGAATAAACAGGTTTTCACTGCGTTTGTCTTTGATCAATGCCTGATTCAGGGTGGCTTCACCGTTCAGTACATTGACAAAATCGTACACAACCCGCCGTTCGCAACCCAGAATCAAATCCAGATTGCGCAAACCTATATCAAAATCAATCACTGCAGTTTTTTTGCCCTTCAGCGCCAACCCTGAGGCAATAGCGGCACTGGAGGTGGTTTTACCGACTCCGCCTTTTCCTGACGTCACTACAATAATGCGTGCCATGATATTTCCTTGTTTTAAATTTTTATCGATTCAATCTGTAGACTGTCATTCACTTTGCTGATCATTACAGACTGCTTCCAGTATTCACTCTCTATCTGCTCGCTTAACCAGTAATCACCGGCTATAGAAATCAGTTCCGCCTGCAGGTTCTGACATATAATATGAGCGCCCAACTGACCTGAAGCACCGGCAATAGCTCGCCCGCGCAGGGTTCCATAGATTTGGATAGAACCGTCGGCTATCACTTCCGCGCCATTACTGACAGGCCCCAGCACCACAAGATCGCAGCCCTGTGCATAAACCTGTTGCCCTGAACGCACCGGCACTTTAACCACCTGGGTGGTTTTGCCTTTCGTGTTCTGCTCGCTCTCTTGCGGGATATTGATTTCTGAATGGTTCCCCGCTGAACGCAGGGCCGCCATGCCGGAATTAAACACGGCCTGGCGGCTGCTCTCAGTTTCACAGCCCACCACGGCCACCGGGCGCATGCCCAGAGTTTCAATTCCTGCTTTTAACTGTTCGAACGGGACCTGTTGTTCTGTGACCTGTTCAATATTGATAATTAAAGGGGCTTGGGCAAAAAATGCAGGGGCCTGAGAAATCTTGGCCTGCAGGTATTCAATCGCTTGCTCGACGTTGTTGTCGAACAACTGCAGAATTGAAAATGTGAAGCTACTTCCTTTTAGAACAGGAGCATTGCTCATTATTATCTGGCTCCAGGTTAAACTGTTTTAGTCGCTCAACATGGTGGCCAAAAGCAAGGGGCTTTAAAAGCAGATGAATGCAAAACTTTGGTAAACATGGGGCTGGGATTAGATAGGCGAAAGCCGCCAACCACAGGGGCTGACGGCTTTTTTTAATAAAGACAGCTCACCGGTGTCTTAGAAACTGTCACCAGGAACACGCACAACGCCTTCCATCAGGATACGCGCACTGCGGCTCATAATAGCTTTTTTCACCGTCCATTCGCCGTTTACCCGCGTCGCTTCAGCACCTACTTTAAGCGTTCCTGAAGGATGGCCGAAGGTAACAAACTTAGGCTCACCACCGCCAGCAGCAAGGTTCACCAGCGTGCCTGGTATGGCCGCCGCTGTGCCAATGGCTACAGCTGCCGTGCCCATCATGGCATGATGTAACTTGCCCATGGATAAGGCTCGTACCAGCAAGTCAGTTCCGCCCGCTGTGACCTTTTTACCGCTGGACGCAATATAGTCCTGAGGTTTGGCCACAAAAGCCACTTTGGGCGTGTGCTGACGGTTTTCTGCTTCGCCCAGTTCACTGATTAAACCCATTTTTAAAGCGCCATGGGCACGGATGCGTTCAAACATCATCAATGCATCCGGATCACCGTTGATGGCTTCCTGCAGTTCAATACCTGTGTAGTTGACGTCTTCTGCATTGATAAATACCGTCGGAATACCGGCGTCTATCATAGTCGCCTGAATGGTCCCGATGCCTGGTACTTCCAGTTCATCAATCAGATTGCCGGTGGGGAACATAGAACCGCCCTGGCCGTCTTTGTCGGAAGCCGGGTCGAGAAACTCAACCGGCACTTCGGCAGCGGGGAAAGTCACGCCGTCCAGCTCAAAGTCACCGGTTTCCTGTACTTCACCGTTGACTATAGGGACCCGGGCGATGATAGTTTTCTCGATATTGGCCTGCCAGATACGAATCTCGGCCATGCCATTCTGCACTAGTTTGCTGCTGTCAATCAGACCACAGCTAATGGCAAAGGGCCCTACCGCCGCCGACAGGTTGCCACAGTTACCACTCCAGTCTACAAAAGGTTTATCAATAGAGACCTGACCAAAAAGGTAGTCCACATCATGATCTGCTTTGCTGCTTTTGGACAGGATTACGCTTTTACTGGTGCTCGAGGTCGCCCCGCCCATGCCATCGGTATGTTTGGCATAAGGATCCGGACTGCCAATAACGCGCAGCAATAAGTTATCCCGAGCTTTGCCAGGTTGCTGTGCCGCTTCAGGCAGGTCATCGAGGCGAAAAAATACGCCCTTGCTGGTACCGCCACGCATATAGGTCGCGGGTATTTTAATCTGTGCCGGGTGTGTCATCTGTTATCTCCAACCATAAAAAAGGGCCCGCTAAAAACGAGCCCTTTTATCTGCTTCTTGTTAAGCGACTGTGGACTCTAAGAAGTCCTGGGCAAAACGCTGTAATACCCCACCCGCTTCGTAGATACTAAGCTCTTCAGCGGTATCTATACGACAGGTTACGGGCACTTCCAGTTGATCTCCGTCTTTGCGATTTATCACCAGCGTCAGTGCTGAACCTGGCGAAGGCGAGCCTTTCACGTCAAAGGTTTCAGTACCGTCAATCTGCAGCGTCTTGCGCGTGGTGCCTTCTGCAAACTGCAGCGGTAATACGCCCATGCCAATCAGGTTAGTGCGGTGAATACGCTCAAAACCTTCTGCGGCAATGGCTTCAACACCCGCCAGACGAACCCCTTTGGCCGCCCAGTCCCGGGACGAGCCCTGACCATAGTCAGCACCGGCGATAATGATCAACGGCTGCTTGCGCTCCATATAGGTTTCGATCGCTTCCCACATACGGCTTTCTTTGCCTTCCGGCTCGATGCGCGCATACGACCCCTGCTTCACCTTACCGTCTTTGTCGGTAACCATTTCGTTGAACAGCTTAGGATTAGCAAAAGTCGCCCGCTGCGCGGTCAGATGATCGCCGCGGTGCGTTGCGTAGGAGTTAAAGTCCTCTTCAGGCACACCCATGCTGGTCAGATACTCGCCTGCGGCACTCGCTGCCATAATGGCATTAGAAGGCGACAGGTGATCGGTGGTGATGTTGTCACCCAACACAGCCAGTGGGCGCATGCCAGTAAGCGAAGGTTCTGAGGCAAACGACCCTTCCCAGTAAGGTGGACGGCGAATATAAGTACTTTGCGCACGCCAGTCATACAGTGGGTTGTTCTTCTCACCGTAGTCTACCGACAGGTTAAACATAGGGTCATAGACTTTGCGGAACTGCTCAGGTTTCACTGACTGCTTCACAATAGCGTCGATTTCTTCATCCGTTGGCCAGATATCTTTTAAGGTGATGGGGTTGCCTTCGGCGTCATAACCCAGTGCATCTTTTTCGATATCAAAACGAATAGTACCGGCAATCGCATAAGCCACCACCAGTGGCGGCGACGCCAGAAAGGCTTGCTTGGCATGCGGATGAATACGGCCATCAAAGTTACGGTTGCCCGATAACACGGCGGTGGAATACAAATCACGTTCAATGATTTCTTCCTGAATCGCCGGGTCCAGAGAGCCACTCATGCCGTTGCAGGTGGTACAGGCAAAACCTACGACACCAAAACCAAGATCTTCGAGTTCCGGTAGCAGGTTAGACTCTTCCAGGTACATTTTCACCGTTTTAGAGCCTGGTGCTAACGACGACTTAACCCAGGGCTTACGGGTTAAACCCAGTTTATTGGCGTTACGGGCAATCAGACCGGCAGCCACCATATTGCGCGGGTTACTGGTATTGGTACAGCTGGTAATAGCCGCAATAATAACGGCGCCGTCCGGCATTTTGCCATCGACCATTTCGACCGGACCGGACACGCCACGGGCGGCCAGTTCAGAAGACGGCAACAAGGCATGCGGATTAGAAGGTCCGGCTAAGTTACGCTGTACTTTCGACAAATCAAAATGCAGCACACGTTCATACTCAGCGCCTTTCATTTGATCTGCCCACAGACCGGTTTCCTTGGCGAAGGTCTCGACCAGTTTCACCTGATCATCCTCGCGTCCGGTAATTTTCAGATAGTCCGTTGTCTGTTCATCGATATAGAACATAGCGGCCGTCGCACCGTATTCCGGCGTCATATTGGAGATCGTTGCCCGATCCCCCACGGTTAATTTATCCGCGCCTTCACCGTAAAACTCAAGATAAGCGCCAACCACACGTTCACGACGTAAAAACTCAGTGATTTCCAACACCAGATCGGTACTGGTAATGCCTGGCTGCAGTTTACCGGTCAGCTCAACACCTACAATATCCGGCAGACGCATGTAAGAAGCACGGCCCAGCATCACGCTTTCCGCTTCCAGACCGCCAACACCTACCGAAATAACACCTAAAGCATCAACCATAGGAGTATGGCTGTCGGTGCCAACACAGGTATCCGGGAAAGCTACGCCGTCCCGTACCTGCACTACCGGCGACATTTTCTCCAGATTAATCTGGTGCATAATGCCGTTGCCCGGTGGGATCACATCAACGTTTTTAAAGGCCGTTTTGGTCCAGTTAATAAAGTGGAAACGGTCATCGTTACGGCGATCTTCAATAGCACGGTTTTTTTCAAAAGCGTCTTTATCAAAACCGGCATGTTCCACTGCCAGTGAATGATCAACAATCAGCTGAGTCGGCACTACCGGATTCACTTTCGCCGGATCTCCGCCCTTGTCGGCTATGGCATCCCGTAAACCGGCTAAATCCACCAGCGCGGTTTGTCCGAGAATGTCATGGCACACTACACGCGCCGGATACCAGGGGAAATCCAGATCACGCTTGCGCTCAATCAACTGAATTAATGAGTCTTTTAACATCGCCGGATCGCAACGACGTACCAACTGCTCAGCCAACACCTTCGAGGTGTATGGCAGGCCGTCGTAGCTTCCCGGTTTTATGTCTTCTACGGCTTCACGGGCATCAAAATACAATAAAGTGGTGCCCGGTAATATTTTGCGATAATCGCTATTCATTAAAGCCACCCGTTACTTGCGTTCAGAAAGTGCGGGTACCGGACGCGGTTCTGGACCGGTGTAATCTGCACTTGGGCGAATAATGCGGTTGTTCGCGCGTTGCTCTTTCACATGAGCTGTCCAGCCGCTGACCCGTGACATCACGAAAATCGGGGTAAACAATTTAGTCGGTATGCCCATGTAGTGGTATGCCGACGCATGGAAGAAATCCGCATTCGGGAAGAGTTTTTTCTCGTTCCACATAACTTCTTCACAACGTACAGAGACGTCATACAAACGGCTGTCGCCGACTTCTTCAGACAGCTTTTTCGACCATTCTTTGATGATGTCATTGCGCGGATCAAATTCACGGTAAATAGCGTGGCCAAAACCCATAATTTTATCTTTACGCGCCAGCATGCCAAGCAGGGTTTCTTCTGCAGCGGCTGGCGATTCCATATTTTCAATCAAATCCATCGCCGCTTCGTTGGCACCGCCGTGCAGAGGTCCACGCAGGGAACCGATAGCACCGGTTACACAAGAATGAATATCAGACAGTGTTGAAGCACATACACGGGCCGTGAACGTAGAGGCATTGAATTCATGCTCGGCATACAGGATCAGTGAGGTATTCATCACTGCGGTATGCAGTTCTGAAGGCGCTTTGTCATGCAGCATGTGCAGGAAATGCGCGCCAATAGAATCGTCGTCAGTTTCGGTTTCAATGCGTACGCCGTCATGACTGAAGCGATACCAGTACAGTACAATGCTTGGGAATACCGCTAGCAAGCGCTCAATGTGGCTGTCTGCTTCGTCAAAACTCTGCTCAGTTTCCAGGTTACCCAGGAACGAACAACCAGTACGCATAACATCCATTGGATGGGCTTCAGCCGGAATGCGTTCCAGTACATCTTTCAGTTCCTGTGGTAACGCACGCATGGATTTAAGGCGTGCTTTATATTCGCTTAACTGACTCTGGTTGGGCAATTCATTGTGCGCCAGCAGATAAGCCACTTCTTCAAAGCTTACTTTGTCAGCCAGCTCTTTAATGTCATAACCACAGTACGTTAATCCTGAACCGCTCTGGCCCACTGTGCATAATGCTGTTTCGCCAGCTACCTGTCCGCGCAAACCTGCGCCGCCTAATGCTTTCTCAGCCATAATACTATTCCTCGTGTCGTATTCAGTTTATTTGCCTGCCTGTTTATGTGCCCGGCTATTTGTTTACCCGGGAAGGCAGACTGCTTTCAGTTTTACTTCTTAAATAGTGCATCCAGCTTTTCTTCAAAATCGTGGTAGTTCAGGAAGTCATACAGCTCGGCACGAGTCTGCATGCTGTCCACTACCGCTTTCTGATCGCCGTCCTGCAGAATATTCTGATATACATTCAGCGCTGCTTTATTCATCGCCCGGAATGCGCTTAACGGATAGAGCACCAGGTCGACGCCTACGCCGGCCAGCTCTTCTTTATTAAACAACGGCGTGGCACCGAACTCAGTAATGTTGGCCAGTACTGGTACATTCAGCGCGTCCGTAAATGCCTTGTACTCTTCCAGTGTAGTTACCGCTTCAGCAAAAATCGCATCGGCGCCAGCTTCTACGCAAGCCTGAGAACGTTCGATAGCAGATTGCAGGCCTTCCTGCTGCAGCGCGTCGGTACGCGCCATGATTAAGAACTGGTCGTCGGTACGGGCGTCTACTGAAGCCTTTACGCGATCCACCATTTCTTCCTGGGAAACAATTTCTTTATTCGGACGGTGGCCACAGCGTTTTTGCGCGACCTGATCTTCAATATGGAAACCTGCAGCGCCCGCGCGAGTCATTTCTTTCACTGTACGTGAGATATTAAAAGCACCGCCCCAACCGGTGTCTGCGTCGACCAGCAAAGGCACATCAGTAGCACCGGTAATGCGACGGATATCTTCACAGACATCGTTCAAAGAGGTCATGCCCAGATCCGGTAAACCAAAAGAGGCATTTGCCACACCAGCGCCGGACAGGTACAGGGCCTTATGCCCCACACGCTCAGCCATCATGGCTGTGTAGGCGTTAATAGTACCCACGATTTGCAATGGATTTTCCGCGGCGATAGCCTGACGCAGTTTAGCGCCTGCACTCTGTACTTGAGTCATGTTAGTTCCCCATCTGTTGAAGTTGTAATTCGATATTTCGACGTGATGCACTGATATGACGGCGCATCAATAAATCGGCCAGTTCACCATCGCGACTGGCAATAGCACTGATAATAGCTTTGTGTTCATCAAAGGCCCGCGACACACGCGGCCCGTTCATACCCAGTTGCACCCGGTACATACGTACCAGAAAGTAGAGCTCGTCACAGAGTATATTGATCAAATATGAATTCTTGCTGCCCAGAATAATGCGGTAATGGAAATCCAGGTCACCGGCTTCCTGATAGTAACTTTCCCCTTCACGCACTCGTTGTGACGACAAATGCTGATCCAGCAGACCGCGCAGTTCTTCAATTTCCTGCTCAGCCATGTTTTCGGCAGCCAGCCTGCAGGCGAGCCCTTCCAGCTCTTCACGTAACTGATAAAGCGACAGCAAACCCTGAGCTGAGAGGGTCACTACCCGGGCTCCCGCATTCGGGATTCGTTCAATCAGATGACAACGTTCCAATCGTGCCAACGCTTCACGCAAAGGTGCCCGGCTGACATTAAAACGTCGTGCCAGCTCAGGTTCACTGATTTTACTGCCCGCAGCAATATCGCCTTCGACTATCGCGCGCTGAATCTCCAGCAATAAGCGGTCAGAAGCGGTCACTGGGCTGCGTAAAATCGGATTGTTCGTTGTCATAGGCAACGTCATAGATTGTCGACATAAATAGAAAGAATAAGCATTTTAAAGAAAAATATAGCGGTTGCCAAGGGTGGCAACCGCTATATTGTCGACAATACTCATAAATCAGAGTTGAAAAATAAAAACTTATTCGACAGGTTCCAGACGATAAACGCCCGCTTCACCTTCGTCCGTAAGCAAGTACAGATAGCCATCCGGCCCCTGCCTTACGTCACGGATTCGACCTACCGTTTCATCCAGTAGCTCTTCCCGGTGCGTCACCTCGCCATCTGTAATTTCCAGGCGATGCAGTTCTTCACGATAGAGTGAACCGACAAAAAGGCTGTTCTGCCACCCAGGGAAATGAGCGGCTGTGTAAAAAGCCATACCCGAAGGCGCCATAGAGTCTTCCCATACATGCAAAGGAGCCTGAACACCAGGTGCGGACTCACCAATGCCTATTTTTTCTTTGGTCGAATATTCGACGCCAAAGGCAACCTGCGGCCAGCCGTAGTTTTTACCTTTTTCGACCCTATGTAATATGTCACCACCATAAGGACCATGTTCTGCAGTCCATAACTCACCGGTATCAGGATGTAGCGCCATGCTCTGATTATTACGATGACCATAGGAATAAATCTCTGGGCGTAAATTGCCCGGAGCCTGGCGTACAAAAGGATTTTCTTCATGAGCACCGCCACTTTCATACAAGCGGATCATGGAACCACCCGGGTCGGTCAGGTCCTGCGACGGCCACCGCAAACCACGGTCACCTATGGAGAAAATAACACTACCGTCATCAGGAAATACAATGCGGGAACCATAATGGCGGCCAGGTACGTGACGGGGTGTTTGTGCGTATATGGTTTCCAGGTCGACTAACTCTGAGCCGTCATCACTTAAACGAGCGCGGGCTAAAGCAGTGCCGGTACCACGGTCTTCTTCAGCCACCCCGTCATCATCACCAGGGCTTGAATACGTAAAATAAATCCAGCCATTCTGATCGTAATCAGGGTGCAAAACCAAATCCATTAAGCCGCCCTGATTGCCGCCATCCGGAGCCGATAATTGGTCTTCTTCAGCATCGATTTCAGGTAATCCGCCAATAGAGGTTACGTCATCAGGGCCTGCCAGGACCAGGTTACCGCCTCGTTCTGTAATTAACATACGGCCATCCGGCAACCAGGCCATGGCCCAGGGGTGCTCTAACGCTTCCACCACCTGCACCACCCGAAAATGCGCCTTTTCGCTCTCAATTCCGGAACTTACAACGCTTTCAGCCACACGGACGCGATCCCCCGGGTCAGCTAAGGCTGGCGTTATTGCCAGCCCCGATAAGACTGAACAAAGCAAAAAACGTTTCATGATTACTTCCTCCTTAATCAGGCTACGTCTTCTTTACTGCTTTCTGTAGCCTCCGTTTCGAAGAATTTCGCATGTAGAGCTCGTGTGGCTTCTTCGTAGTTTTCATCGTCAACTACGACACGAATATCAACCTGGCGCATGCCCTGCTGGGTCGCCAGGATACTGATATCATGCTCAGCCAGCGCGTTGCTGACATCGGCCAGAATGCCCGGTACGTTCATATCGCTGCCAATCACCGAAATGATAGCCACCTTACGGCTGGATATATCTGCATTGGGATACTCTTCTTTGAGCCGTGTTTTGAGTCGGTTAATGCCTTTCAAACCACTGTTTGTGTACAGAGTGACTGTATTGGCATTGTGCTCTCTGGCCACCAGCGAGACATCACAGTCCTGTACCGTTTTCTGGATATTCAGAAAATGGACCTGTTCACCCGTCATGTCCTGGTCGAACACATCCAAAGCAAAAACGCGACGCTTGCCAGCCACTATTTCTACACAAGGCTCTTCACTAATATAGTCATTAGTAATCAAAGTGCCATCATGATCAGGCTGGAAGGTGTTTTTAACGCGTAAAGGAATTTCTTTCTGGCGCAGACCCCGTGCCGCTTTAGGATGAATAGCTTCCATCCCCATCAGCGACAGCTGGTCAGCAACATCATAATTGGTACGCCCTATGGGCCGCACCTTATCGTCACCTACCACTTTAGGGTCGGCACTGGATAAATGATATTCCTTATGTATAACCGCTTCACGAGCGCCGGTGATTTCAGCGATTTTACTAAAGGTAATTTCGCTGTAACCTCGCCCGAAGGTACTCATCATGGCTTCTTTACACTGAATATATCCAGTCACGATCAGCAGTTCTTCACTAAAGTCATATTTGCTGAAAATGTTCTTAATCTTTTCATCAATCGGTAAATCGTCGGCTTCACGCCAACCGGTCAGGTCAACAAACCGCGCGTTGATCCCTTCCGACTGTAAAAGCAGGGCCAGGTTAAAGGCACTATTGGCCTCACCCAACCCGGCAATCATCTCGCGCACTGTGGACAAGTGTTCGCCAATCTGAAAATGACCGTAAGAACAGACACGCTGCAAATCATGCAAACAGTTACGAATGCCTTCCACCCTTTCTGTCACCAGATGGTCGGCTTGCTTGCGAGTATGCTCGCGGTCAAAAAGTTTAGCGTTGTGTTGCATCATTTCTTCTGCAACTTCGCTCAGGCGCTCGCTCCATTGCCAGTCTGAATCATTATTGGCAAAGAGCGCATACACGCCTGGTTTATTGTTGCTGGCATCTTCCAGCAAGCCATTGGTGATACCCGAGTACGCAGACACTACAAAGATGCGATTATAGATCTCTTCTTTGGATCCATCGCACTTGATGATGTTATCGCGCACTGCGGCGTAATCACTCATCGAAGTACCACCAATTTTTTCGACCGTATGGCCCTGCATAACGGGTACCCCCTTAATGTTAAGCTTTAATCAGTTACCGCTTCCGCTTCCAGCGGATAAGCGCCGTCCGGCCCATGTGTTTCTTTACCGTTCAACGGTGGATTAAACACACAGGCCATCTGCATTTCTGATTTAGCTTTTAAAATATGATCATCATGTTTGTTCAGCATATAAACAGTACCCGGTTTTATCGGATGCTCGATACCCGTAGCTTTGTCTAAAATGGAACCTTCACCGTATACGCAGTACACGGTTTCCAGATGATTCTTATAATGAATAGGGGTTTCCGTATTCGCATAAATCGTAGTGATGTGAAACGAATACCCCATGTTGTCGTCTTTCAGTGACAAGCGAACGCTATTCCAGGTCTCACCATCTACTTTACGACCTGATTTACGGCAATCATCAAGAGTACGAACTATCATTTATTATCTCCTGTTATTAACTAGCTTTCGCTTCTTTTTCAGACAATACACTGGCAAAGGCATTTTCAAGTATATCCAGGCCTTCGTTCAGATCTTCTTCCGGGATGGTCAATGGACACAAGCATTTGACCACCTCGCTCCAGGAACCGCTGGTTTCTACCGCCAGGCCATTGGCAAAGGCTTCTTTACAAATTTGCCCTGCAATTTCACCGCTTGGCGTTGCAATACCGCGCATCATGCCGCGGCCTTTTAATTTCATATCCGCATCAAAACGATCAACGATACCGCTAAAGCGTTTTTCCAGGATCTCTGCTTTTTGCTTAATCTGCTGGGCAAACTTGTCATCCTGCCAGTACTCTTCCAGGGCAACCCGGGCTGTAACAAAAGCCAGGTTATTACCACGGAAAGTACCGTTGTGCTCGGCCGGGTCCCATAGATCCAGATCAGGGCGTAGCAGGGTCACCGCAAACGGCAAACCGTAACCGCTTAACGATTTAGACAGGGTTACAATGTCCGGCTTGATGCCAGCCGGTTCAAAACTAAAGAAGGTTCCGGTACGGCCACAACCTGCCTGAATATCATCGATGATAAGCAGCATGTCGTGTTTGCGGCATAAGCTTTCCAGCTGTTGTAACCAGCTCATACGAGCGGCTGTCATGCCACCTTCGCCCTGCACAGTTTCCGCAATAACGCCTGCAGGTACTTCAACACCACTACCCGGATCGCTCAGCATCTGATCGAGTAATTTAAGACCCATAAAATCATCGTCTTCATCGCCATAGTCGTCATAGGGAATGCGTGTCACATCACCCAAAGACACCACTGCGCCTTTACGCTGACCCTTGTTACCTGTCACCGCCTGAGAACCCAGGGTGCAACCATGATAACCATTGGTAAAAGACACAATGCCGGTACGCTCTTTCGCTTTACGGGCTATTTTCAGTGCCACTTCCACCGCGTTGGTGCCAGTTGGGCCGGTGAACTGAACTTTATAGTTCATGTCGCGTGGCTTCATAATGATCTTCTGAAAAGCTTGCAGAAAACCTTCTTTTGCTTCGGTATACATATCCAGGCCATGGGTAATGCCATCCGCCTGAATATAGTCCAGCAATGGCTGCTTCAATAGATCGTTATTGTGGCCATAGTTCAGGGTACCGGCGCCAGCCAGAAAGTCGATATAGCTGCGGCCATCACGGCTTTGCAAACGTGCGTTTTTCGCCGTACTGAAAACAGTCGGAAATGAACGTGAATAAGAACGTACTTGAGACTCTACCTGCTCAAAAATATTCATTCGGTACTCCGTTTCAACAATTAAAAATCTGTCTTGCTAATAAATTCTGCTGCTTATCGGACTAGTTATTTATTGGGCCAATCCGATACAACTCTTCACTGTTATGGTGACCACCAAAATGTCGCTCCCGGTCAAACATAACCTTGGTTTCTATCCCTGCATCCCAGTCTCTTGCTAATGACTTAAATAGTTTTTGCGAGGCCTCGTTGTCAGGAGTAATGGTAGTTTCCAGCCATTTAACGCTTTTAAAAAAATCGCGGTCAAACAGATGCTGCACCATTCTCTTTGCCAGCCCCTGCCCCCGGGCTGCCTCGCCAACTACCACCTGCCAGAGAAAATAAGTATCTGGCTGCTCGGGTTTGATGTAGCCGGAAACAAAACCTACTAAACTCCCCTCATGTTCAGCTGCTACTGCGGTCTTCGCAAAATGACTGGTCTGCAATAAGTTGCAATAGAGAGAATTGGGGTCAAGAGGAGGGTTCTGTTCGACGAGTTCGTTAAGTGCCAGACCGTCTTCCGGGTCCGGTATTTTCAGCTTAATATTCATTAATTCTGATACCTTGTCAGTTTGCATAGTCGCTCGCCGTTGTTCTACACATACCTAATAAACATTAGTACAGTTGGCATCACATTCAACCGTACCTTTCTATTCATGTTCGATTTTTGCGTATAATCCCCCTTACATAGTTCAAAAAATGAGAACTCAATTATTGCTATGTCCCTTGTAAAGAGAGGGTTATACCCGACGCAGTAGTATGGAATTATTTATTTACACTGGTCAGTTATAAATCCTTGATTGCAAACAAAATCTCAATACTGTATAAAATCACAGTGTTTAAACTTATCAAAACAAGGACATCACCATGACTGTGATCACTCAGTACGTAGTTGTTCGCGACGGAGAAGAGAAAATGACCTTTACCTCAAAAGCCGAAGCTGACGCCCATGACAAGATGCTGGATATGGCTGAGAAGCTGTTTCCACTGCTGCAAAAAAGCGGAGCTTTACAATCAGAGAAAGAAGTTGAAGATCTGGCGCTGTTTCTGGCCCGTGAACGTGAGGAGCTGCTTATTGCTTTAAACGCCAAGAAGACGGCTAAACCGAAAAAGCCCCCTACTACTGCTTAATTATTTATCCCAGAACAATATAAAACAGGCGCCGATGTCCTAGACTTAGTTTTTTAAGTTAACAGGGAGCTCACAATGAGTAGTAAACATCGCGCCTATTTACCTACCAATGCCCATTCTAATCAGTATCTTCTGGCTGAAATCAAACCCAGCGATGAGTTCTATGAGGCTTTCAACAGCAGCGACCATTGTTACGACAAGCTAAGTCGATTGTTTTTCCGTCTAGCCGAAGATGAACAACTGACGAATGTGCATTTCATAGCGAATGATAAACTGCCCGTAGTGCGTTTTCATACCGAAGCCCTGACTTTCCAGACCGATAAACAGATTCTGTTTTTCTACAATCCCAACTTCCATGAAGCACAAAATGCTTTTATTAAGCCGGACTACAAAGCCCGTAAAATCCGCATGCTGTTTCTGGCTACCGGTTCTGAGCTACGTGCTAATGCCGCCACGTTCCATTCCCGGGTCAGACGTTTCTTAGTCAAGTTCAAAGCTGAACTGCCTAATATTAAACTGGATATAAAAGTACGTGACCACCAGCACCTGTCCTATGATCTCTTTGCTAAAAGCAAAGGGCATAAAGAGACCTATGCCTACAAGCTCAGAGCACTGTACCCACGTTATCAGGCACGTAAGTGTGATATGCCGGAGAAACACAGCGAAATCACCTACGTGACGGTGACGCTGCCGTTAACCCGCAGATTGAAGCATAACCTTAAAGTCCATCATTCCACTGCTGACCTTTACCAATCACTGCAGGACGCCTTCAGTAAGGCTTGTGAAGGCAAAGAATTAGATCGGCTGGCAATGGTCGCCAATGGCAAAACACCCTTAGTGCGTAACAGTCAGGTTGATGTTTCAGAAGAAAACAGTGAACTGCAAAAAATAAGCTTTGACCCCGCAGCATCTGATCCCCAGTTACTCAGCTTCTGGCAGCCTGATAATCTGGTTGAAGCCGCTCACTTTATTATTGTCGCCAGCCAGCAGGATAAAACTGAAGTAGGTTATGGCCTATTTATGAACCGGGTTGAATCTGCGCTGCATACCTTTGCTAAAAAGCTGGCACTGCGCGAAGAAAAAGACGACGTCGTGGTACGCTTCTATCAGCATATTAGTTACCTGATGTAACTGACTTCGCTGCAACCAAAAAGGGTGGCTTAATGAATAGCCACCCTTTTTGGTTTCTGTCCGCTTTAATGTGCTATTTAATGTGCTAAGAACGCATAGGCCACAGTGAATGCTGTTTTCTGAAAAGCTTTTAAACCGGTATCCTCAAACTCTACCGGCATAGGGTTTCGCTTGAGCTTTTCTTTCAGCTCAGTGCCCGTCATGATACTAACTTCGCGATCTTCAATCAGCTGCATAGCCGCTTCCATTTTAAAACCCACAGCGCCACCGGCAAATTTTCCTTTCTGTGGGCGCTCTTTAATAACAACCTGCTCTACCTGGTAGTCTTCCAGGAATTTAGCAAAAGCAAACTGAAACTTACGCATGTTTTCAGTTTCCTGATCTTTACTTAATTGAAAGCGAATCTGGCGACAGTCAGGCAGCTGAAACAGACCTTCTTCCAGTTCCATCAGGCATATCATCGCCTCGCTACCTTTTATCTCTACTCCACACACACGCATTTCTGTTTTTCTCCGTTAATTTTTAACATTCAACTTTCTATAAGCAAATCATAACACAGCCAGCTGCCCGAGCATGAGGCCAATAGGAGAAATCAGAGCAGGCCAGAAATAAACCAATAAAGAGCCAACGCGCTAAGCAAAGCGGCACTGCCATAACAAATATATTTATTAATGTTATCCCGACCTAGCTTTAAATCATAAAGCCCATGTCGTAGCCGGTGTGCGGCATGAAATAACGGCAGACAAATAACAGCGCCAATAAACACAAAACCGCCCAGACTGAACAGCAAAACATCTGCCCGATTTGCGTCCAGGGCGCCCTGAGGTAGCAGGCCTAAGGGCTGCAGGATAGCTATAAACAAAATAGCGGCAGGCACCACCACTGCAAAACATACACCTCCGGCACTGAAAAGCACCCACCATAAGGGTTCAGCATTCAGTTTGAATTTTTTCATAAGAATAACCATCCAAAAAACAACAGTACTGCTACCACGGCCATCCACTGCCCGGCCACTATGGCCCATGCAGGTATCCTATAATCACCCAGGCTTAAGGGCATAACCCGTGGAAATAACACAAAGAAGGTCAATGCATGATAAAGACTGGCAAGCAATGCCAGTATATTCAGCCCTACCACCCAGCTCTGTTGCATAAAACCCAACCAGGCCAGCCATTGGTTTTCCCCCTGCAGCAGGCTGTAGATGCCCGCCAGCATGCAGCCAATAAAAAAGAGCAGCGGGATGACGGTCGCTTCACGCAGCATGTAAGCTTTAAAAAAACGGTGTTTTAACCACCAGAGAGCATTTAGTGGCTTCTCGAAACCGGCTTTGTTATGCATAAGGTTACCCTTTAAATAAAGCGATGAGCGTGCTTTTAGCCGCCTCGACTTTACCCTGATTGACTGCCGCCGCCGGATCCACGCCTTTAGGGCAGACTTCAGAACAAAACCCCACAAAAGTGCAGCCCCAGACGCCTTCATGGCTGTTTAATTGCGCCATACGCTGGTCTTTTCCTGTATCCCGGCTGTCCAGATTATATCGGTGCGCCAGGGTCAAAGCGGCCGGTCCTAAAAATTCCGCATTCAGGCCAAACTGAGGGCAGGCCGAATAACATAAACCACAGTTAATGCAGTTAGCGAACTGGCGATATTTAGCTAGCTGAGCCGGTGTTTGTTTATAGGGTTCCGTGGATGCTGGCTGTTCGTTGATAAAATCAGGGATAAGATAAGGTTGGACCGCGGTCAGATGCTGCAGAAAAGTATCCATGTCGACCATGAGATCTTTTTCTATAGGAAAATGAGCCAAGGGCTCTATTTTCAAGGGGCCACTGTAATCACGTAGAAAAGTTTTACAGCCTAGCTTAGGAATGCCATTGACCATCACGCCGCAGGAGCCGCAAATCGCCATACGACAGGACCAGCGGTAACTTAAGCTGGGGTCCTGCTCTTCCTTGATGTGGTTTAAAGCATCCAGAATCGACGTGCTTTCATCCATGGGCACGGTAAAAGTCTGCCAGTAAGGCTCGTTATGCTGCTCGGGCAAATAGCGCTGAATCTTTACCTGGGTAATTAGTTCCTGGGTAATTAGTTCTTGAGTGCTCATGACTTAGCCTCCTTGCCCGCATCGCCGTACAGACGTGCAGCAGGCTTTGAAAGACTGGTATCTACCGACTGCCAGGACAGACGGGCCACCTGATCCGGACCCATATAATGCACCAGGCTGTGTTTTAAATACTTCTCATCATTGCGCTCGGTAAAGCCTTCGTCGAGGCGCTGATGAGCGCCTCTGGATTCACGCCGCTCCAGCGCCGCAAGGCAGATGGCTTCAGCCACATCCAAAGCGAAACCAAACTCAAGGCATTGCAGCAGGTCGGTATTATAAGCTTTGCTGGTATCGCCCAGGCCCACCTGTGTATAGGCCTGTTGCAGCTGATGGATGCTGTTAAGCGCCTCCTGCATGCCCTGCTCTGTACGGTAAATGCCACAGCCCTGCTCCATTACGCAAACCAGTTCCCGCTTCAGCACCACCCAGTTTTCACTGCCTTTGCCCTGACGTAACTTATCTAAACGCTGTGCATGTTGCTGTGCCTGCAAACTGAGCTGTTCGCTTTCTATGAAAGTACAGTGCGCAGCCTGCCTGACCGCGGTTTCTCCCGCCAGGCGCCCAAACACCAGCAATTCAGTCAATGAATTAGAACCTAATCGGTTGGCTCCGTGCAGACCTACTGAAGCGCACTCACCAACGGCATATAACCCGGTAACTGAGGTTTCACAATGGGCATCGGTTTCAATGCCACCCATGGTGTAATGCACCGCGGGTCGTATGGGAATGGGTTCTTTGACAGGATCTATATTGACGTAAGATTTGGCCAGTTCGCAGATAAAAGGCAGTCGTTCGTGCAGGTAGTCTTTACCCAAGTGACGTAAGTCCAGATAGACCACATCGCTGTCGCCATATTTTGCAGTTCTGCCCGCCTGTTGCTCGTGCCAGAAAGCCTGCGAGAGTTTATCCCTTGGCCCCAGCTCCATGTATTTATTTTGCGGCTTGCCCAGTTCGGTTTCCGGACCCAGCCCGTAGTCCTGTAAATATCGATAGCCCTGGTTATTGAGCAGGATACCACCTTCACCGCGGCAGGCTTCCGTAATTAAAATACCCGAACCTGGCAGCCCGGTTGGGTGGTACTGGACAAATTCCATATCGCGCAACGCTACGCCCTGGCGAAACGCGATGGCCATGCCGTCGCCAGTAACTATGCCGCCGTTGGTATTAAAACGAAATAGACGCCCTGCACCGCCCGTTGCCATAATGACCGTCTTAGCCCGCAGCAGGGTCAATTCGCCCGTTGCTACTTCAAGCGCGATCACCCCCGCCACCTGGCCCTCGTGCACCACTATATCCAGTACAAAATACTCGTCCAGGCGCTGAATCTGGGCATATTTCAATGAGGTCTGAAATAAGGTGTGTAACATATGAAAACCGGTTTTATCGGCGGCAAACCAGGTTCGTTCTGTGCGCATGCCACCAAAGCGCCGCACTTGCACATTACCTTCTTTGTCGCGGCTCCATGGGCAACCCCAGTGCTCCATTTGCACCAGCTCCTGATGCGCATGACGGACAAAATAATCCACTACGGATTGTTCAGCCAGCCAGTCTCCGCCCGCTACGGTGTCGTCAAAGTGAGCTTCAAGACTGTCATCTTCACGGGTCACTGCGGCCGCTCCACCTTCGGCAGCAACGGTATGCGAACGCATGGGATAGACTTTAGAAACTAAGGCAATACTGAAATTGTCCGCAGCGCTTTCGGCCGCGGCAATAGCAGCGCGCAAACCGGCGCCGCCACCGCCAATAACTACCAGATCAAAATCCAGTTGTTTCATGCTGCTGCCCATAATAAACCCGCTATGATCAATAAAGGAAAAAAATGAATGAGCATTACATTCAGCCCAAGATAAGGAGGCAGAAGCTGCGGCTCGTCCGCATAACGCCACACGCCGGGCAGCAACTTAATGAGTAATAAGCCGCTAAATAAGCCCAGCAAGGTATGCTCAGGCAACCAGCCTGCCATGACGCCCAGTAGCAGCGTTAGATAGCTAAGTATATGAATAGCCATAAAAACAACCGCGCTTTTACGGCGCCCCCACAAAATAGGCAGATGCCTTCGCCCAACTTGACGGTCGGCTTCTACGTCCGGAAACTGATTCAGTAATAACAGATTACTTACCAGCAGCGTCATAATCACAGCCAGTACCACAGCACCTGGGGTTACGCCCACCGATAACACCCAACTGGCGCCCAGGGTCATTAACAAACCAAAACCAACGCCCGGAGCCAACAGGCAAAGAAAGGGAAAACGATTAATATGATTGGTATAGGCGTAAATAATAAACACACCGGGGATACCTAGTAACAGCAACAGCCAGCTTACCTGCGCAGCCAGCCAAAGACCGATAAGTGTCACCATAACCAATGTCAGTATAGCCAGAGTCAGAGCAGGATAGGCTCCTTCCGGATTCGCAACCAGGCTGCCGCTGCCACCGCTAAATGGTGTTTTTGGAGTGAGAAAGTCGAGCCCTGAACGAAAATCAAAGTATTCATTAAATGCATTCACACTGATATGAGCCGCTAATGCCATCACCAGCACGAGTAGCAGATTTGACCACAACAAAATACCCTGTTGCAGCCAGCCTAATGCCGCAGCAAGCGCCACGCAGACCAGGCTCAGAGTTAAGAAGTTAACCCGAGCGACACCGAGAAGAACCTTAAACATAAAAAATCCCTGTTTGTTTGCCTATTAGAGTAGCAGCTACGCCAGAAAAGCTATTGATCTGAAACATTATTGATCTGAAACAGAGATTCAGACTCCGCTAGATTCTTTTGTGAGATTATTGTTATATTCGGCTGGTACGCAACACATGCGTAGGAAAAATAACTAAAACAAGGAATTAGAAATGTCACAAATACAAAGTCAAATTGGCCCAGCAGTAATTCAGGCGCTTATTCTGTGCATAGTTCGCTTCTTCACCATACCATGGCGAATCTGGAAAGGTGCAGCCTACCGGCTGGCAACTATGCGGGAGCACGCTGGCAGTGAAACTGACAAGTCGACTACCACTGAATTCCCGGTTTTCGATTGGTTTCGTGCCGCCTGGGACGGCGTCATCTTTTTATCCTGGTTTGTCGGTGCCTTGATCGCCGTCATAACGCTACTCGGCGGTATTTTTAATCTCGGTTTATTTTCAGGGATAGCTGCCGCCATTGGTGTGCTTGTATACAGCTATTTCGCTGTGATACTGATGTCATTTTTTAAAGAAAGCCTTATTTTACTGCTTTCTATTGCCCTCAACGTCGAGCGCCTGGCCACTGCTAAAAACAAACCCGAAACTGAATAAACTCGTAAAGCCATAAAAACAGGCACCTCACGGTGCCTGTTTTCTTTTGCCATTCTAACACTCAGGGCTGTTTAGCTCTTTACCTAAAGAATGTCTGGGTAAATTACGTAATCCTGGAGTACAGCGCCGCAGGTTCAGTTCGATAACCATGGGATCATGATCGGAAGAACGAAACGGTTGCGTACTGTAAAAGTTATCCGGCTTTTCTAAGAAACCGCCTGGCAGCGTCCCGGTATTGTAGTTAAATACGGGAAGCTCATCCGCATTAATTGGCCAGTAACCTGCATCTACCACCTGTTCTGCCAGTACCGGGTTTGCCAGACCATGGTCCAGGCTTCCTGACTCACCGAAGAAGGTATAACTGTAAACTTCCGGGTTACCATTATTGGCTGCAATCGCCAGGTTGCTGTAGCCCTCGCTCTCCAGCAAACGCATCGGATCTTCCTGTGCATAGGCATTAAAATCGCCCAGCAACAGAACCGCAGCCACACCATTACCGGTAGGATCCTCTTCTAACCAGCGCGCCAGAGCACCTGTTGAGCGGGTTCGCCAGTCATTCCAACAGCCCTGTCCATCGCCCTGGTCAGAGTCCGGACCACTGTCAGGGCATGACGCCTTAGCTCTTAAATGCAGGGCTACCGCAGTGAAACGACCACTGTTATTGGCACGAAAGCTTTGTGCCAGCGCAGGCCGTTGACGGGACGTATCAAAATCAGGATCCACACTCGAATCCAGCACCGCATAGTCACCTATAGGTCGTGCCCGCAATGACTGGTATATAAAGCCAGGCTTTATCGCGTCAGTGCCTAACCAGCCGGTTGCAATGTAGTCCCAGCGACCCAGTCTGTCCGCTTGATTTAAAGCATCTACCAGCATTTGCAAAGTGGCGTCGTCGGCATCATTTTCAACTTCAGCCAGGGCCACTACCTGCGCGTCCAGTGCGATAATGGCAGAGACAATTTTCTGCAGCTGACGTTGCAGTTCCTCTTCATCTGCAGCACCTCGACAGGACAACTGATTCGGGCCGCAGGTTTCACCTGAATCGCCTAAGGTCGCAAACAGGTTTTCCAGATTATAACTGGCCACTCGCAGGTTGCCTCCGGAGGCGATTCCAGGTTGAGCGGTTCTTGGATTGGCCTGGCTTAAATAGTCAGGCAGCTGCTGCGAACGTACCCGGTATTCAGCAAAACTGTAACCCATAACGCCCTGATGGCCCTGCTCAATTCGGTATCCGTTACGTATTGGGTTGTGCGCCGATAACGGCGATACTCCATCCTCGCCGATTAAAAATGGAGTGCGGTTGGAGCCTGTACGACCATCATCCAGAACGAGTCTATTATGCTGATTAGCACGCTTTACAGCCTGGGCTTCAGGGCCTGGGGTTGCGACCTGAGTCGGGATAAATAAAGGACCCTTTGATACCTGAATTTCAGCGAACCGAACTGCATTAAAAACGTCGGTGACGGTCAACTCCTGTGGCAGCTCGACTAACATTCCCTCGACTGCCTCAAACTGAAGAAAATCGCTTATCGGTAATTCCAGAGGCAATGCAGTGACTTGATCTGACTGACCCGTGGTACAGACTTCAAAATCACTCAGGTTACTTATCTGAGTCTGCTCAAAAGACTCTTCTACCTCACCCTGAACACGGACCCGGTCCCCCTCGTTCAGGCTCAGGTATTGTCCCGAAGCATCCACAAATATACCTTCTGAAGTATAGGGATCCGAATCATGTTCATGATCGGCTGCCTGCATATAAAAACCGCCAATCTGGCTCTCGTCAGTGGCTAAAAAAGCTGTGGTCACTATAGCTTCCAGTTGCACTTCAGCGCCCTGCATGGGGCTTTGAAAGTTGCTTCCCTGTACTCTGTGAACAGGGGTTGTCGGAGCACCACATGCAAAATCAACGGGGTCTGACTCCGCCAGCTCGGCAGTTAGCTGCAGTTTGTTGAGCCGCCAGGTACCGCATTCACCCGAAGAATAAACAAAACGAAAGGCAATATGCGCATGCCCCTGTTCGTTCTGTAATTGCTCAAAGCCGTCAAAACGCTGCGGCACATTGTTGTTATCAAAATCAGCGCTGGTAATCACACTCAGCAGAGACCAGCTTGCCGATGAAACGTCCCCACCCTGGTAATCCGTCGAATACAGCACCTCAAGGTCATTATCTCCAGCGAAACCGCGGGCAATTTCAAAAGCAACCCGCTCGTCCTGCTGTGAATCCAGGTCAAATCCAGGTGAAACCAGCCAGCTCTCGCCTGGCTGACAATTGCCATCAAGGAAAGGTGTATAACTAATGTTATTGAAGGATTCATCCCACTCCCAGCTTGATTCACCACTGACAACAAACTGACTCCAGCCCCGGTAAAAAGGATTGCTTGGGAAGTCATTGTCATAAACACCAACACGCGACGCATCCGCTATTCGTACACCCTGCACCCGAATATTATCTAGTCGGTTGTTACCATTTGCACTGCTGGCACCATCCAGTGTTATGCGAAAGTACACCACGGGATTGTCATTAATCGCGCTTACTGACGACAAATCATAGGACTGCACTTGCCAGGAGGACCCCAGGCTGCCTTCATCTACATCCACTAAGTTGTAACTGGCACCATCGGTCGACCAGGAGAATTGACGACTATCAAATCCGGTGCCCGTACCGCGCTGCGCCCAGCTGACCTGAATATCCTGATATTCACGGGTGTCTACGCGCAATACAACAGAAACGCCATTGTTTGTGTTGTTCGTCGCCCCCTGAATAGAAAGAGAACCCCCCGCGGGGAAACCGGAGACCGCGTTGGCCGTGCTTCCGGCAAAGCTTTGTAACCAGCGGTATGCACCGTCAGCGTCCAGTTCGTCATTGAAATCCTGCACATAAAGTTCGCCATAACCCAGGTCCGCATACTGCGGAAAAGAGGCAGGCTCAAAACCAGCACTGCCATCGGCAAGCTGATTGTCGTTCTGTGCCCAGTAGGCAATAGGTTGCTGCGCCCATACGGGCGCCGCAGTTAATAGCATTAATACGGCGAGAAAGATTTTCATATTCTTCTGCTCCTGGCTTGTATACAAAACTGAAGCTTAGTTCTGTATCATGTCAGAACAATGTCAAAAATATGTTAATTGTTTGACCTTTGCAAAGATGCTGCCCGAGAATATCGCGGATTTCATTTATTGTTATACAGTAACAATATTTTTCTCTATGATATTTATGAACTCTTAACCCAAATGTAATGAGATAAACTATGAAAAGACTCAGCATTATGTTCTGCCTTCTGTTGCTGCCTTTTAGTGCAGTACAGGCGGAAGAAAAATTATTAACCCAGGAACTCATCTGGGAAATTGAACGCATAGGTTCGCCGCTGATTTCCCCTCAGGGTGGTCATATTGTAGCTCCTGTCACTAGTTACGATATGGATAGCGATGAAGGCGCAACACGCCTTTGGTTATTTTCTGAAGATGGTGAAGTACAACGTCCGTTAACCGCTGAAGGTCAGCGGGTGAGCAACGCCGTATTTTCGCCTGATGGCAGCAAGCTGGCTTTTATCAGCCAACGCCACAAGGACGAAGAGGGACAAATCTATGTCCTGCCTATCGACGAGCCGGGCGAAGCTTACCGTGTCAGTGATGTACCTACGGAGGCGTACGGCATGAAATGGGTCGGCGAGCACTTTTATTTCATCAGCCGGGTCTGGCCAGATAAAGACTGGGATGAAATTAAGGAGCGCAGACAACACGAAAAAGACTCTAACGTTTCAGCCATGAAATGGACGGCCCTGCCCTATTCTCAGTTTGACCATTATCTGGATGAAAACCGTCAGGCCCATGTATTTCGCATTCCAGTCGAAGATGGCGACAGCACCGATGCGATCGAAGCTATTACTCAGCCTATGGGCATAGAGCTGCCACGCTCTTCACAAGGCACTAGCAGTTATGACGTGTCACCCGATGAAAGCTGGATTGCTTTTAACTCCAACAGCAGTGACAACCAGGTAAACCCGGAAATTGATATCTTTCTGGCGCGCATTGGTAGCGACAGTGCTGAAAACCTGACCGCGGAAAACACCGCCCCCGATGGCAACCCGCTATTCAGTCCAGACGGCCAGACTTTGGCGTATACGCGTCAGCAAATCGCTGGTTTCTACGCTGATACCGCAAATATTGTGCTGATGGACATGGACAGCCGCGAGCAACGTGAGATCAGCGGCGACTGGGATCGTTCAGCACGAGGCCTGGTCTGGTTGCCTGACAGCAGTGGTTTTTATGCCGCAATTGACGACGCCGGTACCTCCCGGGTTTATCATATTGATGCTCAACAAGGCCATGTCAGTGCTATTACTGAAGAGACTAACTTTTCAGGGCTGAGCGTTGCCGACAACGGCACTCTGATAGCCTCCAACGAGAGCTTTCTGCACCCTGCACGACTGGTTCGTATAAACCCGAATTCAGGTAGCGTTACCCGCCTGGATAGCATCAATGATGAGCTGTTAGCTGATGTGTCACTGGGTACCTACGAGTCGGTCACTTATGAAGGCCATGATGGCCAGGAAATTCAGATGTGGGTGCATTACCCTCCTGGTTTCGATGACAGCAAAGAATACCCGCTGTTTCTACTGATTCATGGTGGCCCCCACAGTGCAATCACGGACGGTTTTCATTATCGCTGGAACGCGCAGACTTTTGCTTCCTGGGGTTATGTGACCGCATGGCACAATTTCCACGGTTCCAGTGGTTTTGGTCAGGACTTCACTGATGCGATCAATCCAGACTGGATAACGGCTCCTTATGCCGACACTATTGCTGCCGCTGACTGGTTTAAAGAACAGTCATGGGTAGATAGTGAACGCATGGTCGCTGGCGGTGGCAGTTATGGTGGTTACCTGAGCACTATTTTGCTGGGCCGGGAACATCCGTTCAAGTCACTGGTAATCCACGCGCCGGTCTACAACATGTATTCGCAAATGTCAGCGGATTTCGCAGTGCACTCAGAACGCTTCGGCGATTACTGGGACCAGCCTGAAATTTACCAGGATATTTCTCCGCATTATTTTGCCGGTGATTTTGAAACACCAGCACTGTTGATCCACGGACAACAGGATCTGCGTGTTCCGGTTGGTCAGAGCTTCGAACTCTTCCGCACGCTGCAGTCGCGTGGTGTAGAGTCTGAGTTGATCTACTTCCCGGATGAGAACCACTGGATCTTAAAACCTAATAACTCAGTGTACTGGTACAACGAAGTACAGGATTGGGTAGAGCGCTGGGCCGAGCCAGGCTCACGTTAATGCCCAAAATAAATGACAGGAATGGATTGTAGGGCAGGTTCCACCAGAGGTACGGTGTTGCTGGTTTTGGTAGGGCAGGTTTCACCTGCCGCCGGCCCTGCAGAAAACCGGAACGCTTACACGGCAGGCCCAGCCTGCCCTACGCGGAATTAAGCAGGTTCCACCAGAGGTACGGTGTTGCTGGTTTTGGTAGGGCAGGTTTCACCTGCCGCCGGCCCTGCAGAAAACCGGAACGCTTACACGGCAGGCCGAGCCTGCCCTACGCGGAATTAAGCAGGTTCCACCAGAGGTACGGTGTTGCTGGTTTTGGTAGGGCAGGTTTCACCTGCCGCCGGCCCTGCAGAAAACCGGAAGGCTTACATGGCAGGCCGAGCCTGCCCTACGCGGAATTAAGCAGGTTCCACCAGAGGTACGGTGTTGCTGGTTTTGGTAGGGCAGGTTTCACCTGCCGCCGGCCCTGCAGGATATCTGGATGCCTACACGGCAGGCCCAGCCTGCCCTACCGACCTGCTCGAAAGTCGGTTCACGGCGGCCTGGCAAGGCCAAATCTCCTGCCACCGGGAGCTGTTGGTGATTTTTTGGGGTTTACACGGCAGGCCGAGCCTGCCCTACGAAAAAGGCCCGCGTTGCGGGCCTTTTACTATATACCGGGAAAATCCGGTTCGCTTACAATGATGCTAAAGTATCATTCAGTAACTTGCTTGGACGCATAGCTTTAGAAACCAGGTCGGTGTTCGGTTCAAAGTAGCCACCAATTTCAACTGCCTTGCCCTGCACTTCGTTAAGCTCTTTAACGATAGCCGCTTCGTTACCAGTCAGTGCTTCGGCCAGCTTACTAAAGCGTGCTTTAAGTTCACTGTCTTTATCCTGGTTAGCCAGCGCTTCTGCCCAGTACATGCCCAGGTAGAAATGGCTGCCACGGTTGTCCAGTTCACCAGCTTTACGTGACGGTGACTTATTGTTCTCAAGGAACTTGGCAGTCGCCTTATCCAGGGTTTCTGCCAGGATCAGAGCACGCTCATTGTCCGTAGCGCGACCCAGGTGTTCCAGCGACGCGGCTAAGGCCAGGAATTCGCCCAACGAGTCCCAACGTAGATGGTTTTCTTCCACAAACTGCTGCACGTGCTTAGGTGCTGAACCGCCAGCACCGGTTTCAAATAAACCACCGCCGTTCATCAGTGGCACTATCGAAAGCATTTTAGCACTGGTGTTCAGTTCCAGAATCGGGAACAGATCGGTCAGATAGTCACGTAACACATTGCCCGTTACTGAAATGGTGTCTTTGCCGTCTTTCAAGCGCTGCAAAGTGTGACGAGTGGCATCCACCGGGTTCATGATCTGGATATCCAGGCCATCGGTGTCATGCTCTTTTAAGTACTCTTTAACTTTAACAATCAGCTCACGGTCGTGCGCCCGGTTGTTGTCCAGCCAGAATACCGCAGGCATGCCACTCAGGCGTGAACGGTTAACCGCCAGTTTTACCCAGTCGCGGATAGGTGCGTCTTTTACCTGGCACATGCGCCAGATATCGCCCTTCTCAACTTTATGCTCAAAAATAACGTCGTCGCCCTGATTAACAACCTGTACTGTGCCGTCCGCAGGGATTTCAAAAGTTTTATCGTGTGAACCGTATTCTTCTGCTTTTTGTGCCATCAGGCCAACGTTGGGTACTGTACCCATAGTGGCTGGATCAAAAGCGCCGTGCTCTTTACAGAAGTTAATAGTTTCCTGATAAACGCCCGCATAGCTGCGGTCCGGAATCATGGCTTTGGTATCATCCTGAGTGTTCTCAGGAGTCCACATTTTACCTGAGTCACGGATCATTGCTGGCATAGAGGCATCGACAATGATGTCGCTTGGCACATGCAAGTTAGTGATGCCCTTATCTGAATTGACCATGGCCAGTGCCGGATTACTGTTGTAAACCGCTTTCAGATCCGCTTCCAGCGCTTCGCGCTTATCTGTGGGTAACTTGTCCAGCTTACTGTAAACATCACCAATGCCATTAGTCGGGTCAAAATCGATATCTTTTAAAGCATCAGCATGTTTAGCCAGGGCTTCTTTATAATAAACGCGCACCGCATGGCCAAACATAATAGGGTCTGAAACCTTCATCATGGTGGCCTTCAGGTGCAGTGACAACAATACACCCTCTTCTTTAGCGGCTTTGGTTTCTTTTTCGAAGAACGCCTGCAGCTTGTTTTTGCTCATGACAGCAGCATCAGCCACTTCGCCTGCCAATACTTTAACGGACTCTTTTAATACGGTTTGCTGACCGTTGCTGTTAAAGACAATTTTAAGCTCGTCTTCACCGCCAAAAGTCTTCGATTGTTCACTACTGTAGAAATCGCCATCCTGCATATGCGCAACATGGGTTTTTGAATCTTTGCTCCAGACGCCCATTTTGTGCGGATGTTTTTTAACAAAGTTTTTAACAGCCGCAGGTGCACGACGATCTGAGTTACCTTCACGCAAGACAGGATTTACTGCACTGCCTTTGACCCGATCATAGCGAGCACGAATATCTTTTTCTTCATCAGTTTGCGGATTGTGCGGATAATCAGGAAGGGCAAAACCCTGCGCTTGTAATTCTTTGATAGCCGCCTGCAATTGGGGAATAGAAGCGCTAATATTAGGTAACTTAATGATATTGGCTTCAGGAGTCTTCGCCAGTTCACCCAGTTCGGCTAATGCGTCGGACTGACGCTGGTCTTCTTTCAGGTACTCAGAAAAGTTTGCAATGATACGGCCAGCCAGGGAAATATCACGTGTTTCAATAGAGACACCGGCCGCTTTAGTAAACGCCTGGACGATGGGAAGTAGCGAATAAGTTGCCAGTCGTGGCGCTTCATCTGTTTCGGTGTAAATAATTTTTGAGTGGTCAGACATAATAATTCCTGTTTATCAAAGCACGTATTAGAATTTGAATCGGTAATGATTATAGCAGTCAGCGGTTGTCAGGCCTATATGCAACCGCAAGGCTGAAGCCATTGCTAAGTAAAGAGATTTTTCCGCTTACGACTAAAGTATGTTGGTGGTCGGCTGCACAATTTCAAGGTTAACCGGATTATTTTGCATTTTTAATACGGTTACTCATTTGTCATTAACCCGCACACTATGCAAATATCCTAACTAACCAGGCAAATATGAAGTTAAATTTATGAACTCTGAACGGAAAATCGTGGTTCTGCACAATCCAGCATTACACCTGCGTCGTCAGCTGTTGTTTAAAAGGTTGCAGAAAAAATTGCCGAAATCTGCGCTTATTATCGACAGCAGCGGCGACTACGCTGCCGATTTAGTGCACTTAAAAGAGGCCTGTAAGGATGCCGACCTGCTGATCTCAGTTGGAGGTGACGGCACTTTGAACCTGGCCGTGAATGCCATTGCCGGTACTTCGACGGTTCTTGGCGTATTACCTGCTGGCAGCGGCAATGATTTTGCCCGTATCTGGGTTGCGGGTTTAAGCACCGATGACCGCATAGACACCGCGCTCAATGGTAACCCGATGAGCATTGATTTAGGCAAGGTCAACGAACGCTACTTTTTAAATATTGCAGGCATTGGTTTTGATGCCCATCTCATAGAAAGCCTGCGCCACAAAACCTGGCCGCGGGGTTTTAGTTACATCTTAAAAGCCCTGCCCCTACTCCCTTTATATAAAGCGCGCGAAATAGCGGTGGAAGATGCCAGTGCCAAGGTTAATAGCGGTAGCTCACGGCGCAGCTTTATGCTGACTTTAGGCAATGGCCGTTACTTTGGTGCAGGCTTACCTATTACCCCCCACGCCCGGGTGAACGACGGTTTACTCGCTTATTGCCACCTCAAAGAAGGCAATCGGCTGGGCACCATCTGGCGTTTAGCCCGTATGGTTTTTCAAAAACATCTGAATGCAGTTAATGTGCAAACCGGGCAACTCAGCGAGATTACTGTCACCACTCCCGGCATTCCGATTCAGGCCGACGGCGAATACCTCGGGGTTACTCCGGCGCAAATAAGCATTCAGCCAGGTGCCCTGCGTATTAATAAGCCCTAGACCCTGTTTTCCTGCATACTTCCTGCGTAACTGCACTGCCCCTGATGCCCGCAGGCCCTTAAACTGTTCTTTTTGTAAACAGTCCAGCACATCCATATTGTAGCTTTGCTAACAATCGTTTATTATTAGAACAATAACAATAATTAAACAATACGGGCACTAATGATTTTATGAATACAGGTAACTTGCAGCGGTTTTTCCTGTGTCTGATTATATTAATAAGCTATTCCAGTGCCCACGCTGATACAAATAGCGCCCTGAATGATAATTTTGTGGCTGAACTGGATCCCGCCCTTGAAAGGCGTCTGGATGATGTACTGGATGTTGGTTTTTATCCCCGGGACCAGCAAGCTTTCCAACAAATATTGCAAGAGCTGGACGAAAATACCCCCATAGCTACGCGTATCAGGGCGGAAAGTTATCGCATTCTGGATATGGCGCTAAGAAAAGATAACTTCGAACTTGCATTTAGCCAAAGTGAAGAACTTATAAACCTGGCTAAAGCTCAAGCGCCCGCTAACGGACAGCTGGAGGCACTGGCTATCCGCGCGGAACTTTTTTTACGCTCCAGCGACACTGCTGAAGCTCTCAGGCTGGTACCTGATATTGAAGTTTTAATGGAGCAGGCTCGAAACCCCCGTATTTTATTTTATGCCAATCACTTAATAGGCCGAATTCTACGTGAAAGTTCACAGTACGAATCTGCATTAGAGTATCTGTTTACAGCCCACGACGTAATTTCCAAAACCGACGATCTCAACACTCAGCGTCGCCGCCAGTTTGTAAATTTACACATTGGTCGTTTGCACTCAGATCTGGAAAATAACAGCGCCGCCTTATCCTTAACAGAACAAACTATTAAAGAGTCCCTCGAGTACGGTTTGCATTCACGCTTACCTGATCTTTATCTGCTTAAAGGCTATATCCTGGGCCAGGAAGGACCTTCACAGGAAGTTTTAGACACCTACGCTGAAGCAACAGCCTGGGCTGAAGAGGTAAACGATGACAGAGTTCGCCTCATAGGGCGCAATAATACCGGCTCAGTACTTATACTAATGGACCGTCTATCTGAGGCATCAATGGTGCTTACGGAAGGCCAGCAATTAGCCCGCGAGCTTAACCGAGCCTTACCCCGTGCTATTATGGAATTTAATCTTGGCTATATAGAGGTTCGTCGGGGCAATGAAGTCGAAGGCCTGGCAGCGATGGAAGCTGCGGTAGAAGATATTCGCAATTACTCCAGGGATGCTGAATTAGCTCACGTACTCAGTCACCTCGCCGATGCTTACGAGATCGCTGAAGATTACCAGCAGCAGGCGCAGACTCTGATAGAACAACAAAGTCTGCGCAACGCTATTTTTCGTAGTGAACGCGATCAGGCGATCAGCGAATTACAGATTCGTTATGAAGCTGAAGAACAAAAACAACAGATACTCTTGCTTGAACAGCGGGGAGAACTACAAACCCGTTTGCTGGAAAATAAGCAGCTACAACAGCGTGTCGTAGTACTTTTCATTATTGTCGTAATCATGGCGTTATGCCTGGTATATATCGCCTATCGGGCGGCACGAAAAACTAACCAAAAACTGAATGAAGCCAATGAAAAATTACAGGACCAGTCGCTAAAAGATCCCTTAACTGGCTTACAGAATCGACGTTCACTGCAACAAGCCTTAACTGAACGTAAACGTTTACCTGGCGAGCAAGACGCACTTTTATTGCTTGATATTGATTTATTCAAACAAATTAATGACCGTGAAGGGCATGCCGCTGGTGATGCTGTGTTGGTTGAACTAGCTGCGCGTCTAACAAAAACATCTCGTGGTACTGATATGGTGATTCGCTGGGGTGGTGAGGAATTTTTGATTTACTTACGCGGTACCAACTGCGAAGCACTTCCCGAATTCGCACGACGTGTACTCGATATTATCGCTTCGGAGCCCATAATCTATCAACAACGTGAGATTAAAGTATCTGCCACCGGTGGCTTTATTACATTGCCTTTCGCTGGATTAGACGAAACTGAACTGGATTGGGAAAGAGCTCTGCAAATTGCAGATATGTCGCTCTATATCGGAAAGTCTCAGGGCCGCAATCAAATCACCGGAGTACTCGGCATTAACGTGCCCTATGCTCAAGTACGTGAAGCCCTGGCATCTGACTTAGCAAAAGCTATTAGTAATAACTGGGTTGAAATTACAACCATTAAAGGGCCGCCGAAAAAGGCCAAAAAATCGTAGGCACTCAGGAGGAACCCGCATGTTAGCAGTTATTGGTGGTTCCGGCTTATATCAGCTGGACGGTCTGGAAACAGAACAGGAACATCAGCTTGAAACTCCCTTTGGCGCAACTTCAGCACCAATTATTCAGGGGCGTTATCAGGGACAAAGTATTCTTTTTCTGGCCCGCCACGGTGCTGGTCACAAGTTTCTTCCCCATGAAGTAAATTATCGCGCCAATATTTTTGCACTGAAAAAACTGGGCGCCACACGTATTTTTGCCGTTTCAGCTGCTGGCAGCTTACGTGAAGAGTTAAAACCCGGTGATCTGGCACTGGTCTCGCAGTATTTCGACCACACCCGGGGCAAGCGAGCTTATAGCTTCTTCGGCGACGGCATAGCCGCTCACGTTTCCACCGCTCACCCCGCCTGCCCTGCACTACAACACGACATTGAAGCGGCAGCAAAACGTATACAGCAGCCGCTGCATGCAAATAAAACCTACGCCTGTGTAGAAGGCCCTCGTTTAGGTACTCAGGCCGAAAGCTTCTTTTTACGCGATGCTGCAAACTGTGACCTGGTGGGCATGACCAATGTTCCTGAGGCATTTCTTGCCCGCGAAGCCCAGCTGGCTTATTGCACACTTTGCCTGGTCACAGATTACGACTGCTGGATGGAAGATCCGGCAATGCATGTCAGCGTGGAAAAGTTTTTTGAAGTCTATGGCGGAGCTGTTAATGAAGCAAAAGCCGTACTGACTGAACTGGTTAATCATCCATTTAGTGAAACGCCTGACAACATAAAACAGGCGCTGAGCAACGCAGTACTGACTGCAGATGACAGCTTAAGCACGGCACAAAAAGCCTGGCTGGATATCTTACGTGCTTAATAAGCTAAGCATTATTATTCCGGTCGCCGAAGGCGAGCAGTCGGTGCAAAATCTGTTACCCGACCTGCAAGGGGCCAGCAAGGACATTATTATTTGCTCAGAAGGTACCCGGGCCCTTAGCCTGAACTGGGGTGCGCAGCAGGCACAGGGAGAGTTTTTGTGGTTTCTGCACGCAGACAGCCGGGTGAGTCAGGACAACCTGATTCAGCTTCAAAAACAGTTACAGCGTTTCCCTCAGGCTCTGCATTATTTTGACCTGCGTTTTGACCAGGGTGTTCTACCCCGGCTCAATGCCTGGGGTGCCAACATACGTTCACGCCTGTTCAAAGCCCCTTATGGAGATCAGGGCTTTTGCATTCATCGCGATCAGTTCAAAAAAAGCGGCGGTTTTGCAGAAGATGTCGCCTATGCTGAAGACCTCTTTTTTGTCTGGCGTGCTCAGCGACAAGGTATACGGCTTAACCGTATACCTTCAAAGTTAGTCACCAGTGCGCGTAAATACCGACAACAAGGATGGCTGAAGCTGACCTTAACTTACCAAAAACGTTGGTTATGCCTGACAATAAAGCACCTGATCAATAAGTACAGGAGTGACCACTAATGAACACGGCCATTGCTATTTTTGTCAAAACACCCTCACTTTCGCCAGTCAAAACCCGGCTTGCAGCTTCTATTGGCAAAGAAAAAGCACAGCAGTTTTTCATTCACAGTCTGCAAGCGGTAGAAGAAACTGTTGCGGCCAGTGACGCGGATCTATATTGGGCGGTCGCCGAGAAAGAAGGTCTGCAAGATCCCTTGTGGCAGCAGCACCAAAGGCTCCACACCGGTGAGGGGGATCTGGGACAACGTCAGCATCATATTTACCAGAGTCTGCGCCAGCAGTATGCAAAGGTTATTTTAATTGGCGCTGATGCCCCTCAGTTATCGCAGGAGCTTCTGCAACAGGCTATACAAGCGCTTGACCACAGCGAGCTGGTGCTGGGCCCAGCTACCGATGGAGGCTACTATCTTTTTGCTGGCACTGTCGATCTGGATGCTGCTGTCTGGACTGATATTCCCTGGAGCACAGAGCAAACCCGTGAAAGTCTGCAACGTAAACTGCCCTTTCAGGCAGCTTTACTGCCCACCCTGAGCGATGTCGATACCCTTGGAGATTTAACTCTGGTTTTAGAAGAACTACCGCTCACACCAGGCCCCATGCAACGCCAGGTTTTTAACTGGATTCGGGTTAATCGCTAACGCTGCAGGAACCGCCTCCTAACACACAGAATTTAGCGCAATGCCGATGATTCAACTGTACCGATTGACTGGCCTCTTTGAGCGAGTGGCCCAGATTAAACTGTGGATCATATGCCAGCAAAGTACAGGCCATCACCGAAGCTTTATCATCGCCTTTATGCTTCACCACCATGCGTGAGGAAGCACACATCATGTCATCCGGGTTCACTCCTAAAATGCCCCAGCATGCAGTGGTGATTTCAGGCACATCCGCGTTTTCATCCATTTCCGGGAAAAGCACCAGCTGTTGCTGGTTATAAGCATCCACATCAATGTCGTACTGTGCAAAAAACTCAGCGAAACCAGCACGTAATTCGTCTTCTTTTTCGCCCCAACGGGTACGGCCTGCGACATCAATGTTAAAGCCATGCTCTGACAACCATTGCAGTCCGTGCAACATAGGTTTCCAGGAACCCGGTCCGCGTTCTTCTTCATGTAATTCAATTTTGAAGTGATCGACAGACACCCGCATGGTTAACAATTCACCATAATTTTCCTGCAGTTCCAGTAGTGCTTTACTGCGTCGGGTCATCAAGGTCATTGCGTTAGTCAGTATCAGAAGCTTAAATCCCCGCTCCAGGCAGGCTTGCATAATAGGAATAATGTGCGGGTTAATGAAAGGTTCGCCGCCAGTCAGGCCTATTTCTGTGGTGGCCAGTTGTTCCTCTTGTATCTCATCTAAAAAAGCAACCACGTCTTCCAAAGTCAGGTAACTTAAGCGGTCATTATCCGGCGACGACTCAATATAGCAATTTGCACAGGCCAGATTGCAACGGGTACCCGTATTAAACCAAAGCGTTGATAATTCTTTCAGAGCCACCGAAGCACGGGGTTCGCCCTGTGCTGTCTGATAAGGGTCAAAAAACTTTATTACCTGAGCCTGAGTGCTCATACTACTTACCTCTATTTTGATGACAGTACAAAGATGACAGTACGCATAACCATAAAACTTATCTGTCTGTTAGTACGCCCTCACTTAATCTTTAGTTCAACTTAGCGCTGGTCCCAGGCTGGCATCGGAATGCGCGGCTCTGCAATAGCCACATCAGCCGGCCAGACCACCACTTTCTCGCCATCCTGCCACTGAATAAAAACGCCCTGATTAGCCGTCTGGTAACCGCGTTCATCAACCGCATACTGGCTAAATACGGTACTGCTTTCCAATGCTAATAATTCGTCCCGTATGGCATCCTGATCCAGGCTGCCCGCTTTTTCTACCGCTTCAGCAAACAACTGACAACTGCCATAACCACCGGCGGCATGGAAGCTGGGCTCACGATCAAAGCGTTCCTGATAAGCAGCTACAAATTCTTCATTACCTGGATTTGGTAAACTGGCTTCCCAGGCGGAAAGACCAAATACGTATTCAGCGGTAGCGCCCAGTTCCTGCTGAAATTCATCGACAGCGCCGGAGGTACCAAACATGCGCAGGTTTACCTTCTGCTCCTGCAGTTGTTCAGCCATATCAATAAAATGATTCAGTGACGATGCTGCCATCGCCAGCACTTCAACACCGGTACGCTCAAACTCCTGGATCAACGATGAGAAATCAGGCCCGCCATTGCCATAGTCACTGCCATAAGTATAGTGGGTCAGTACCTGCATGCCCTTCTCACGGGCCAGTTGCGCTGCACCCTCGGCTGCAGCTTTTGGAAACAAGGCGTCTTCTGCGACTACCGCAACCCGCTCATACCCCTGCTCCGCCGCCATTTCTATTAAACCGGCAAGAAACAGCTCTGCAGGTGGTAACACCATAAAAAGATACTCACGATCCTGCTCCCATATCGAGCTGGTGGCTGCCAGAGGAGAGATCTGCACCATGCGGTGTTGTTCTGTAACGGGCGCTATGGCTTCCGTTAATGTAGAACCATAAGGCCCCATGATGGCATCTACCTGCTCATCAACAATTAATTGCTGGTATAAAGCTACCGCACGTTCGCTGTCAGACTCATCATCATGAATAATAAACTCGATATCACGGCCCAGCAGTCCGCCGTCCCGGTTGATATGTTCCTGACACAACAGATAACCATTGGCAGCGGCACTGCCCTGAGTTGAGTAGGCTCCACTTTGCGACATAGTCGCCCCAATACGTATAGGGTCATTGCTCTGAGAGCAGGCTATAGTTGTCAAAGCAACGCCAACAAGAGTGGCTATACGGGTACATGCGGACACAGACATAAAGTCATCCTGAATAATTCGTGATTAACTTAAACCATAGCAATAAACAAAGGTCATTGATACGGCTTGAAAAGGCCTCCCACAAGCCGCATTAAACTATAAACGTAACCACTGGTAACCTGATATGAGCGATACCCTAGTTATTGGCTGCCCCAACTGCGATGCTCTCAATCGCATCCCAGCCGAGCGTATAACCCAACATCCGAAGTGCGGCAGTTGCAAAGAACGCCTGGTTACCGGCATTCCTTTTGCCTTGAACCCACGCAATATAGACAATCACCTGAATGCTGATTTACCCGTCGTGGTCGACTTTTGGGCGAGCTGGTGCGGCCCCTGCAAGCAGTACTCGAAAACCTTTGAAATGGTCGCAGCCCCCTTTGCTGAACAAGCACGCTTTTGTACCCTGAATACCGAACAGGAGTCTCAGTTAGCAGGTAAATACCATATCCGTAGTATCCCTACCACCATTGTGTTTTACCAGGGCGAAGAGATTGCCAGAGAGTCCGGAGGTATGCATCCCCAGCAATTGCATCAGTGGCTGGATGAAGTACTTAAACATATCTGACCTGCTTTCCTGCAGGTCTTTTTTTACCTGTTGACAAAAAATGAATCATGATTCACTCTTTAGCTACACACAAGGGGGAAGCATGGCCTATCGTGAAACTGAAAAAGTACGTAACCGTAAAGCAGCGACCCGGGAGCAGGTATTGCAGTGTGCTCTGGTGCTTGTTGCGCAATCCGGTTTTAGTGGTATTCAAATGACGCAGCTGGCCAAACAGGCAAAACTCGCTACTGGAACCCTATACCGTTACTTCCCCTCAAAAGAATCACTCTTTGCAGAGGTTTTTAAACGGGCTACCGAAATAGAGGTCGCCCGGGTCGAAAGAGCCTTGCAACAAACTTCTGGAGAAGCGCCTGATCGAATTGAAGAAGCCTTGAGGGTTTTTGCCAGGCGGGCTTTAAAAGCACCCAACCTGGCCTGGGCGTTGATCGCTGAACCTGTGCAGGCCGAGGTTGATCAGCAGCGCCTGGAGTATCGCATGCGTTACGCCAGGCTCTTTGCCGATGCTATTCAGCAGGGTATTGATGAAGGTAGCCTGCCGCTCCAGCGTAGCATGCTAAGTAGCACCGCTATGGTTGGAGCCATCGCCGAAGCCCTTATCGGGCCTTTGGCTAAAGTGTCCAGAGAGATGATGGTACCGGCCAATCAGCAACAGATTATTGACGATATTTTACGTTTTTGCATACACGGTATTCTGTGCTCTGCAGAACGCCGTCAGGGAGCCCCATTATGAATACCAGTTATCCTAAAGCCGATCGTTTTATGGCGGTCACTCATCAGGTTGAAAATCAGCCCGAACCACTGCAGGACTACAACAGCTATACAGCCGATAAAGCCTTGCAACAGGCCTTACACCGCGAAGGTGCGGGCTGGGCTGAACAAGAGCTGGTCGATTTCGGCAAATTGACCGGCAGCGCAGAGAGCATTGCCCTGGGTTTTTCCGCTAATGCGTATAAACCCGAGCTGATTACTCATGACCGCTACGGCCATCGGGTAGACCAGATTGAGTTTCATCCCAGCTATCACCAGTTGATGAAAACCTCTATTGAGCATGGTTTGCATGCCAGTCCCTGGAGCGACCCCAAACCTGGCGCTCATGTAGCTCGCGCCGCTAAGTATTATCTGCAAACCCAGGTCGAAGCCGCTCACGGCTGCCCTATTACTATGACTTTTGCAGCCATTCCTGCACTACGCCATCAACCTGATCTATTTGAAAAGTGGGCACCTAAAATCACCGCCCCTGTCTATGATCCGAGAAACATTCCTGATACCGAAAAACAGGGTCTGACCATAGGTATGGCGATGACGGAGAAACAAGGCGGCTCTGATGTGCGCCGTAACAGCACTCGTGCCTTTCCCCTGGCCCGCACAGGCGCTGGCCAGCCTTATGAACTGGTCGGTCATAAATGGTTTGTATCCGCGCCCATGTGCGACGGCTTTCTGGTGCTGGCACAAACCGAAAACGGACTTTCCTGCTTTCTATTACCACGCTGGCGACCCGATGGCAGTAAGAACCCGCTGCAGATACAACAGCTCAAAAATAAAATGGGCAATGTCGCCAATGCGTCCAGCGAAACTGAACTACGCGGCGCTTTTGCCTGGATGGTGGGCGAAGAAGGCCGTGGCGTACGTACTATTATTGAAATGGTCGCCACTACCCGTTACGACTGCATGATAGGTTCCTCTTCAGGTATCCGTCAGGCCACCGTACAAGCCATTCATCATGCTTCGAACCGGGCCGCTTTTGGTGCGACTTTGAGCGAACAGCCACTGATGCAGAACCTGCTTGCGGATTTAGCCCTGGAAAGCGAAGCCGCAATGACCTATACCCTGCGTATGTCCAGGGCTATGGACAATCAACAGGACGAACACGAAAAACTACTCGCTCGTATTGCCACCCCGGTAGGTAAATACTGGATTTGCAAACGCGTGCCTAACCATGCTTATGAGGCCATGGAAGTGATTGGCGGCACTGGCCTGATGGAAACTCATATCATGCCCCGCCTGTTCCGTGAGTCGCCTGTTAACTCAATCTGGGAAGGCAGCGGTAACGTTCAGTGCCTGGATGTACTGCGCGCTATTGAACGACAACCTGAAGTACTGGACGCCTATTTTGCCGAACTCAAGCGCGCATCCGGTGCCGATAAACGCCTGGACCGTTTTAGCAGCGCTTTGCAAAAAGAATTCAGCAATCAAAAGGACATTCAGTACCGCGCCCGTAACCTTACCGACCGCATGGCATTAGCGCTGCAAGGCGCACTGTTGGTGCAACATGCACCTGACGCCGTAGCCGATGCCTTTTGTGCAGGTCGACTGGATGGTCACAGCGGGCTTAACTATGGAAATTTACCCAGCGGTCTGGACTGTGCCGCCATCATTAATCGCGCACGAGCAGAAGCGTAAGGAGAACAGACATGAATATTGCAGGATTTGTAGCCCGAAATGCACGTAAATATCCGCAGCACCAGGCAGTAGTTAGCCCTGAATCTACACACAGCTGGGCCCAGCTTGATCAACAGGTAAACCAGCTGGCGCGTTATTTAAGCCAGCAGCATAAAGTTCAGGATGGTGACCGCGTGGCGCTGGTATTACCTAACAGTTATGCCTTCATTGTGGCTTATTTTGCCGTACAGCGCGCAGGAGCCATTGTAGTGCCCGTCAATGTACGCCTGGCTGCTCCTGAGCTGGAATATATTCTGCAGGATAGCGGAGCGGCCACAGTACTTACCTGCAGCATGACCGATGAAGCTGTCAAACTGCTGCAGGAAAAAGGCACCAACGCGGTATGGCTGGATGATGTGGATCACCTCTTACAGGATGTTTCTAACGCCCCCGTAGACTGCGACAGTGACGATGATGATCTCTGTGCGCTGCTCTATACTTCGGGCACCACAGGCCGCCCTAAAGGCGTGTTATTTAATCATAAAGCCTTGCTCGGCGTGGCCACCATGTTTGCCGTCGAAATGGAGTATAAACCAGAAAGTCGCCTTCTCAGCCTGATGCCCTTTACTCATTCAGCGCCGCTTAATCTGAGTCTGGTCGCAGGCACCATGGTGGGTTGCACCCATGTCGTGGCCCCTACTTTCACGCCGGACTTACTGCTCGACTTAGTCGAAAAAGAAAAAACCACCCACTTTTTCGGCGCTCCGGTGGCGTATCGGTTAACTGCCCAGCATCCGGATATTGCGAACCGAGACCTCTCATCCATGACACACTGGATATATGGCGGTGGACCCTTAGCCGCAGATCACGCACAACTGGCACGTAAAGCTTTTGCTTCCGATCAGTTTTATTGTGTCTATGGCCTGACCGAAGCCGGTCCTACCGGAACTTTGTTGCTGCCAGAGGATCATGCGACTAAAGCAGGTTCTATTGGTTATCGGGCGGCTTTGAACACTGAAATTCGTTTAGTGGACGAAGCGGATAAACCTGTGGAAACAAACCAGCCAGGTGAAATTCAGCTGACCGGCGAAGGCATGATGCTGGGCTACTGGAATAAACCGGAAGCAACGGCCGAAGTCTTAACCGAAGACGGCTGGTTACGAACCGGTGACATTGCCATTCGTGATGAGGACGGTTTTTACTGGGTGAAAGACCGCAAAAAAGATCTGATCATTTCAGGAGGTGTGAATGTCTATCCTCGCGAAGTTGAAGACGCCCTGGCCTCTCATCCAGAGGTTGCCGAATCCGCCGTAATCGGAGTTCCTCATCAGGAATGGGGCGAAACGGTGAAGGCCTGTGTGGTTCTTAAATCGGATCTGGATAATGCAGAAGAAGCTTTAAAAGCACACCTGAAACCCTTGCTGGCTGACTATAAGGTGCCCCGGCTCATTCAGGTGATGACGGAGTTGCCACACAATGCCAACGGCAAAGTCCTTAAACATCTGCTCAGAGCCGAGCAATCGACCTGAACTGACAGTATAAAAGGGGGGGGCTTCTGCCCCCCTTATCCATTCTTTTTGCTATTGACAACTTTCTTTGATATCAACCAATAGGTTACCCCCAGAGCGATAATCACAACACCCAACGACAGCAGGTATTCAAAAGATACCGTTTCTTCCAGGTCAAGAACGATCACCTTACGTGCTACCGCCATCAATGCTGTGGCAACCACCAGCTGTACAGGAAGCACGTTAGTCCCCAGATAAAGGCGGATATTAATAAATATCTCAATCGCAATCAGCACGACCATGAAGGAACCAAAGATGACAAAGAAGTCATTCATTTCGATCAGAAAACGCGGTTCGTCCATGAGTTTTTCATAAATAACGAAACCCGCATCCACAACGCCCCAGCCAATGACTACCACCATCATTATTGAAAGCACCCGCACCGCCAGGCGAATAAAAAGATGCAATGCATTAATCAGACTGTCGTCATTATGCTCTGGTAGTTGATCATGAATAATAGTCTGACTGTCATCTTCTTCCTGCTTAATTCGATCTTTAACCATTCTCGGTCCTTTTTTTGTTACCTTTCTTTAAAGCTAATAGACAATTACTAAGTCCGCAATTTACTGGCTATTATTTGATTCTAGTCAGCCCGGCTAAAGTCGTATTGCAACTAAGCTATAGTCTAGGGCAAAGTGATAGCCTCAAAGCACAGAGGATAGTATGCAAACACAGAAGTTAGACTGGTCAAAGCTACTTAAATCCGGACAACGTATTTTCATTGGCTCTCATGCAGCGGTACCTACCGCCCTGATTGACGACCTTATTGCTCATTCAAAACATCTGCACGACATAGAAATTGTGCAGTTGCTAACCTTGTCAGATAACAAATGGGCAGGCCCTGAATTTCAGCAGCTGTTTAAGGTGAACACCTTTTTTATCGGCGGTGATACCGTGCGCACGGCTGTCAATGAAGGCAGAGCCGACTACACGCCTTGTTTTATGTCGGATATTCCCAACCTGTTCAGTAACGACATTCTGCCGCTGGATGCCGCGCTTATTATGGTCAGCCCGGCAGATAAATATGGTTATCACTCGATGGGCGTCTCTGTGGATGTAGTTTCAGCCGCCGCCAAGGCAGCGAACACGGTAATAGCCCAGGTGAACCCCAGAATGCCAGTCACCTACGGCCAGTCATTTTTGCACCGCAATCAGATTCATCATTTGTGGGAGCACAGTCAGGAATTACCTGAACTACCCGCCCCACCCGTTGATGACAATAAAATCATTGAACGTATCGGCCAGTACATTGCGCTGCTGGTGGATGACGGCGCCACCCTACAAATAGGGGTTGGCAAGATTTGCGCAGCCGCCTTACGTTATTTGAGTAACCGTAAAGACTTAGGTATTCACAGCGAACTAATCACCGATGACGTCATGAATCTGATGCTGCAAGGGGTGATTAACAACCGCAAAAAGACCTTCCATCCCAATAAAATAGTCACCAGCTTCTGTGTGGGTAGCCGGGCCTTGTATGACTTTGTTGATCACAATCCCCATATCGGTTTTTACCCCAGTGAATACGTCAATTCACCGACCAACATCGCTCGTAACGATAATTTCATTGCTATCAACAGCGCCATTGAAGTCGACCTCACCGGTCAGGTAGTGTCCGACTCCATTGGTCATCAGTTTTACAGCGGCATTGGTGGCCAGGTCGATTTCAGTCGCGGTGCCAGCATGAGCCAGGGCGGCAAACCTGTCATAGCCCTGCCCTCGACTGCGAATCAGGGAGAGACATCGCGCATTGTGCCATTTATTCGCGAAGGTGCCGGAGTGGTGACGTCCCGAGGCCATGTGCATTATGTCGTCACCGAGTTTGGCGTCGCCTCGCTGCGCGGCAAAAGCATTCGCGAGCGCGCACTGGAGCTTATTCGCGTCGCCCATCCCAAATTCCGCAATGAGTTATTACAGCAAGTGCGCGAACATTACTGGGTGCCCCACTACCAGCAGCAAACTCCCAGCGATGTACCTGAACTGGGCAATGTCGGTTTTAAAAAGCTCAGTATTCATGGTGAGAGCTTTGACCTACGACCACTGTATCCCTCTGATGAGCGTCGCCTGCAGGAGTTTTTCTACTCGCATACTAAAGAAACCCTGCAATTAAGATATAACGCAGTACCGACCCAGATGAGCCGGGAAAAATCCTGTACTCTGGTCAGCATTGACCAGAGCAAAGATTTAGCCTTGTGCATAGTGCGTCAGAAAGGTTCTGCCGCTCAGATCCAGGCGGTAGGCCGCTATTACTTAATCGAAGCGCAAAACAGTTGTGAAGTAGCTTTTGTAACTCGTGAACAGCATCAGGGCCAGGGCATGGCCAGCCTGTTACTGGAAGAAATGATACGCATTGCCCGATTACGGCAATTAACCAGCATGCAGGCCTATGTCAGGGCTGATAACACGCCTATGCTGAATGTTTTTGAACGGGTTGGATTTAAACGCCTGCCAGCCGATGAACCCGGTGAGGTTTCCTTGTTATTGGAATTACAGAAGGACGTAACCTGATTATGTCGATCACGATTTTTAGTCATCCCGATTGCGAATTGCATAACCCGGATGAAAATCACCCCGAGTGTCCGGAACGTATACAGGCCATCAACGACCAGCTTATTCGCTCCGGCATGGAGTTTGTGGTGCAGCAAAAAGATGCTGGAATGGCCCACCTGGATGATATTTACCGCGCTCACAGCAAAATTTATGTAGACGAACTGATTGCCAAAAGTCCGCAAGAGGGACATATCTGGCTGGATCCGGATACACCAATGACGCCACAGAGCCTGCAAGCAGCCCGGCGCGCTGCAGGAGCCGCCATAGATGCGGTCGATGAAGTCATGAATGCGGATAACCAACAAGCATTTTGCGCCGTGCGCCCCCCAGGGCATCACGCCACTTACGATCAGGCAATGGGCTTTTGCCTGTTTAACAACATCGCTATTGCCGCCTGTTATGCCATGCATAAATACGATCTTGAACGCATTGCTATCATTGATTTTGATGTTCACCACGGCAACGGCACCGAAGATATTTTCAAAAATGACGACCGGGTGTTGTTCTGCTCTTCGTTTCAGAGCGCTTTTTATCCTTTTACCGGCGAAGACAGCAACCATAAAAACATCGTCAACGTACCTTTAGCGGCTGGCTGCAAAGGCCCTGAATGGCGTGCTGCCGTCAGCGAGCTCTGGTTTAACGCCATCGAGGAAATGAAACCACAGCTGATTTTGATTTCAGCCGGTTTTGATGGCCATGCTGAAGACGATATGGCCCAGTTTTTTCTGCGTGAAGACGACTACCACTGGATCAGTGAGCAACTCAAACAGCTCGCCGACCGCCATTGTAAGGGACGCATCGTATCCACTCTCGAGGGTGGTTATAACCTCAGCGCCCTGGGCCGCAGCGTAGTGGCCCATTTAAAGGGCATGATGTAAAGCGGCCAGTTTGTTATACTGCCGTTTTTAGCGCTATGGGCATCCAGCCCGCGCAGCAGGATGACAACCATGTCCGCAACAGATTTCTCCAGCTTGCCGTTAACCAGTGAGCTGTTACAGACCTTAAATGACTTACAATATTCAGCAATGACACCCATTCAGGCGCAAAGCCTGCCTGCGGTGTTAAATGGCCAGGATGTGATTGCCCAGGCCAAAACAGGTTCGGGCAAAACCGCCGCCTTTGCCCTTGGCATACTGGCTAAATTGGACGTCAAACGCTTTCGTGTGCAAAGCCTGGTGCTCTGCCCTACCCGTGAGTTGGCCGAACAGGTTGCCGAAGAAATACGCCGCTTAGGGCGTTCTCAGCACAATATTAAAGTACTGACTCTTTGTGGTGGCGTGCCTTCGCGTTTTCAGACCCTGTCGTTAGAACACGGCGCTCATATTCTGGTGGGTACTCCTGGCCGGGTGCTGGACCATTTACAGCAGGAACGTATCGACTTTTCTGAATTATCCATGCTGGTACTGGACGAAGCCGACCGCATGCTGGATATGGGGTTTCAGGACGATCTGAAAGCTATTATCAGTGCCACTCCGGAGAGTCGCCAGACGCTGTTATTCAGCGCTACCTACCCGCCACAAATTGAAAAGCTGGCCGGCAGCCTGATGCAGGAACCACTCAGGGTCACTGTCGAAAGCGAAGTTCAGCACAGCAATATAAAGCAGCAGTTTTATAAACTGGAAGGCACGCCTCGTGAGCAGGCGGCTATGTTGCTACTGCAGCAATTCCAGCCGGAAAGCTGTGTGCTTTTTTGCAATACCAAACGGGAAACCCATGAGCTGTACCAGACCTTAAAAGCTAATGGTTTTAGCGTACTGGCATTGCACGGCGATTTAGAACAAAAAGATCGCGACCAGACCCTGGTTCAGTTCAATAATAAAAGTGCGCGCATTATGGTCGCCACTGACGTCGCCGCCCGGGGACTGGATATTACCGCACTGGATATGGTGATCAACGTGCAGATGGCACACGACAGTGACACCCATACCCATCGTATCGGACGCACCGGACGAGCTGGCGAAAGCGGACTGGCGTTGACCCTGGTCAGTCATCAGGATGACTACAAGCTGAGCTTATTGCAGGATGAGATCAGTGAAGACATTCACTTGCTGCCCTTACCGGACCATGCCGTACTGCAACAGCCTCCGGCTAAAGCCTTAATGGTCACCCTGCAGATCCAGGGCGGCAAAAAACATAAATTACGCCCAGGTGATATTGTCGGTGCCCTCACCCGCAACGACCAGATCCCTTTTGACAAAGTCGGCAAAATACAACTGCAAAGCATGTGGAGTTATGTTGCAGTAGAACGCAGTTTAGGCGGCAAAGCGCTGCAGATATTAAACAACGACAAACTCAAAGGCCGCAGCTTCCGGGCACGCAGCTTGTAAGGCAGGGCTAGCGGCAGGTGGAACCTGCCCTACCCAAAACCGGCAACACCGTATGGCTGGTGGCACCTGTTCAATTCCGCGTAGGGCAGGCTCGGCCTGCCGTATAAGCATTCCGTCTTGCTGCAGGGCCGGCGGCAGGTGGAACCTGCCCTACCCAAAACCGGCAACACCGTATGGCTGGTGGCACCTGTTCAATTCCGCGTAGGGCAGGCTCGGCCTGCCGTATAAGCATTCCGTTTTGCTGCTGGGCCGGCGGCAGGTGGAACCTGCCCTACCCAAAACCGGCAACACCGTACGGCTGGTGGCACCTGTTCAATTCCGCGTAGGGCAGGCTCGGCCTGCCGTATAAGCATTCCGTTTTGCTGCAGGGCCGGCGGCAGGTGGAACCTGCCCTACCCAAAACCGGCAACACCGTATGGCTGGAGGCACCTGTCCCGCCGATCCCCGCGTAGGGCAGGCTCGGCCTGCCGTATAAGCATTCCGTTTTGCTGCAGGGCCGGCGGCAGGTGGAACCTGCCCTACCCAAAACCGGCAACACCGTATGGCTGGTGGCACCTGTCCCAAACCGGCAAAACCCCATCGAGTACCTGACTGCAGCACTAGGTTAAATACTTGACCAAAACACTAGGTTTATGGCATAGTCAAAACAGAATTTCAGCCTGGGCAGACGTGATTATGAGACTTACATCTAAGGGCCGCTACGCGGTGACAGCTATGCTGGATGTTGCTTTGCATGCACAAAAAGGGCCTGTTTCCCTTGCCGATATTTCCGAACGCCAGGAGATATCATTATCCTATCTTGAGCAGCTTTTTTCCCGTTTACGCCGCCATAAACTGGTCGATAGCGTTCGTGGTCCCGGTGGCGGCTATAAATTAAGTCGTGTGGCTAATGAGATCTCCGTTGGAGAAGTCATACGTGCGGTTAATGAATCTGTTGATGCAACACGCTGTCAGGGTAAATCGAATTGCCAGAACGGCCTCACCTGTCTGACCCATAATTTATGGTCAGACTTGAGCGATCGCATCTCTGATTTCTTAGACAGCATTACGCTGGGCGAGCTGATGGCTAAAAATGATGTGCAAAAGGTAGCTGAACGGCAAAAAAGTGAAAAGCTACGCATAGATACCAGCATAGCTTCTTAGCGGTTACGCTGTATGGGTTATACGGCTCGTTGTGCCTGATTACGAATATTAGCCACAATAGCACGCAAACCATTGCCCCGGGTCGGGCTGATATGACGTTCTAAATCGAGTTGCTCAAAATAATCATCAATATCAAACGCCAGAATATCCGCAGGCGCTTTATCATTATAAGCGGCCATCACCAGCGCTAACAGTCCCTGCACAATAATAGCATCGCTATCCACTTCAAATTGCAAGCGACCTTCCCGCTGATGACTAATCAGCCAGACGTTGCTCTGACAACCGCGCACCTTATACTGATCTTTATGCTCAGATTCAGGTAATCTTGGAATGCCCTTGCCCAGATCAATAATGTACTGGTAGCGTTGTTCCCAGTCGTCAAAAAACGCCAGGTCCTCTACTATTTCTTCACTGCTTGGTAACTTCATTCAGTGGCTATACCTGTAATCTATTAGTTAAAAGAACAAACCCGCTTCAAGCTGAGCTTCTTCGCTCATCATGTCCCGCGACCAGGGCGGATCAAATACCAGTTCTACGTCGACCTTTTCTACATTAGGTACCATAGCAACACGATACTCGACATCACCGACCAGCACAGGACCCATGCCACAGGCTGGAGCCGTCAGGGTCATCTTTATATTAACCTGTTTCTTAGCCTGGTCGATATCGACATCATAAATAAGCCCGAGAGAAACCAGATTAATAGGTATTTCAGGGTCAAATACACTTTCCAGTGCCTGCCATACCTGATCCTGATTAATCTCGTCATTGTCAGCTTCGGCAAAATCCAGGGTTTGCGCTTTGCGTCCAAGTGCATCCGCATCGGTACCGTCGATACGCAACATATTGCCCTGCCAGGTTACCGTATAGTTACCGCCTAAATCCTGAGTGATAGTGACAAACTCACCCTTAGGAATAATTTTGGTTTCACCCGTAGGAACCCGCCGCGCTTTGCATTCGCGCGTTGTCGAGACCATATTCTGCATATTATTTAACGCTGAAGCTTTCGCCGCAGCCACATTCGTCGACTACGTTCGGATTATTAAACTTAACAATACCGTTAACGCCTTCTTTGACGTAATCAATTTCAGTATTGCGCAGTACGTCCAGTGCTTCTTTATCCACGGCTATGCTCAGATTATCACTCACGGGTACCAACGCGTCATTATCGCCTGCGGTATCAGCGAAATCCAGTACATAGGCATAACCTGTGCAGCCGCTGAGCTTAGTACCCAAGCGGATAATTTTACCCGGCTGCTCGCTTAATTTTTTCTCAAAATAACGTACAGCCGTGTCTGTCATGCTAATAACAGCAGACTGCGGAACAAATGTTTCTACAGACATAAGCCACCTCCAGTTGTTAGCCTAACATAGTGCGAGCTTTATCGATGCCGATAAACAGCTGCTCTACCTCATCCAACGTATTATATATTGAAAAAGACGCCCGCGCCGTTCCCGGTACGCCCAGGCGTTCCATCAAAGGTTGTGCGCAATGATCGCCGGTACGGATAGCAATACCCTGGCGATCCAGTAAAAAGCCAATATCCGCCGGATGGGCGCCTTCGATAATAAAACTCAAAATGCCAATTTTATTCGCTGAGCTTCCCACTATGCGCAGACCTGGTACCTTGGCTGCCAGTTCAGTGGCACGGGTTAACAAGGCTTTTTCATGCACCTGCAAAGCGCTCACATCCAGACTCTGGAACCACTCAATAGCAGCAGCCAAACCAATAGCACCGGCAATGTTAGGGGTGCCTGCTTCTAAACGATTAGGTAATTCACCCCAGGTAGCATCCTGATAGCTTACAGTCGCGATCATCTCGCCACCGGTTAACCATACTGGCCAGTTTTCAAGAACGGACTTACGTCCCCATAACACTCCGATACCCGTAGGTCCAAAGAGTTTATGGCCTGAAAACACATAAAAATCACAGCCAATATCCTGCACATCGACGATACCATGAGCAACACCCTGAGCACCGTCAATCAGTACCAGCGCGCCTTTACTCTTGGCTTCAGCCGTAAGTGCTTTGACCGGGTTAATAGTACCCAGCGCATTAGAAATATGTGGCATAGCTACCATGCGTGTTTTATCAGTCAGCAAGTCACTGAATGCTTCACGGTTCAGTGCACCGTCTTCATGAATAGGCACCACTTTTAAAGTGGCCCCAGCAGCCTTACAGGCCTGTTGCCAGGTGACCAGGTTGGCATGATGTTCCATCTCTGTGACCATCACTTCGTCACCAGCCTGCAGCTGTTGTGACATGCCCCGGGCTACGATATTAATGCCTTCTGTAGTACCGCTGGTCCAGATCACCTCTTCCCGGGCTGCTGCATGAATAAAAGCAGCCACCACCTCCCGCGCTTTTTCATAACGGCGGGTTGCTTCATCGGAAAGCTGGTGAGCACCACGATGCACGTTGGCATTGCACTCGGTATAGAACGCAGTAATAGCATCTATTACCGCCTGAGGCTTTTGCGTCGTTGCCGCATTATCCAGATATACCAATGGCTGACCATTCACCTGCCGCTGTAAAATCGGAAATTGAGCCCGTAACTGAGCTACATCCAGGCTCATTTGACCTCCATGCTCTCGAAACGCGCTTTTAACAGCGGTTGTAACCAGTTCACCAACGCCTGATTCGGCATTTGAGCAACTAATTCCTGAATAAAACCAAAGTTCAGCATTACCAGCGCCTGACTACGTGGAATGCCACGGCTACGCAGGTAATACAGCGCTTCTTCTTCTATTTCGGCTACTGTTGCACCATGGGCACACTGCACATCGTCCGCATAGATCTCTAGCTCTGGCTTGGTGTTTATCTGTGCCCGACGTGATAAAAGCAGGTTACGGTTATTCAGCTCAGCCAATGTTTTCTGCGCATCGCGGTGAATATGGATGCGTCCGTTAAACACAGCTTTCGCCCGGTCCCCTATAATGCCCCTCGCATTTTCTTCGGTGGTGCCATTAGGCACCGCATGCTCAATAGTGCTATGCAGATCAAAATGTTCGCCCGCTGCCAGCAGGTAAATGTTATTGAATTTGGCAAAAGCATGCTCGCCCGCATGATGAATATCCACATCCAGACGCGATAGCTGACTGCCATAACCCACTAACGTAGAGTTCAGCTTTGAGCGCGTACCCAATTGGAAATGACTGCCGCCAATATGGATATTCTCCGCGCTGTACATAGAGAAACGATAATGCTCAAGTTCAGCCTGTTCACCCAACAGGTACTCTGCAAAAGCGGTATTAAAGCCACTTGCAGCGCCCTCACCATGTTCAATAATGGTCGCTTTCGCCCGCGCACCTAAGCGCACAATCACACGGTTGTGAGATTCCACGCCAGTACCGGAGATATTTACAATACGCACCGGCTGCGACAGGCTGGCGTCATCGGCAAGATCAATAATTACGCCTTGCTGTGCCAGTACATCATTGACCAGACCAAACAGGTGACGTTGTGGTTTAACCTGCGTAAAGACCTGACCAGCAACCGTTCGGCTCGCTGTTGAGGGATCTGACAACGAAGTGATCGTCACCCCAGCTGGTAATTCAAGGTTGTTAATATCGGTTTGTAACTGACCGTCGACAAAAACAATATCCAGGCTATTCAGCCCTTCAATGGCAGCTATCTGTGTCTGCTCTGAACTGGCGCTTGTAGCCAGTTGCAAATTTTCTACCGGATGCAACGAGGTATAACGCCAGGCTTCAGTACGACGTCCCGGCCACTTTTCACCACGTAACTGAGCTAATGCTTCGGCCCGTACCGGACTCAGCCAGTCGTCAACGGCTGCGGCACGGTCAATGACTTGTGCTAACCACTGACTCATGCACTGGTCTCCTCAGACTCGGCTTCCTGTCCAAGCCAGGCATAACCAGAAGCTTCCACTTCTTTGGCCAGTGAAGCATCGCCACTTTTAACAATTTTGCCTTGCGACAGAATGTGCACGAAATCAGGTTCAATATAATCCAGCAGACGCTGATAATGGGTTACCACAATAAAGCTACGTTTGCCGTCACGCTGACTGTTTACGCCTTTAGCAACCACTTGCAATGCGTCGACATCAAGCCCTGAATCCGACTCATCAAGAATGCACAATTGCGGTTCAAGCATAATCATTTGCATGATTTCATTGCGCTTTTTCTCACCACCGGAGAAACCTTCGTTAACACCGCGCTTTAAAAATTCTACGGGTAACTCAACCTGCTTGCAGGCTTCCTTGGCTTTTTTCAAAAACTCAGCAGCAGTTAAAGCTTCCTGTCCACGGTGCTGACGCGCCACGTTGACTGACTCTTTCATAAATTCCATGTTGCTGACGCCGGGAATTTCTACCGGATACTGAAACGCCAGGAAGAGGCCTTCATGGGCACGCTCTTCGACTTCCATATCCAGCAGATCTTTACCGTTAAACTCAACACTACCGCCCTGCACCTGGTAACCATCACGCCCGGTTAACACATAACCCAGCGTGCTTTTACCTGAGCCATTCGGCCCCATGATCGCATGTACTTCACCAGGTTTAATATCAAGGTTCAGACCTTTCAGAATGTTAGTGCCTTCAACACTCGCTTGCAGATTTTTAACTTTTAACATCTATTACCCCACTGAACCTTCAAGACTAATTTCTAGCAATTTGCCCGCTTCAACAGCGAACTCCATAGGCAATTCCCGGAATACTTCTTTACAGAATCCGTTGACTATCATAGAGACCGCTTTTTCAGCGTCCAGGCCACGTTGCTTACATAAGAATAACTGCTCATCGCTGACCTTAGATGTAGTAGCTTCATGCTCCACAATGGCCGACGGATTGCGACTTTCGATATAAGGGAAGGTATGCGCACCACAAAGATCGCCGATTAACAAAGAATCACACTCGGTATGGTTACGCGCATTTTCCGCATTCGGACCCATACGCACTAAGCCACGATACGCATTGTTACTGCGTCCTGCGGAAATACCTTTGGAAACTATGGTAGACCGGGTGTTCTTACCCAGGTGAATCATTTTAGTGCCGGTATCAGCCTGCTGTTTGCCGCGGGTCAACGCCACCGAATAAAATTCGCCGATGCTGTTATCACCTTTTAAAATACAGCTTGGGTATTTCCAGGTAACCGCGGAACCGGTTTCTACCTGAGTCCAGGAGATCTTGGCGTTGGTTTCACATAAACCACGTTTGGTTACGAAGTTATAAATACCGCCTTTGCCGTTTTCATCGCCCGGGTACCAATTCTGTACTGTCGAATATTTGATCTCGGCATTATCCAGCGCAACCAGCTCAACCACCGCAGCATGCAGCTGGTTTTCATCCCGTTGCGGCGCGGTACAGCCTTCCAGGTAACTTACGTGGCTACCCTCTTCGGCAATAATCAGCGTACGTTCAAACTGCCCGGTATTCATTTCGTTAATACGGAAATAGGTAGACAGTTCCATCGGGCAACGCACACCTTTAGGAATATAAACAAAAGAACCATCAGTAAATACAGCACTATTCAGTGCGGCAAAAAAGTTATCTGAACGCGGCACTATGGTGCCCAGATATTTTTTCACTAATTCAGGGTACTTTTTAATGGCTTCTGAAATCGGGCAGAAAATAACGCCGGCTTCTTCCAGCTTAGCGCGGAACGTAGTTACCACAGAAACCGAATCGAATACGGCGTCAACCGCTACTCCGGCCAGCATCTCCTGCTCATGCAGAGGAATGCCCAGCTTTTCATAGGTACGCAGCAATTCAGGGTCGACCTCGTCCAGTGACTGAGGTTTGTCTTTCATGCTTTTCGGCGCTGAGTAATAAGAAATGCTCTGATAATCCATTCTTGGATAATCGACATGGGCCCATTCTGGCTCGTCCATCTTCAGCCAGGCATGATAAGCCTTAAGGCGCCACTCAAGCATCCACTCCGGCTCTTCTTTCATAGCCGAAATGCGTCGAATAACGTCTTCATCCAAACCTATGGGAAAAGTTTCAGATTCGATTTCAGAAACGAATCCAGCATCATACTTGCGCGATAACGCCTGATCGATTTGTTCACTCATGGATAACTCACTACTAGCTGAGGTTTATCCACGATTATATAGTACCCGAGTATTTCGCTCAAGTATTAACAGGGTATTGTAAAACTATGCCGCGCTAAGACAGCTAATAATAGTATTACGCCCCTCAGATTTTGCCTGGTAGAGCGCTTTATCGGCTTCAGCCATAAGGCTATTCAGAGTAGTCGCTTTAGCTGCTGCCACAGCGATGCCGAAGCTAGTCGTGCAGGCCAGCTGATGGCCTTTGTAATTTACGGTCACCTTATTCATAACCTGCTGAATACGACTTGTAGCATCCAGCGCGTCACTGGCACTGGAAGCAGTCATAAGCATGGCAAACTCTTCACCCCCAACCCGACCGAGGACATCGCTTTCACGCACCTCAGGTCCCAGGGCCCTGGCCATTGCCTGTAGTACTAGATCACCAGCCTCATGACCATAGGTGTCATTAACTACTTTAAAGTAATCAAGATCAAAAAATACCAGTGCCACTTCTGCGGAAGTCCGGGACTGTTGTTTAATCGCCTGACGCGCAAACTTAAAAAATGCGCGACGGTTATTCAACCCAGTCAGCTCGTCAGTGTGCGCCAGGGCTTCAGCCCGCGCTATGCTCTGCTGTAGCTCTAATTCATTTTTTTTCTGCTCGGTTATATCCGTAGCTATTTCCAGACACACCAAACGTCCGTCATTCCATCTGATATAACTGTCACGACACTGATACCAGCGTTTATCCAGAGGATTATGGAATTCTCGTATTTGAGTATTCTGAGTTGAGTATTGCTTCAAATGATATTTCTGGTGGGTACAAAAGGGGAAATGATCGCATTTTTTCCCCACTAACTGCTCAGGGTCTTCACCTGTGTTTAAGTTCTTAACTGCATAATCATTTACATAAAGCAGTTCATAACTGTCAGGATCGAAAACATAAACGATGGCAGCCAGTCCATTAAGCACATTCGTTAAGGCATCAGCGCTGTTTGAAATGTTCAAGTTAACCTCCTTTCCGTGTTTTGGTTACAGCCTTTTAACCCGATAAAAATCATCCTATATGATTAAAAACTACACGAATAGACAGTTTACGTTTTACTTACAATTAACTAACAAACGGGGCGCTCCTGTCATCATCAAAAAGCATTAAAATCTGTAATAAACTGTATTTTAAGGGTTTTAAATTAATCAGTAGAAATGATCGCCTTTACAAAAAAGAGGTTTGCATATTATGAGATGCTTCTCTATCATCTAAATGATAATGATTATCACTTATGGTTCTATTATGGCATCTCAATACAACAACACGAAGAGCTCCGTGACCTGTATGCAGGTTCTCGACTCTACATCAGGCTCTACACGAATGGTCTGGGACAAAGCGTCTAATGGACAGTTACATGCGTTTTTTCAAAAGCTACTACTGCCCCACAACAATAATCCTGCTGTAACTTTACAGAAAAAACACAAGGCTAAGTAACCATGAGCTTATTCCTCTTTTTCCTCTTTGGGCAAACGCAGAATACGGTACAGATGACGTAAGAATATAATCCAGCCTATTGGCGGTAGAAGCACGGAAAAACCCAATAACAAGAAAGGATTGAAGGAATACTTATCACTTTTACCTAATGCGGATAACAGGCCAGACAAGATAAGAGGTAACGCAAATGCAAGTGGCAGAATTGCATACCCTAAAGGAATGTTTGAAATGTTCACAACGGCGTTAACTCCTGGCTCGTCAGACTGCAAAAGAGCTACATCTAACCCCATTTATAAAGCAACGTCAAAAAAGCTCAAGCGATCTTTTCCGTGCGTACTTCGTATAAAGGCATTCAACCACCCTATCTGGAAGCCTTATGTTTGGACTCTTTAATAAATCGCCTACTAAGAAACTACGCAAAAAGCTGGCTCAATTGCAGGAAAAATCGATGCAAGCCCAACGTAATGGCGATATCCGCACACATTCCTCCCTTTCCGCGGAAGCCGATGAACTATGGAAAGAGATTCAACGCCTGGAAAGTCAGTAATTAACTTAACCGGGAACTCAGTTCAAGTATGTCGCTGTGCACACCCGCGGCTGTTACTTCACGCCCTGCGCCAGGTCCCTGAATAATCAGCGGACTACTGCCATATTGCAGGCTGTGTATAACAAAATTAGCATTGCCCGGTACTAAGTGAGCATAAGGACTATTGGTGGCTATTGGATACAAACCAGCCACCGCCCTTATTCGTCCGTCGCAGGCTCTGCTGACACGCCCCAGATAATGATATTGCCAGCCGCCGCCCTGGCGTTGCTCGATAAAATCATCTAACAAAGGCAAATGTTGCCAGAATTGCTCCAGACTGACAGCTCTGAGCTCCTCAGGCACCAGGTTTTCCAGTTCAATATCCGCTAACTGCAATGGCCATCCAGCATCGCGAGCCAGAATTAATAGTTTCCGAGCCACATCCAGGCCACTTAAATCAACCCTTGGATCCGGTTCTGTCATCCCCATCTCAGCGGCCTTTAACAACCACTCCGAAAAACGATCACCGGCTCTATACTGCTGAAAAATCCAGGATAAAGAGCCGGAAAAATTGCCCTCCAACTGAACAATTTCATCATGGCAACTGCGACGTTCCGCTATAGCTTTCTGGATGGGGAGCCCTGCGCCTACAGTAGTGTTATATAACCAATGACCCTTACATTCGCCCAGAGTATCCCTTAATTTCTGGTAAAAATCAGGTGCTGCGGAACCTGCGTACTTATTCGCGCTAATTAGGTGAGCTCCCTGTTTAACCCAGTCGGTATAGGCTCGGCTAATTATCTTACTTGCAGTCAGATCAACAACCGCCTTCGGCCCCGGTAAGGAAGCCAGGGCTTTGCTTACCAACGATTGAGTATCAGCTTCTTGATGTAGCGAATGTGGAATTTGCTTATAAACAGGACGCTCTGTAGATACTAAATGCAAGCCTTTTGAATTAACCAACGCATGTACACGTATAGTTGTCGGCAGCTTTTCCGCAAAATATTGCAGCCAATAACTGGCGATATTTCCGGTACCGATAATGATGAGATTAAGTGGCATAACAAACACGCTGCTGAAACAAAGTAAGCCGAGTCTAATACGATTCCATATAGAAGTCTAGCCGTCTAAAATAATTTGTTAGCAACGTGTTTATATTAAGATTTCAGGGTGCATTCCGCTGGGAAGGTGAACTCTTAAAAGCTGGCGCCGCTTGATGCGGATCTTCTTTCTCACGTTGCGCTATAGTGGCTTCAGCCCACCAGCGCAACTGCGCAAAACTACGTTCGAAATAACCCTGCCAGCGCTCACTGTCTTCTTTAAAAGCACCCTCTTCATCAATAGATTCGGAGGCTTTAGGAACATGTATCATCGCCGATACCGGTAAACAGCCAAGCTCTCCCAGAAAGCTTCGCAGCGCCACAGCGGCTCGGACACCACCCCATTGACCCGCAGAATAAGTAACAATACTACTGGGACGATAAGCAAAGCTTGAACTACCAAAATGATTCAGCAGCTCAGCCAGCGCCGGGCTCATAGAATGGTTATATTCTGGGCTGACCATGACATAAGCATCTGCGGCTTCAATTTTGTCCTGTAACTTTTGCAGCATTTCCGGACGTTCTTTATCGCTATAAGCGAAAGCCGGCTTGAAGACATCCGGACATTTAGAGTCCAGAGGATCTATGACCTCAACCTGATGACCGGCGTCATTTAAAATACGCTCACAGGCCAGGGCTACGCGTTTGCCTACCCGCGCAGGCTTAGGCGGGGTACTGTCCCTGACAGAACCAAGAAATACAAGAATATTGAGCGACATAACACCTCTTAGGTAGTTGGATTTAGTTGAATGGTGATTTTATTGGAAGTGTACAGCAACTAGCTGGATACTGATTTGATCAGTATCCAGTTTTTGCCTAATTATCATTTTTACCTGTTGCTGTGTTAGTCGGCTTTTTACGTTGCTTCGCTCCAGGCTTGGGTTGAGTTTTTTGCTGCTCCTGCGGGCTTTTTGATGATGTCGTCTTACCTGCGGTTTTAGCAGCATCCGCCGTAGGGTTTGGCTTATCTTCTCTAGGATACTCCTGAGCCTCTTTCACAATTTCACGGGTTTCAGGATCTGCATTCTTCTGGGCCTTAGTTTCTTCTTCCCGCCCGCTATATTTAGGCCCATCTTCGTGACTTATATCCTGACTTTTACTCTTATTACCCGTAGAACCTGGCTTAGGCTGCGGCTGAGGCTCCCTCTTAGGCTCAAAAAGCCCGCCGAAAACTTTACTAAAAAATCCCATACCTTAATTCCTCCTAATCTTCTTTATCGCTTTTCTTTTTAGCACCTCCGGCCATTTTCTCTTCTTTCGGCCGTTCAGTATATTTGGGTGTTTCCAGATCCTCTCGATGCTTTGCTTCCAGTTCTTCTTTATCTAACTGGCTACCGCGCTTAGTCTCATCACCATCTTTTACCACTCGTGGTTGATCTTCATCTGATACCTTGCGCGGCTTTTCAGAATCATCTTCTTTAGCAGAGTCACCGCCGAATAATTTAGCCCAAAAACCCATAACTTTTACCCTCTAATTGCATTCACCAACACTCTGTAAGCTTAGTGCAAACTGCTGTGAATGCTAACTTTACTAACATAAATGTACTAAGCTTGTGTAAATACATTGCCCCATTGCATCCCTCTGTTTATGCTTAAAAAGTGAGGCAAGCAACGAGAAGTTTATGCGCCGTTTTCTAATCATTGTCAGTCTGCTGGCAGGAGTACTGCTAGCTTCCGGAGTAGCAGCCTGGCTGTATCTGCAACACCAGTTAAAACAACTGCCGATTTCCCAACTAAACTATGAGTTTAGTAGTTTGGGCACCAGGCACGTCGGCTTATCTGAGCTCAGCTTTATTTATCACGATCAGAATCTGCGAATGCCCGTGCAGGTTGAACAGATGCATTTGAGCTGGCAATGGCTGAACTGGCGCCCCCAGTTGGAAATTGTGGTAATTGAGAAGATAAATTTGAGCCTGAATCAGTTCCCAGATTTCGGTTCGCCAGCTGAAGAGAGTTCTTTTCAGTTGCCCGACGACTGGACGCTGCCAGGCTGGCTACCAGAAACCCTGAATATTCTGGATGCTCAGCTGCAATTGCCCTGTACCGACAATACCTGCAACTATTACGCTGAATTGCTGGTAAACAACCAGCAACAGTTAGACATCAATTTACGCCTTAATCCCGGGCAACAGCCAAATGAAGAGCAGCAACTGTCACTCGACGTGCAATACTCTGGCCACCACCAACAGCCTGACATAAGGCTCTATCTTGCCGCTGAACAGCAATTAGATTTGCAACTGTATAGCGATATTAAGAGCGGCCGTTTTCAGGTAACAGCCCAGCCACCCGCTGAGTGGCTGCAGCAAGAGTTGTTAAAATGGGGTCTGCAATTTTCTCCTGCAGTTTATAACCGGCTTCATGAGATTAATAACGAGGCCAGTCTTGAAGGAAGCTGGCAAAGCAATTTAACAGATGATTTTGACCTGCAACTTTGGTCGCAATATCTGAACGCTACGCTAAGTTTACAGGCTATTATTCCAGAACAACTAAGACTCGCTGTCGATACCAGCCTGCAATCCGACGACTGGTCAGGATCCCTGTATGTACAGGTATTGCCACAGGCAACAGCATTGTTTCGCGAGTTCTATTCATTGCCCCCGTCCGTTACTGATAACATTGAACAATCTCTACTCTCCTCCACGGAAAGCCCCAGTTTATCCAGCCAATGGTATTTTGCATTGGATCGCCAGCTTGATATTTCAGACTGGTATCAACAACTAAACGGCGCCCTGCAACTGGAAGCTAATAGCCCGACTCCTGTTAACATTCCTTCAATAGGCAGTATACAAGGCCAGGCTAACGCTGAAATACATCTGCACAATAGTCACATTAGCCACTACCAGCTCGACGCCAGCGGTATTTTATCAGACCCGGATTACAATGAGTTAGTACAACCCTATGGCCTGCAACCGGGGAATCTGCAATGGCAGGTGAACGCTAACAACGAATTAGCACCGGCTTTAAATGCTCTGCCCCTGCAGATTAAACTACAAAGCCAGGGTGACACCGAGTTACAACTTAACAGTGAAATTCTGCTCAACCTGGAAGAACCCGCTATCAGGGCAAGTAATGCACAAGTACAACTCACGCAACAAGAGTACCACTGGCAAGACTTAAGCTTACAGAACGTACAAGCTACATTCGGCGTCAACTTTAGCTGGCAGCCTGATCAGTTAACTCTTAGTTCATCGCAACCGCTACACCTTAATTTCTCTTTGCAGGATGCTCAATTCAGCGTCGAAGCCCTGCAGCTGAACATTCCCCACTGGCAGGTTCAAGGCGACCCGCAGTATATAGACGAACTCAGCCTGACTGCGAATATGAATATTAACTTTAAGTCCCTTCAGCAGGAGCTGCTACAGACGCAAAACTGGAGCTGGCAAGGCCAGTTGCGAGGCACCCTGCAGGAACTGAACTTAACCGCAGAGCTGAGTAATGAAAGCGGTTTACGACTGCGCCATGAGGCGCTCCTCAACACAGAACAACTGCTGGTAGACTGGCAGTTGAGCGATATTTTCCTGCTTGCTGGTAATCCACTAGCGGAAACGCTCGCCGACTGGCCTGAACTACTTACGTTGCAACGCGGTCGTGGCAATGCCAGCGGCCAACTGAGAATGCCTTTAACGCTCAATGCAGGAGATATCAACCAATGGCAGGTCACTGCAACGCTGGGAGTGAGCGATCTTGCGGGTGTTTATAACACTACCGAATTCAGCGGCTTAAACGCGCAGTTTGCAGCAACTCTGGACAATGAAAAGCTCGCTTTATCGCTACCTCAATTACAGGTTGAAAACATTCGCCAGGGGCTCGACTTTGGTCCTTTTGAGTTAGCCGCAACCTATTATGCAGCGGCGCTAGACAGTCCATTCAGCGGGCAACTGAACTTACAACACAATCAGTTAGCTTTATTTAACGGCAGTCTGAGCCTGGAAAACCGTATTTATCATCTTGCTGATGAAGTGCTGGAAGCACAACTTGTGATTAACCAGGTCGACCTTAATCAGTTATTATTGCAATACCCTGCGTCAGACATTAGTGGCAGTGGTCTGCTTTCCGGAACCATTCCGGTGCAATGGGACTCAGAAGGAATAAGTGTAGTTCAGGGCCGTCTGGGCGCCTTGCCCCCAGGCGGGCAGTTACAATTCCGTTCACAACAGGCGACAGACATGGCAGCCTCTAATCCAGGAGTAAAAATAGCCGTTGATGCACTGGAGGACTTTCATTACTCTATTCTGGACAGCGGAGTCAGCTATCAAACAGACGGGACCTTGTTATTGGCGGTGCGCCTGCATGGACACAATCCTGACTGGCAACAGGGCCACCCAATAAATCTAAATATTACGCTGCAAGAAAATTTGCCTGATTTAATTACTAGTCTGCAGTTAAGTAATCAGGTCAGTACTATTATTCAGGAACGGGTGCAGCAACGGGTGCTGCAATCCAGAAACCGCTAACCATGGGCGCTAAGAGAGAAACTATGCGATACCTAGCTTTGCTCGTCTGCATCACCCCACTGCTCACCGCGGGCTGCACGCCAACGGTGCAGGTGGCGATGCCAAACGAGCCTATTACGATTAATTTAAACGTTAAGATTGATCATGAAATCTATGTTCGCGTTGATCGTGAATTGGATCAAATCTTCAGTGACTCCAGCGGATTATTTTAAGGATAAATTATGTCATCTGCACTTTTTATACGTACCTTTTTCGCCAGTTTACTGCTTTTGCTGGCAACTTCTGCCAATGCTATGACTTTGCAGGAGGCTATGTCTGAATTAACCTCTGCAAAAGAACAGGGGCTGGTTGGAGAGCGCCAGAATGGCTACCTCGGCGTGGTAGTTGAGGAGTCGGCTGAAGCGGAAACTATCGTGCGTCTGATTAATGATGCCCGCCGCGCTGAGTATACCCGGATTGCTGAAAATAATAATATTGCAGTATCCGATGTTGAGGCTATGGCTGGAAAACGGGCTATTGAACGCACTCCAACAGGACAATACGTTCAGGTAGATGACCGCTGGGTCCGAAAACGATGAATTATTAAACCGTCTGAACTATAAAGTCAGTTCGTTTTCCGGTAATCTCAAAATTGTATAAAATCAATTTCCAGAGAACCTGCCCATGCTTGCCAAATCATCTTCAACGCTGCTTCAGTCTGACATTCTAAAATCCATAGAAGCAGGTGTGCTGCTTTGGCAGACGAATTCCAGCACTATAGAACTCTATGGTCGCTGGGACAGGTTATTAGGTTATGAGCTCACCACCCCAGCAGCGATAAGTACTCAGGACTGGCTGGACCTGCTGCACCCGGAAGATACTCAATTATGTATAAGTGCACGTAAAGAAATTACCAGTGGATTTCGCGACCATTACAGCTATGAAGCGCGTATTAAACATAAAAGTGGGCACTGGCTCTGGTTTAAAGAAGAAGCCAACCTACTCCAGCATGAAGATGAGGAACCGCGCACAGTCATAAGCACACTAACCGCTATTAGTGAGCAAAAGAACCTGGAACAGCATTGCCTGGAAGCTCAGACACAGCTCAATAACCTGGTAAAAACCTTGCCCTCTCTGGTTTATAGCATCTCTTTTAGCAGCGGCCGTATGTATATCTTTGATGACGATGAAAACTTGATGGGCCTGGCCGGAGCCGAAGGGGATGCCAGTGAATGGTGGCACTCTAAGGTACACCCTGACGATGTCGCAAAACAAAGCGCCCTGTTTGAAGACTGGATTAATCATGGCAGCAGCGACACGCTCTATCGTAAGTATCGGCTCCTGGATGCTTTTGGCGAGTATCGCTGGATAGTAGATCGCACCCGAGCCGTTACCAGTAGCGATCGCGCCACCGACTTCATCGGCTCTTTTTACCCGTTAAGCGAACTTAATCTGTTGCAAATGCGTCTGAAGAAGCTAGCAGAAATTGTACCTGGCGTTATTTTCGAATACGAACTGCGTGCAGATGGCAGTAGCTGCTTTCCTTATACCAGCCAGGGCATAAAACGTATCTATGGGGTAGATCCGGAAGATATACGCGACAATGCTGATATGGTTTACCAGCATATTCACCCTGACGATTTATCTGCAGTAAAAGAGAGTATTCAACAATCCGCAGAAAGCATGCGAGAATGGAGAGTTGAATACCGGATTTGTCTGCCTGATAAAACCATTTGGGTATCAGGTTATTCAGTCCCACGAAGAACCAGCAGCGGCAGCATCATTTGGGCTGGCATGGTGGTCGATATCACCGAACAGCGAGCGTATCAGGATAAATTAAAAAAACTTGCCTCTACGGATGAATTGACAGGTATTTATAATCGCCGCTTTTTTATCCTGCGTATGGAAGAGTTCTTCGCCTCAGTGCAACGCGAGCAACAAGTAGTTTGTGTCGCCATGTTTGATTTAGATTTTTTTAAGAAAGTGAATGACACCTACGGCCATGCAATGGGCGATGAGGTGCTAAAACGCATCGCAGAAGAGGTTCAGAAGAACATACGTCGCACGGATATTTTTGCCCGCATTGGCGGCGAAGAGTTTGCTCTGATTATGCCTCACACCAGCCCCGAGGAAGCTGCTGTTCTCGCAGAGAAATTACGCATCGTCATCGGTCAGCTAAATTTCACTCATAACGGTGAAAACTTCAAAGTGACGGCGACTTTTGGCATAGCAGCCATGCAAAAAGGTGTCCCACGAGCAGACATGGTATTAAACCAGGCTGACCAGGCTGTCTATAAAGGGAAAAACGCGGGTCGCAACCGGGTCACTTTATGTAGTTCACTAGAGTAAATAAGTTCCAATTTATTTTCTCCATAAAGTCAGTCACATAGTCCTCCCTCTTTAGTCTTTACACTCTGCTTACACAGCACTCTTCTATACTTTGAGTGCTGGTAGTTTAGTGATTAATCAATCAGGAGGGTAATATGATTAAAATGAATGGACGTCAAAATCGCTCTCGCTGGTACTCGTTGAGCAATATTTTGTATGCCATCCTGACTCTGGCTGCACTCGTTCTCTTTATGCACGATGCTCAAGCGGCAGGCGGCATTCAGGCATTCTTTATGGGCTAGGTTAAAGGTAATGAAATGGTGATGGGACAGCGCTTTTTAGCACTGTCCCATCACAACTCATTCTCCACCGAAGCGCAATCCACCGAGACGTTGAGTTGGTTTAGTGACTGTATTAATCAGCAACGCTGGTTTAGGCAATACCAGACTCAGGCGTTCTTTCGCCCGGGTAATTCCGGTATAGAGTAATTCTTTGCTCAGCGTGGGGTTATCCCGATCCGGCATAACCATAACGGTATGGGTAAACTCTGAGCCCTGGGACTTATGCACTGTCATAGCATACGCGGTTTCCACATGAGTAAGCCGACTGGGTAATACCCAACGCACTTTGTTATCACCATCAATAAAAACCACCCGCTTAGTGTCATCACTGTGCCGATGCAATAATATACCAATATCCCCATTGCGCAGATTCAGACTATAATCGTTGGCTGTTATCATTACAGGACGCCCGGCATACCATTGCTCATTACTTGCGCCCTGCCGCGGTAGCCAGCCCTTCACCAACTCATTCAAGCGCCTAACTCCCCATTCACCTTCACGCACTGGAGTAAGTAGCTGGAACTGAGCATATTCATTTAATACCTTCCGCGCCCATTCGTCGTTCTCCTGTTCACTGGCATTTTCACCAGGCCCGGCTTTTAATAACTTCAGGTAGCTGGCAAAACCCTCCTGGCACAGCGTTTTTACTGACGCAGACTCTGCGTTTTCAGCAGCCAGTACCTGAATATCCTGGTATGGCGCCTGACCAGCAACGTTGATAATCGAAGCAACTGCAGACGAATCTCCTGCATTTACTGCAAATGCCAGCTTGCCAATACCACTTTGATCAGCAAAGCGGCGGCTAACACGCAGCATAATGACGTGCTGTAACCTACTAGTAACGGGCCCACTAGCCGCTAAGGATGCAGGCAGCTCAGTTTCATCACTAATGCTTTGCAGGTAATTAAAAGTGTTCTCGTCGTATCCTCCTGCCTCAGCTCCTGCGCATAGCTGCCCAAGCACAGCTCCCGCTTCCACAGAAGCTAACTGGTCTTTATCCCCAAGCAGAATCAGGCGGGCATGTACAGGCAATGCCTGTAATACAGCTGACATCATCTCAATGTCGACCATAGAAGCTTCATCGATAACCAGCACATCAGCGGGTAAAGGGTTGTCTTTGTTATAGCGAAAGGAGCCAGCGCGCTGACGGCTCTGACTACCCAGCATACGATGCAAGGTACTACTTTCTGCATTAATTTGCGCAAAGATCGGGTGCCAGTTTTGCAATTGCGGATTCTTTTGCGGATCTTTTAGCTCACCCAGTGCCTGCAAAATAGAGCTCTTCAAACGTGCGGCAGCTTTACCCGTCGGGGCTGCTAGCAGAATACGCGGAGGGTTAGTGCCGTTAGCACCATGCAGCTTATGCAATAACGCCAATAGGCGCACGACCGTATAGGTTTTGCCCGTACCTGGCCCCCCGGTTATCACGCTAAATTGACTACGCAATGTATTTGCGCAGGCTAACTTTTGCCAGTTCACCTGGCTCATCATATCCTGGGTGGCCGTGCTTTTTTGTTTTACAGGCTGAAATAACTGATTCAACAAAGGTAATAGTTGTGGGCTCACAGAGCTGTCTGAATTTTCCATGCGTCGCGATAGATCCTCCGCAATGAAATGCTCATGCTGCCAGTAACGTCTTAAATAAAGATACCTGCCGGCAATTACCAAAGGGGCATTGTGCTGGCAGACCACGTTGCTCTCAGACAACTGTTGCAACCAGGTATCAAGGTCGACGGAAGCCAGTAAAAGCGAGGGTGTAACAGGCTCATCCGGCTCAGCTCCGGCGCCCCGGTAGTGTTCTGGAGGCAACCCTAACACCTGTTCCGGAGCTTTCAGCAAGCCTTCCAGGTCCATGCATACATGACCGCGACCAACCTGGTGAGAAAGCAGAGCAGCAGCCAGAGTTACCAGGTCACTGGCGTCACTCTCCTGCTGCACAAATTTAGCAAAAGCCATATCAAGCTGGCCTATCCAGCCAGCCTGCTGCCAGTTTTGCAATAGCCGCATCAGTTCAGACATTATCTTCTCCCTGTGCGGTTAGCAGTGCATCCAGTTGCTCAATGAGCTGGCGACTGGGTTTATCAAAAAAAGCTCCGCGTGAAGGGGCATTATGTCCACGCAGAAATAAATAAAGCGCGCCACCAACATGCTCATCATAATCGTAAGCATCTCCCAGCCGGGACTGTAATAATTTATGCAAAGCCAGGATATAAATCACATACTGCATGTCATAACGGCTGTTCAGAATCTTGTCGCGCATCGTTTCCTGCGTGTAAGACGCATCATCAGGCCCCAGGTAATTAGACTTATAATCAGCTACGTAATATTTGCCCTGGTATTCAAAAATCAGGTCAATAAAGCCTTTTAACATACCATTCAGGTAGTTATTAAGAAGACCTGGACGAGCATGGCCGGGCAACACCTGTTCAATAACCAGGTTGTCCAGAGCGACTGCATTAACCCCCTGAACCCGAAACCAAAACTCGGGTTCTGCTTTATACACCTGGAGATCGCATAACCGCAAGGAGCTATCGCCAGCAACAAATTCAGTATTTAAATAAGCCTGCAGCCAGTTATTCAACAATTCAGTGCGCTCCGCCCAATGGCTGCTTCGGCAACGCCTCTCAATCAGAGCCATACGGCTGTCGGCTTGCGCTGCTATTTCAGCAAAACCTGTTTGTGCAGCATCTTCCAGTAAGTTATGTAGGAAGGTACCGGGCCCTGCGCCCCGGGGTAACTGGTGAATGCCACCCGCTGCAGGTCTATCAATTAGCTTTTCATTCAGTTCTAATTCTTGCAGTTCTAATTCTTGCAGCTCTACTTCTTGCAGCTCTACTTCTTGCAGCTCCAGTTCTTGCAAGTTTGCCTCAAGCGCTGATTCCGGTTCGCGCATTGCACCGTATTTTAAGGCGCTGTAACTGGCAATCCACCAATTCTCAAGCACTCTCCCAGGCGGCATTTTACAATGCGCCAGCTGAAGATCTTCCCGCACCACAGGCTGGTAGCTATCAGCGGTTGCCTCTGGCAAAGGACTCACCTTCACCGCTGATTCGGCCCAGGTACTGAGCGCTGCCTCGACAAAGTCCTGCTGCGCTCCAGCCAGATACGCCAGTGCGCTGCTTTGCCAGTTTTTAACTGGCGCCAGACTAGCCCAACAGGCAAACTTAGCCCGGGTTACCGCCACATAAAGCTTGCGAATATCCTCCCCCAGACGCTCTTCTTCAGCTTGCTGCAAGGCATCGTCATCAGGTTCCAGCGTGCTTTGCCTTATGCCTGAAGAGTCATGATAATGCAGCACACCTTTGCCAGCCGTCTGCGGTCTGCAAGCTGAAATAAAAGGTAAAAATACCAGTGGATATTCGAGACCTTTAGATTTATGAATAGTTACTATCTGAATCAAATCGGCGTCGCTTTCTAAACGCACAACCTGCTCATCACTGTGGCTTTCCCGCTCTGCGTATATCTGCTCAGTAAAGTAGCGAATGAGCGCCTGTTCGCCCTCCAGGCTGGAAGCTGCCTGCTGTAACAATTCAGCCAGATGCAGCAGGTCGGTCAACAAACGCTCGCCGCCCTGTTCTGCTTTCAGCCGCTGTGGTACCTGGAATTGATGTAACACGGCATGCAACATAGTAAGAACACCCTGACGGTCCCACTTGTCACCAAGCTCGATAAATTGCTCAACACGCTTATCCCATAAAAAGTCATCGTCCCGCAATTGGTCCAGTTCGCTTATATCCAGGTTCAGCAAACTGGAACTTAACACCACCATTAATGCTCTGGCGTCGCCGGGGTTGGCGCAAGCATGTAGTATGGCCAGTAAATCAATAGCTACTGGTGCGTCATACACAGAATTACTGTCTGACAGATACACGCTGGGAATATTACGCTGGCGCAATGCGCTCTGCATTTGCCGGGCTTCAAACCTGTTATTCACCAGGATCGCTATATCTTTGGTTTGTAAGGGCTGCCACTGATCTTCATCAAGGATACCAGCCTTACCTGCAGTACTCAGGTTTAACAATTCCGTGATGTAAGTGGCAAAGCTCTCGGCCTGTGTTTGCTGATAAGTCTCCCCTTTTAGCTCAGTATCCTCTTCTGGCTGCGACGTCCAGAGCTGCAAAGGTGAAGCATCCTGATTATCAATAAGTAACCTTTTTTTAAGGCCACTTGCCTCCACTTCGGTATAAGGAACCGGATTAAAATCCCCGTCGCCAAATAAGAAAGCTTTTTTACCGGGCCGTCGCTCTGCCGGCAAAAACAACTGATTACCAGCATTTACCATAGCGCTGGTAGAACGAAAGTTACGAGCCAGAGTGAAATGGCGTCCAGCAGTATCGGCCCGGGCTTGCAGGTAGGTATAAATATCAGCTCCGCGAAAAGCATAAATGGCCTGTTTAGGATCACCAATTAAAAATACCGCCGTTTGCTGATCATTTTCAGCGACCTGATACACGGCATTGAAGATGGCATATTGATCCGGGTCAGTATCCTGAAACTCATCGATCAAAGCGACAGGGAACTGCGCTCGCATGATCTCGCCTAAATGCTGTCCCTGCTCTCCTTCCAGCGCCTGACGAGTATTTTTTATAATATCGTCAAACCCCATGAGTGCTTGCCGTTGCAACTGTCGCTGAAAGCGATCTTTAATCCAGGCTACCGCATGCCAGGTCAAATCTGTTTTAATGCCAGGCAGCTTCTTAACCGCCTCCTGTAATCGGCTTAACTGATTCAGCCCGGGCAGCTCAGGTACAGTACCCTCGTAAAGCTCAGCCAGACCCTGGCTGGTTAAATGATTGGCGAAAGTAGGTGATATTTTCAATTCCTGAGCCTGCTCATCCATCGCCCAGTTTTTTACCGGCTCCAGCTCGGTCCGTGCTTTTTTAGCGGACAACTTACGCTTATTGGTCAACTTATTCTGCGCTTCGGCCTGCTCAATAAACTCAATCAGCTGATCAGCCCATAACTTCCACTTTGCTTTATATGGCTTTAAATGTTCTGCAATACGCTGATCACGAGCACGATACACAGCCTGCATATCTAATACGGTCGGTACCTCATCATACTGGCCACCAGACCATAGATTACGGACTGCCTGATAGAGTTGATAAGGTGTTTTCCAGCAACTGGCTACCTGCTGATAATCTTCCGCGTTAAGCGCATAATAAAAGTTCCGCCAGTAGTCGCGGGTAGCTTCCAGTTTAAATGGTTCTAAGTCTGTCGAAAGTTCCTGCTTAAAAAGGCTACCGCTACTAAAAGCGTGTTCTCGCAACATTGACTGACACCAGCTGTGAATAGTCGAAACACTGGCTTCATCCATCCACTCCGCGGCTACCTGTAAAGAACGGGCACAGGCAGGCCAGTAAGCTTCATCATAGTCCTCGCGCAGCGCCTGCAAAAAAGCGTCTTTATGCTTAGCTGATGTCGTTTCACGAAACCATTTTGCCGCTTCCACCAAACGCGCCCTGATGCGTTCTTTCAGCTCAGCCGTAGCCGCTTTAGTAAAAGTAACCACTAAAATGTCCGGCGGTAATAAGGCTTCCCGTTGCAACTCTGTGCCCTGACGGTTAGGCACATGAGCGATAATGAACCGCACATATGCTGCAGCGATAGTATAGGTTTTACCGGTACCTGCGCTGGCTTCTATAAGGGAGCTGCCCGTGAGTGGCAGCGACATCGGATTTTTCAACGTCACTGAAGCAGTCATTTACTGGTCTCCTTACTGAGCGTATCCAGTAAAGGCTGATATAGCTTCGCGCTTAAGGCCGCAAAATCGTCACTATGCAGTAAGCTACTGACATCACCATAAAAACGTGCCAGATAAGGCAGGTGCTCTTTTTGTCCCGGGCTAAACGCACTACCCTCATATATATTATGCAATGCTGACTCAGAGCGCTTCTCGTCTTCCATTTCTAACCACGGAAGGCCCAAAGCCAGCGCTACGGGGAGTGGTTCACGCAGTGCTCGCTGCATTACAACAGCCAGATCCTGCAACCATAAGCTGGCCTGTTCGTTATCAATAGGGGGTAAAGTGACCGCACCGCCCTCGCCCACTATTACCGTCTGCACGGGCTGCTGGAAGTGCTGACAAAGCAGTAAATGCCGTAACCAGGGTTCCAGCAGATTACGATATGTATAAATACTGCGCCGGGAGTTGCGTTTAACTACCTTACTGGCAGTCATGTACAACTGAGAGACCTGTTCGTTGCCACTAAGGCGATATAAATTACTGCAGTTTTCTGCCAACTGCATGCCATTTAACTCCACGTTGATGGCAACGTCAGGCACAGCCTCTGCGAAGCTATCAAGATAGCCACGCAGAGTATCAAATATATCCTGACTGGAAGCACTGATGTCAATTTTTACCTGCTCCGCAGCCTGGCTTAACGGGAGCTCTCCGCGGCGCTGAATACGTTTAAAACTGCGCGCAATATGCTGCTCAACATCTTCTCCATGAGCACTCAGCTGACCTTTTTTATAAGCAGATACCAGCTCCGTTAAAATTTCATTTTTAAACTGCCAGACGTTCAGGTTATCCGCCACAAATAATTCATCGTCCAGATCTACGTTGGCGTAATCCGGCAAATAAACACCCAGCCTTTGTTGCATAAATACTCTGGCGGGCTCTTTCAAAAGATCCACCCAGGGTCGGATGCTAAAAGGAGCTTGCTGACGAAACTCTGGTAATAGCGCAGTTGCAGCGTCTTGCTGGCCTGGACTATAAATTGCCTGCCATTCTGCAGCGTAGGTGAAATAGTCTTTGCTACTGTCGGATGTAGCAAAGTAATGAGCACTGAATGGTTGTAAAAAGTGTTTGGTCGTCAACTGTTCTAACAAATTATCCCGAGCCTCATCGCTATCATCAGTTGCCCAGCCAGCCACCAGATGGTCACACAATTGCCCGACCAAAACCGAAGCTGGAATATCACTGTTGTCACGACTGTTCTGTCCTATCCAACTGATATAAAATTGCTCCCTGGCTGATAACAAGGCCTCTAAAAACAAATAACGATCGTCTTCACGGCGGGAACGGTCGCCCGGGCGATAATCCTGGGCCATCAAGTCAAAATCCGGACGAGTCGTAGTGCGCGGGTAGTCTGCATCATTCATACCGAGCAGGCAGACCTTCTTAAACGGAATAGCACGCATGGGCATTAAGGTTGCAAAGTTAACAGCTCCAGCCATAAACCGCTGATTCAGACCTGTCTCGTCCATACTGCTAAGCCATAACTCCTGAATAATGTTATAACCTACCGGTAGCCCGAAAGCAGCTTCATCGGAAGCCTCCAGCCAGCTGTCCAGAAAAGATCGCAGTTTGCTCAGCAACAGCTGTTCGTTATCCGTATCAGCAACAAAAAAGTCATCCAGTAACTGATTCAGTAACGGATGCCATTCAGCCACAGTTCTGCGCTCAGCCAGCAATTGCCAGTACCTTTCCAGGTACTCCAGTAACTCCGCCAGTGCCCCTGCTATGCGGGCCTGAATTCCAGAGACCGGGGTAAAAGGTTCAATCTGTTGCCACGGTTCTCCCTGCAACTCGCCTGCTGCATAACCATAAAGCATGCGCTGTAAGGCAAAGTGCCAGCTATTTTCATCGAAAGCGACATCCAGCCCCAATGACTGGCGATGCAACCCATGCAATCCCCAGCGGGCGCCTGACTGTTCAGCCCACTGTTGTATTTGTTCAACATCCGCCGGATCGATTTTAAAACGCTTCTGTAGCGCCGGCACATGCAACAAATCAAAAATATCACTACTGGCAAAACGTGACTCTGGCGCCCCCATAATCATTTCCAGTGCAATCAGCAAAGGCTTACGATGACGTTCGCCCTGATCCGCAATAGTATAAGGAATAAAGCGTTTGTCTTTTGTCTCCAGGCGACCAAACACGGCATCGATATACGGAGCATAAGCATTGATATCGGGAACCATCACCATAATGTCCCGGGGTTTTAATTCAGTGTCTGCGGCAAAAGCAGCCAGTAGCTGATCATGTAAAATTTCAACTTCCCGCTGCGGACTATGAGCATTATGTAACACAATAGAAGTGTCTGAAGCGGCTAACTGTCGCTGCCACTGATCATGAGTTTCCGCCAATGGGCGCAAGTTAAGAATATCGCTTTGCAGTTGTTGTAATAATGTCTGTGCCGGGGTTTCATCAAAAATATCAAAACGCAGATCATTAAAGAATTCTTCTTTCTGCCTGGTTTCATCAAAGAGATCCAGCAAACGGATATAATCCCGGCCTTGTTTACCCCAGGACGCCAATAATGGCTGCGCATGCTGGTGCAGCTCGTCCATACTAAATTCGTTGTCAGTTTTACGCGCCTGCCGGGCCTGCATGTCGCGGCGAAACATCTCACGACCATCGACGATGTCAGCCCAAAAATGCTGACAGGGGTTATGCACGCATAGCAATACCTG